>JBEIGU010000108.1:0-13912 GCA_040381765.1 Leptolyngbya sp.
CCCTGATTGAGACAGTCTACAAAACAGGAGTGAAACTGACCCAACAGGCAATGGCTCAATTGGAACAACAGATTAAGCGACTGCCTAATTTGCCAAAGTGGTTTGTGGAAATCACGGGTAAACCATCTTAGCTATTGGATTATATTTTCTATGGAGTTCTCTTACCATTTGGAATAAACCTGATGAACCCCGCGACTTATCTGTTTTAACTTCATTCGTTTCTTGATCAACCAGCACTTCATCGGCACTTGCTCCACCGATAATATGTTCTGATCCAAATAGCTCACCATCGAAGGTAAGAAAGCATTCACCTGTAGGTAGATTTTCGCTGGATTTCATTGATAACCAGCCACTGTCCCAACTTAATCACATCCGCATATCGACCAGACTCAAAAGCCCATTCCAGAATATTTGAAATAGCATCAGCATCCCTCACGTTTTAAGGCAAATGCTGCATCCTCCAGTTCTGCTTTGCGACCCAACAAATCGGGACGTGGAGGTGGTTGATTTAGTGGACTCTGAAGTGCAATTGGTTGAGGTACATCCTTGTTGAAGGGAAGCGGATCGACTCTGACTCCGACCCGCGATAGGAAAGTAAACAGTCGTCTACCGAAAATAATTTCTCCAATTGGCTTGGGAACTAGCGATCGCCAACCGCCCCAGACTTGAAAACTCCCCAGGGCCACCAGCCCCGAACAGACAAAGGCCACCTGATCGATCAGGAGCTGCTCCAGTTTCTGTCGGCCATCGCTGCGGTAGGCGGTCTCCTACTCCAGAATGGGCGGTGCATCGGTGCTGTCCGCCAGGGCCTCAGCGATCTTGCCAGTGAGCTGGTAGCGGATATAGCGACCGATGACGACGCCCTACTCCCTCAGGGAGTAGGGCGAATGTTAAGGAGTATGTCTAGGGAAGGGTAGGCCCATGCTAGACCCCAGGGCTCTAGAGGCGGAAAGGCTACAGGGTCAGGGCGAAATACACCAATCCAAAGTGGAATTGACTATACTGATTAGAAGGTTATCATTTGATTAACAAACGGTTAAGGAGAGGTGCGTGACGGATTTTAACCCTTCCTCCGATCGGCAGGATCTCAATCAGCTACTTTGCCCCCGGAGTCGCTACTACGGCGAGTTCTCTCTGCAAAATCTGACCTTCAATGCCAACCTGCAGGAGTTTGCCCATCGGGTCAACTATATCTCTGGCCTACAGACCGGTGGCAAGCTATCACCCGAAGATGCTTACCAGCAGATTCAGGGGTTGTATCAACGACTGCAGCAGAGCAAGGAAGGCCTAGGGCTTTAGGCGATCGCCGCCGCTTAGACCTCGATCTCGCCGCCCCCATCGAACAGGGCCAGGGCCTCAGCCCGCCGCAGTTTGCCGGTCGGGGTGCGGGGTAGGGCGGTCACCACCCGCCACTGCTTCGGTTGTTTGTAGGGAGCCAGGTGGGGCCTGATCAGGGCAGCCAGAGCCTCGATGCCGGTAAACTCAGGGCTGGGTACGATCAGGGCACAGACCCGCTGGCCCCACCGGCGATCGGAGACCCCCACCACCCAGACATCCGCCACCTGGCCGGTGCCCAACAGCAGGGCTTCGATCTCCTGGGGCAGCACCTTCTCCCCACCGCTGATAATTAGACTGTTGCGGCGACCCACCAGGTGGAGATGGCCCTGGCTATCCCGGTAGCCCAGGTCTTCGGTGAGGAAGCGGTCAGCAGGGGACGGAGGGGATTGATCAGGCCAGTAGCCCTGGGCCAGGGCTGCGGTTTGCAGGCTGAGGACACCGGTCTGGCCAGGGCCCAGGGGTTGGCCCTGGGGGTCTAACACCTGCAGGTGCACATGGGGTAGGGGCGGCCCACTGCTGCTGTCTCCGGCTAGAAAGGCTGCTGGCGGCAGGGTGGTGACCTGTCCAGCGGTTTCCGTCAGGCCGTAGGTGGGGGCCAGGGGCAGCCCCAGGTGGCGGGCCTGGGTGAGTAGGGCCGGCCACGCCGGGGCTCCCCCCAGTAGGATAGCGTCAAAGGATTGTAACCAGGGCCGGTGGCGATCGCCCTGGTTCAACAGCCATTGCAACTGGCTGGGCACCAGGGAGAGGAAACCCCCGGGGGGCCAGTCCCACCCTCCCTGTTGTTTCAATTCCGGGTAGGGGTGGAGGGCCAGGGTGCCCCCCGTGGCCAGCACCCGCAGGGCCTGCATCAGGCCGCTGACGTGGTAGAGAGGCAGAACGCAATAGGCCCGCACCACCGCTATCCCAAAGTGGGCCCGGAACCCCTGCACCGCCGCCATCAGGCTACTCCAGGTGTGGCCGGCAAAGCGGATCTGGCCACTGCTGCCACCGGTGGCGATCCACAGATCCACCTCAGGCTGGGGACTCCGGCCCCAGCCCGGGTAAACCCCCAGGGTCGGGTGGAGAGGGTGGGTCCAGTCCGGCTGCACCAGGGGGGTGACCTGGCGCCACTCCGCCTCTCCCCAGTGGGGGTTGGTGAGCACCACCGCTACCCCTTGCCCCAGCCCCGCCAACACCGCCGCCAGGGTGCCCAGGGGGGTGGGTTCCGCCACCACCAGCAGTTCCCCAGGCCAGGACTCCAGGGCCTGGCTGAGCCCATCCACCTGACGCCAGAACTCTGCCCTGGCCTGGGGAGGCCAGAGCCAGGCTAGCTGCCGCTGCCGTTCCAGGCAGTGGCCGACGGGGGGAAGGGGGTCTAGAGGCGCTGCCATAATTGATCGGGGGAAAGCTGATCCCAGTCATCCTCAAACCGATTTAGGGTATCAAACCCCAGGGCCAGGGACTGGCCAGTTTGCTGCTGGTATTGGTGGGCCAGGGCCAGGGCCACCCTCCGCCCCACCCCGGTTTCAAAGACGGAGGAAAACACCAGGGGGGCAGCGCCCCTCCCCCAGACCTGGCGCAGTCGCTGGGGATCGCCGGCGATCGCCGGTTTAACCACCAGAGCCCCTGGCCAACCTAGCTGTTGACAGCGCTGCAGTTGATCGGCGGTGACCACCGACTCATCCAGGGCCAGGGGGGTCTGGTACTGGCGGGCCAGCTGGCCCATGGCGGCCAGGGCGGCGGCGGGCAGGGGTTGCTCCAGGTATTCGATGCGGGGCCCCCTGGCCGAGTTGTTGATCCGATCGCAGACCTGCAACCAATCCCGAGCCGTGGTCTCCCTCAGGCCACCGTTGGCATCTAGCCGCAGGGCGGCGGTGGCCGGCAGGGCCTGCACCAACCGCTGCAACAGAGGGATTTCCTCCCCAGGGCTGGCCAGGCCAATTTTCCATTTAAAGGTGCGAAGGCCCTGCTGCCAGGGGGTTGGCCAGGCGTCAAGGGCCGCTGCCCCCGCCGGTAGCAGGGCGCTGGTGGGGCCCTGATCGGGGGGGCTGGTCTCCAGATCCTGGGGATGATCTAGCATCCAGCGGGCCGCCCCCAGGCCAAATTGGCAGCTGGGCAGGCGATCGGGTACCGGCTCCGCCACCTGCCCCGGCCCCAGCTGGCTCAAGAAGGCCAGGGCCTCCGCCAGGGTTTCGGTGCCAAACCAGGGCAGGGGGGCCACCTCACCGTAGCCCACCCGGCCCCGGTCATCCGCCAACCTCAGGATCACCCCCCGTCGCCAGCGCCACAACCCATGGGCGGTCTGCAGGGGTTGGCGAAAGCGGCGCCGGTAGGGGCGGAGGGCCAGGTAGATCGCCATCACCCCAGCCGACTGAGCCAAAACCCCAGGGCCAGCAGCAGGCCACTCCAGAAATGGAAGCCCAGGGCGTAGAACTTGGCGTTACTGACCCGCTCTGGCTGATGGTGGTGGCGCTGTAGATGCTGGCTCAGCCGCCAGGCCGGCAGCCCACTGGCCAGTACCAGCAGGGTAGCCCGGGGAAACAGACCCAGACCCAGCCCCAGCCCGGTTAGGCTAAACACCCCACCACAGAGCCAGGGTACCAGTTGGGCCCCCCGTTCGGTACCCAGGCGGACGATGGGCGATCGCTTACCGGCGGCGATATCATCCTCCACCTGGTGGAAGTGGGAGCAAAACAACACCAGGGTGGTGGTCAGGCCGATCACCGCCGCGGCCAATTGACTGGCCCAGGACCAGCTCTGGGTTTGGCTGTAATAGGCGGCCCCCAACCCCAGGGGGCCAAAGCTTAGGAAACAGAGAATTTCCCCCAACCCCTGGTAGCCCAGGCGAAAGGGGGGGCCCTGGTAGAGGTAGCCCAGGCCACAGCACAGGGCAATCAGCCCCAGCACCGTGGCGTCCTGCTGGCGCAGGGCGATCGCCACCATGGCTACCAACCCCACCAGTAGGCAGAGGTTAGCCAGGGCAAACACCAGGGGCCGGTTACGGGTGAGGTTAACAACGGAATGGGCCTTATTAATGTCAATGCCGGTGACCGCATCAAAGACGTCGTTACTGAGGTTTTCCCAGGCCAGAATCAAAATCGCCGCCGCCAGAAAGGCGCCAAACACCCCCAGGTCAAAGCGACCGGTTTCTGCGTAGGCAATGGCGCTACCCACCAGGATGGGCATAATCGCCACGCTATACATGGGGGGCTTAACGGCGGCGAGCCAGAGTTTACGGCGGGAGGGATGGAAAGATTGGAGGGTCATAGCCTTCCCTGGGGTTCAGGGGCTGGAAATCCTGATCGATTATCCCCCGGATCAGTCCCCCCACCCACAGCTATGCTGTGGACTCATCCTTTGCGGTCTAAATTAGGCCCAGTCGATCGCAGAATCGCCAAAGTCCCTGGCTCCTACGCGATCGTTTATACTAGAGCTTACTAAGGGCATGGTTTAGTTATGCCCACCGTCTAGGGTTGTTATGGTTCTCTCTTCTCGCCTCCCTACTGGTTCCCTTCGGGTTACCTGGCAAGAGTTACCCGCCGACTTTGTATTACCCGATGATCCCGTGGAAAATTTGCAGCAACCTGCCCTGGCCGCGGCCCTTACCGATGCCCTGGGTCAGGCTGGTCGCATTCCCCCGGAGGCCCTCACCGGTACGAATTTCGCCCTGGGGCTGGTAGTTGGCCTCAGCCTTTGGCCCGGGATCCAACAACGGCTACTGGCGGGGCGCCTCCTGGCTCAGACCATCTACCACCAGTTGACCCTGCAACTTCCCCAGGATGAGCCCCCGGTCACCCTGGTTGCGGTGGATAGTGAGTCAATTCGGCGATCGCCGCTGCTGAGCACTCCCAATCCTATCGATCGGCGGTATCTGGCCAGCCTAGTGGCCGCCCTGGGGCAACAGGGAGCCACGGTGATTGGCATTGATTACCTGAGCGAATTACGGCATGTCAGGGAGGGTCGGACCCCATAGGGGTGGTGGAGCTAAAAAAGGGGGTGGTGGGGGTAAGTTGGCCCCAAAACCCAAAGGTTTAGTCTATGCATATATCGATCACCATTAAGCACATTCTAAACACACGCGTGCAACCATTGTTGTAGTCTATGTGCATAAAGATCACCATTGAGCACATCCTAAACACACCCCTGTGATCGTTATACACACCCCTGTGATCGATATGCACACGGGTGTGATCGTTAAACACAGGCCTGTGATCGTTATGCGCACGGGTGTGATCGATGTTTGCACCCGTGTGATCGGTATACACAGGGGTGTGATCGATGTTTGCACCCGTGTGATCGTTAAACACAGGGGTGCGATCGGTAGGTGCAGCCCTGCGATCGCGGTTGGTGGGGGTGCGATCGCAGTTGGTCGCCTGCTGGGGGGTACTGTTGGGCCTTGATTCTCAAGTTGGGGGTGGGAACCCATGGGCGGAGTAGAGTGAGATACACAATTGCGGAAGTGTTCAGAAAACAGTGCCAGATCAGGCTGAAACCATTGATTTCTGGTTGCCAGAACCAGGGTTTACACAGAAATCTGAACAGTCCCGCAACCATCCGTAATCTCTAGTCACAAAATATCGGATTCTTACCTGGGGGTAATATTCGTTAACATCCCGTGAACTTGGGGGCAGAGTCCTATCGCGATAGGGCTGAACAGGGGAGGATAACCTTGTTAACACCGCTAAAGCCTCTATTTCTAATCTCCTATAACTAAACCAACCCCTGGTGCTCATTTGCGCCAGGGGTTATTTAATCGGGTCTCAGGTAAGCTCTAACACTTTTGATTCCTTGATTAACACCGCCAGGAAATCTATACTCTGGCTGCCTAGGGAGATTGACAGCGCTGCTATACCAGGTATCGGGCAATCACAATCACCCCAGCTAACACCAGGTAGAAGGGGTAGATAGAGAAGGACCCAATGGCCCTGAATAGGGACTGGACCACGTTAAACCCCTGCATCGGTTTGATGAGAAATAAGTCTCGATCGGTGGCCTGGCCAGAGTGGAGTTTGGCAACAAAGTGGTTGTAAACATCCCGAAAGGCCCGCTCTTGCCCCAGGTAATAGGCGTCGAGCAGAAGGAAGAGCAAGACTGGAATAAAGGTGATCCAGACATAGCGGGGATTTTTTTGATCGACGATCACCACCAGAATGGCTGAGACCAGGGAAATGCACCAGGTTTTGCAATTGCCACTGTTACCCGCCATGCGGGTGATGATGGCTTGCAACATACCCAGATAGCTCTGCACCGCTGCAGACTCCCCCGTAACCGGGCGGGGCGTGGGTTGGGGTGCGGTCATGGTGGCCTCCTTGGGGGGTAGGGGGTAGGCGATTGTCTAGCCGGTCAGACAACAGCTTGAATGAAAAACTAGCCTGCTACTCAGAAGGCTGAGGACCGGTTGAGGGGAGGATCGTGCCACCGCCCCTCGATCGCCCGCTCAATCCCCCGTTCAATGTTGAGCCAGGCATCATCTGGGTCAGGCCATTGGGTAACCGGTTTCAGGCCCGTCGGCAAGGCTTGCAAGTGGCTGATGGGGGTTTTGGCCCAATTCACCGGGCGCAGTAGGAGGGGAATCACCTGGGCCTCCCCGGCCCGGTGACGTTCCAGGGCGCGTTTTGTCTCGATGCCGTAGCAGTAGTCAGAGGCTAGAAAATCTGGGCTGACCAGCAGCAAGATAATATCCGCCTTTTCCAGGTTGGTTTCCAGGGCGGCTTGCCAGTCTGACCCTGGGGAAATGCGGCGATCGTGCCAGGGTTGAATCACCCCCTGCCGCTCCAGGAGTTTTAGCCGAATTTCCAGACAGTCCCGCAGGGTTTCATCCCGGTGGGAATAGCTGTAGAACAGCCGCAGGGCAGATCTGCCCTCCCGACCCTGCTGCCAGTCATCGCCTGGAGGAGACCCTCTGCGGCGAGGCTCCCGCAGGTCAACTCCCCACAAAAGCTCCCCCACATCGATGGTAATCAGTTTGTTGTTGTCGATCACCTCAGGAAATTGCTTAACTCCTTCGCTTTCCATCACCCGTAATTTTTGGTAGCCGACAATCAACCCTGGATAGGCCGGATGGGGCACCCCCTGGGTAGGGGTAAACTTAAAGCTGCTGTGGATGCGATCAAAGTCAGACCGGATAATCGCCAATAATCGCTGTCGTCCCTCATTAGGACCCTTGACGTTGATGGTGACGCACCTGTCCTGGCGGTCAGCCTTGACCAGGGCCTGGTTGTCTTCAAAGGTCAGGATGGTACCCATACGCCAGCGCCACTGGGGCTTGCTTAAAACATGGGTGCGGACAATGAATCGGGGTATTAACCCCTCCGGCAGGATCGGGTATGCATAGCGAAAGTTGAGACATGCTCGCGGATCAAACCCTGCCGCCTCCGGGGGCTGTTGCTTGTCGAGCAGATCGGTAATCAGATAGCGATTTTCATCCTCTGGGAAGCGAAAGCACAATTCAAATTTTCGCATCAGCTCCAGCAGAAAGCTGTGGCGCTCCGGTGGATACTGCTGCGGATCAAGCAGGTGGCTCAGCTCTGTCATGGCCAGTTCCCCCCGGCTGGCACTTAAATCCTGGGCATTTAGGAGCCTGTAGATACCATTGGTGACCCAGCGGGGGTTGAGCACGTGGGTATCTCGCAGGCGGGCATCTTCTCTATAGTTGAGGGCAATGCCCAGACTATGGAGATAGCCCGCCAGGGAGTTTTGGGCCTGGGGATCTGACTCCCCATCCTGGCAACAGATGGCCCGGAATTGCTCAAAGGAAATATAGTTGTCTGCCATTTTGGCCAACTCCTGCTTGATCTCAAACCAACTGGCCGGGAAGGGGTCTCGCAGGTGTTCAAGCTGGTCGGTTACTGCTTCGATTGTAGATCGCAGCTGATCAATCCCCGTCGGTGTTTGGCAGTCGGTGGCAATGAAGTCACGAATATTGGCAAACTTTTGCCGCAGGGCATTGCGGTTAACATCGAAGGGGTGCTCTCCAACCTTATTTAGCACCACAATCACCGGGGAATGGCCGCCAAAACTTTGAATTAGCTCTAGCCAATACTCTGCATCCTCATCTTCATGCCCCTGGCGACCATTTAAGACCAGCAGATACAGACTCCGATCAGTGAGGAAAAACTGGTGGGTGGAGTGCATAATCTCCTGACCGCCAAAGTCCCAGACGTTGAGGGTGATGACCTCGTTGCCAGCCAACCGCAGCTCCCACTGGGTGATCTTAATGCCCTCGGTTTTTTTAGAGTCGGGGTTGAAGGCCTGGTTAACCAGGCGGTTGACCAGGGAGGTTTTGCCAACGGCACCGTACCCCACCAAAATCAGTTTGGCTTCATTCAGGGGTTTCTGGTCCGCCAGGGCGCGGAAGTAGTAGTTGAGAATTTCCTGGGGATTAGCCGGCTCCGCCCCTTTCTGCACCTGTTCCGGTGAGGGCCCCAGGATCGGCGAGGGGATCCTTAAGCGATCAGTACCCTGTAGGCTTAGCTCAGTGAGCTGGGTGAGCTGGCCGATCGCCTCTGGCACTGTCGTCAGTTGATTGCCCCAGAGGTAAAGCTTAGTGAGCTGGGTGAGCTGGCCGATCGCCTCTGGCAGCGTCGTCAGTTGATTACTATGTAGGTAAAGCTCAGTGAGCTGGGTAAGCTGGGCGATCGCCTCTGGCAGCGTCGTCAGTTGATTCTTCCCGAGCCCAAGCACGGAGAGCTGGGTGAGCTGGCCGATCGCCTCTGGCACTGTCGTCAGTTGATTGCTCGAGAGGCTTAGCTTAGTGAGCTGGGTGAGCTGGGCGATCGCCTCTGGCAGCGTCGTCAGTTGATTATCCGAGAGATCTAGTCGAGAGAGGTGGGTGAGCTGGCCGATGGTCTCTGGCAGCGTTGTCAGTTGATTCTTCCCGAGCCCAAGCACGGAGAGCTGGGTGAGCTGGCCGATCGCCTCTGGCAGCGTCGTCAGTTGATTGCCCCAGAGGACCAGGGAGGTGAGATTGGTGAGTTGACCGATCACCTCTGGCACCGTTGCCAGTTGATTGCCCGAGAGGTTTAGGGAGGTGAGATTGGTGAGCTGGCCGATCGCCTCTGGCACCCTTGTCAGTTGATTGCCCGAGAGGTTGAGCAGGGTGAGGTGAGTCAGTTGACCGATCGCCGCCGGCAGCGTCGTCAGCCCCAAGCCGGCTAAATTGAGGGTGGTGGCGGCGGTGACAAGGGCCTGGTCAATGCGCCGCTGGGCCTCCACCAGGGCAGTGTCGTTGGTCCCCAGGGGGGCGGCCGCGATCGCCTCTGGCGATAGCCCTAAGCTACTGGCGATGGCGATCAGGCTCTTTTCACTGACGGGCTTGCCCCGCTCAGGGTGCCACAGGCGACTAACGGTGTCGGTACTCACCCCCGCCCTTTGGGCAATGGCGGCCAGGCTGAGGTTAAGCTGCTGCTTAGCTGCATTGAGGCGACTAACCCCATCCGGGCTGGCTAGAAAAGTGCGGGGTTTGGGGGGCATGGGGGTTCGCAGATCATGTCCTACCCCATGGTATCCACAGTGAACTGCTTTTACAGTGATTTTTTTGTTAATTCCTTCAGGCTTTTGTGCCCCGTCCTAGGGCAGGAGCGGGGGGGGGGAAAGGGTGATGGGGAGGAAGCCACTTTGGTATGTACCATTGGGACCAGATGCTCTGTTCCCAGGATGGGGATGATGCAGAATAGGGGCAGAGCCAGGTAGCTCGAGCAATCTGACTTGATCAATAAACCCTAAGGAGAACCCACCATGAGCGAAGAAGATTTGATGGATGAAGCCGTTATTAATGAAGAAGAATCGATCGAGGACGTATCACCAGGGTTTGATGTCACCGACGCCATCAGTCAACTCACCGGGAATTGGACCTATCCCGGCAATTTTCTATCGGAGATTGTGATTGAGCCTGGCGATGCTTTCGATCAGGTTGTGGCGAGGGATTTAGCTGACCAACACTGGTCCTACGGGGATGCCACTGTCCATATCGATTCCTGGGACGATGTTAATCGGGTCCAAGTTGATATTTCCTTTAATACGGGAGTCCGGGTGAGTGGAACGGTCTCAGAGGACTTCGCCACCATCGAATGGAATAACGGTACCCGCTGGGAGCGGGGTTAAGGGAGGAACGGGGTGACGGGGTGATCTACTTTCCCCGTCTCCAAGTCCCCTCTGCTCCCCCTCACCCAGCCCCCTCTCTCTTACAACTACCGTCTAATCCATGCACCCAAGAACTCCACCTGGTTCTCCATTGCTTCAGCAGGTTTGGCTGCAATCAACTGCAACAACCCTCGCAATTGGTCGCCAATACTAATCACATCCACTCCCCGGTTATGGAGTGCCTGCAACAGCCGGTTATGGGTGGCGTCTTCATCCAGGTATAGTCTGATCTGGCTCATGGCGAGGGGGGCGGTGCCTCTTGATGCAGGCTCATCAGGCGATCGTACTCTCCTGCCTCGGCGGCCATATCGGCCTCAATCGTCGATTGATTGGCGTAGTAATAGGCCAGGGCCGCGTGAATCTGAGCCAGGGTTAGATAACTCTTATCCATGGCAATCTCATCGGCACTGTAGCCCTGGCGATAGAGCGTCACAATCTGCCGAACGGAGGTTCCCGTCCCGGCGATCACAGCCCGACCCCCATAGCGTTGGGGATCAGTCGCGATCAGGTGACCGATGTCGATTAGAGCAGGAGCCATGGGGAATGAGCCTTAAGCGTTTAAGGAATCTGTCACCATTCTATCAACCCCGCTGTAGGGGAGCAGGGGAAGAAATGGAGGCAGGGGAGGCAAGGGAAGAAATGGAGCAAAAATCTTTCTTTAGAACTCCCTCATCTCCCCCCTCTTCCCCTGCTTCCTCCGCCCCCTCATCTTCCCCCCCCCTGACCCTATGGAGCTGCTCAATGGAACTAACGATCAACTTACCGGAAGCGACCTTCCAACGGTTAGCTCAGTTGGCTGAGTTAACCCATCAGCCCCTGGCGGAGTTGGTGCTTCAGAGTATCACCGGTAACTTACCTCCTACCATTGACAACACACCAGCCGATATCCAGGCTGAGTTGTTGGCCATGCAGAGCCTCAGTGCCGATGATCTGCGAAAAATTGCCCAAAGCCAGATCGATCCAGCCCAGCAAGAACGCCATCTAGAACTACTCGACCACAACCAGGCAAGATCATTGACCCCAGCCGAGCAGCAGGAACTGCAACAGCTCTCCCTGGCAGGCGATCGGCTAATGCTCAAAAAAGCCCATGCCTGTGCCCTATTACGCTGGCTAGGGCAACCCATCCGAGACCTGACCCAGCTCTCACCGGGTTAAACCATGGCTTCAGTTCCATCCACCCTGCGTCAGCAGGTCATCGCAGAAGCCCGTCAACGCTGTGAATATTGTCAAACTCAACAACAGTTAATTGGCATGCCCCTTGTGATCGACCATATAATTCCCCGTTCCCTGGGTGGTAGTCAGGATCGCGCCAACTTAGCCGCGTCTTGTTATCGCTGTAATGAATTCAAAGGGCCGAGAATGACAGCAGTTGATCCACCCCCGACCAGGCCCCTGACCTGATCTGGACCTTGCAGCTTGACGGTAACACCCTCTACGCCCTCGACCCCAAGGGCCCCTTTGCCCCGGCCACCTATGAGATGTTTTTGTTAATGCTCAATGGCCAACTGGCTCCCCCCACCAGTGGGGAGTTTATCGATCACATCAGCCTGCCCGGTAAGCGCACTGACCGCACCGTGCTGCTGCTGTCGGGGGAGGAGGTGCCGGTGCTGAAGGTGCTAAACCCCCGGGGGATGTATGGCTGGAACGTGCCCACCCTGGTGGAGGCGGCCCTGGCCACCGTCACCCCCCCCGAGGGCGAGACGGCCTTGCTGCGGCAAGGACTCACTGCCTTTTTGCAGCGGGTCTACCACGATCTGCGCAATGTGGGTCAGACCAGCCGCGATCGGGCCCTCAACTTTGCCGTCACCAACACCTTTCAAGCGGCGGCCACCTTTGCCGAGGAGATCGCCGACCGCCGCCAGCTGGACACCATTGAGGTGGAAAAAAGCCCCTACTGCCGCATGAATAGCGACTGCTGGGATGTGCTGCTCACCTTCTATGACCCCGAAGATGGCAAGCGATCGCGCCAGGTGTTCCGCTTTACCCTGGATGTGGCCGATACCATGCCCGTCACCGTCGGTCGCATCAAGCGTTGGGCCAAACCGGGCAAGGGAGTGAAGGGGTAGGGGATGAGGGCAGATTTGACTCGGTGCCCAAGCTGAGTAGTTACAATAGATCTTTTATACTAAAATCTGTAGAGGACATTGTTCTAATAGTGTCTATCGTCCCAGGGTTGTTATGGTTCTCTCTTCCCCCCTCCCCACTGGTTCCCTGCGGGTTACCTGGCAAGAGTTACCCGCCGACTTTGTATTACCCGATGATCCCGTGGAAAATTTGCAGCAACCTGCCCTGGCCGCCGCCCTTACCGATGCCCTGGGTCAGGCTGGTCGCATTCCCCCGGAGGCCCTCACCGGTACGAATTTCGCCCTGGTGGCGGTGGTTAATGGCAAAACCATCGTTAAGGCTTCTGACTGGTTTTATATCCCCCGGGTCTATCCGGTTGATCCCCAGGTGATTCGTCGCAGCTATACCCCCTACCTGCAGGGAGAAGGGGTGGCGGTGGTGATGGAGTTTCTATCCGAAACCGAGGGGGGAGAGCTATCGGTGCGGTCCACCTTCCCCTACGGAAAGCTCTATTTCTACGAGCAGATCCTGCAGGTGCCGGTCTACGTCACCTTCGACCCCCACGTGCCCAGCCTGGAGGTGCGGTGCTTACACCAGGGCTGTTATCAGATTCAAGCCGCCGATGTCAACGGTCGATTTTGGCTGCCTCCCCTGGGGCTCTGGCTGGGTATCTGGCCCGGTACCTATCAGCAATTGATGGGCGATTGGTTGCGCTGGTGGGATGAAGCCGGCCAACTCCTACCCTGGAGTTGCGAACGAGCCGAGCAGGAGCACCAGCGAGCCGAACAGGAGCGCCAACGAGCCGAGCAGGAACACCAGCGGGCGGAACAGGAACACCAACGAGCAGAACGATTAGCCGCGGTGCTGCGCGATCGCGGCATTGATCCCGACAGCCTGTGATCTAAGCAGAAGCATTTTCGCGCTTCCACCATCGAGCTCCCAATTACCACCATGCCTCCAGCGGCTGCAAAGGCCAGTAGTACTTCCAGGGGCATGGCGACGGATTCGTCAGGTCAGACCCTGCCGCCAGTTCATCTCTGGCATTGATCTCAGGGGTCTCTAAGTATCTTCCCGGGTTAGGGCCCTTAAGCCTGTATCATTTTGACCCGGGGGAAGAAACTGACGGTGAGCCAGGGGCGAAGGGCTGAAAGCTAATTCTCGACGGGCTTAGGCCAGTTTAGGTTGGTTGCCAACCAGAAGGCGTTTGCTGCTAACGAGAAAGCGTTTACTGAAAACGAGTTCACGTTTGTTACAAACAAGTAGGCGTTTGCTGATAACAAGTAGGCGTTTGCTGATAACAAGTAGGCGTTTGCTGATAACAAGTAGGCGTTTGCTGATAACAAGTAGGCGTTTGCTGATAACAAGTAGGCGTTTGCTGATAACAAGTAGG
>JBEIGU010000109.1:0-13903 GCA_040381765.1 Leptolyngbya sp.
TCAATCGGTGCATTTGGTTTGGATCAACGGACACAAGGAGGTCATTAAGCTGACGCAGACCCAAGAGCATATTTTGCACTTCCTGGGTGCGGCCTGCCAACGATATTATTTTCTGTCTTGATTAACCTGCTGAATGTGCGGCACAGGACTGAAGGCGGCCGCTAGCGGTGATTGATGGCTTTCCAGCGCATTCGCCCCGATCACTCCATCCATGGGGCCCTGCGGCTGGTGGACTGGCCCGGTTAAGAACCTACGGGTTCCAGGCGAATGAGCTGACCGCGAGGAGCATCGGTCAGCAGGTAGAGGAAACCATCCGGACCCTGACGCACGTCTCGCACCCGCTGCCCAATGGCTATGGGGGTCTGGGTTATCACGGTCCCCTCCCTATCCACCTCAAGCCGCCGCACATCCTGGGAAACTAGGCCGCCCGCGAAGATGTGTCCCTGCCACTGGGGATAGCGATCGCCCCGGTAAACCACTAACCCTGAGGGGGCGATGGCGGGGGTCCAGTAGGTGATGGGATCGACCAGGCCGGGGCGCGATCGCTCTGACGTAATCTGCCCACCCGAGTATTCCTCACCGTAGGTCACCAGGGGCCAGCCATAGTTCTGCCCCGGTTGTAACTGGTTCAGCTCATCGCCGCCCCGGGCACCGTGCTCAGTGGCCCAAATCTGACCCGTTGCCGCATCCAGGGCTAGGCCTTGAATGTTGCGATGGCCATAGCTCCATATCAAGGGATCGGCCTCGGCGTTACCGACAAAGGGGTTATCTGCGGGCACCGAACCATCATCCCGTATCCGCACCACGGCCCCCAGGTGGCTTTTCAGGTTTTGGGCCTGGTTGCGAATCAGGTCGCCCTCCAGTTGTATCGGTGGGTTACCGCCATCGCCGATGGTCACCAGTAGGGTGAGATCGGGCAGCCACAGCAGGCGGGCCCCAAAGTGCTGGCCGTCTGGCTTGGAGCGGTTGGTTTCAAAAATCACGGTCCAGTTCGTCAGGGTCCGATCCACCAGGCGAGCCCGGGCCACCCGGGTGAGATTGGCCTGGCGGGTGCCGTGGGCGTAGACCAGGTAAACCCACTGGTTAGCTTCAAACTGGGGATGGAGGGCAATGTCCAGCAGGCCACCCTGGCGAAGGGCCAAAACCTCGGGGACTCCCCCTAGGGGGGTGGGGTCCAGGCGGCCTCCCTGCACCAAACGCAGACGACCGGGCCGCTCGGTAATCAGCAGATCTCCATTGGGCAACCAGGCCATACCCCAGGGATGCTCTAACCCTTCCACCAGGGTGACGGGTTTTACCTCGTTGACCTGCGGTTGTGCTGCGGTTGTGCTGCGGTTGAACTGACCTGGGATGACGATGTCGGAGGCAAAGCCTCCTCACCGCTGGGCGGCGGAGAGTTAACGGCACCAGGGGCGCAACTGGCTACCAGTAAAGCGGTGACCAGCAGCGATCGTGAGCCCTGTCTGAGATTGCTGAACATCCGGGGCAGCGCTGGCAGTCGGTTTTCCATTTACTTTTATTTTTTATATAAGTAAAGACATTGGTTGACTAACAAAACTCTCAAGGCTGGCGGCTAGAAGCCGCGCCTAGACAGGCAAAACCCGCCTACGCGGGTTATAGATCAGTCGGTGCAGGCCGACTTCGTCTGGATAGCAGCGGTTTGAACCGCCGTGAGGCAATGTTTTGTCAGTCAACCAGGCATTGTCGGTTAAGGGCTCTGGCTGCTACTGTACTACTGCCTGATACCCATTTGATACCCAAAGCATTTTTAATCGCGGGTGTCACCCTAAATTCTTTCTCTTTTTTGGCTTGGGAGGTTGTGACGGTTGTGACATACGCGGGCGGCGATCTGGTTTAGTCGCCGTGTGGGTAGGGGGGAGGAGGGGGAGAGTGGCTATGTACGGTTGATTATCTTTTCCCAGGAGAGTCCACCTACGGGGGTGGAGTCGTTACCGGACTATGTGGTGAAGGCGTTAGGGTATTAGGAGATGAGTAGGATGAAATTTGCTTTGGGTGATCTGAAGGGGGGGACTTTAAATCGAGGCGCTACGCGCCAGGGAGAAGGTGATCGTTGGAAAATTAAGGGTAAGAGGGTAAAAGGGCTAGAGGGTTACCCAAGAGCCCTGGGCGGCACACTCACAACTCGAAAACCGAAGCCGTAGTCGGTGCGGTTGTCGGGGTTGTTGTTGTCCCGACAGGCGCAGCGACAATTCCTGGGAGCGTTGTACCAAGAACCGCCGCGAAGCATACGAAGGTTACTATCCCCTCCAGTCACCCAGGCGCTACCATCAGCCGGGGCACCGTTGTAGCTGTCGTGGAAATAGTCCAGGCACCATTCGAACACATTGCCGTGCATGTCCGAGAGGCCCCAGGCATTGGCGTAGGGGAAATGATCCACCGGGGTGGTTTCCTGGCGATAGTCCCCTTTGGGGCCGTCGGCGTAGGTGTAGTTACCATCGTAGTTGGCCAGGTCGGTGGTTAGGGTACGACCAAAATAAAAGGGGCTGGTGGTACCGGCTCGACAAGCATATTCCCACTGGGCTTCGCTGGGCAGGGTATAGGGTCGTTGGCTGTGGGCCGATAGGCGGGCACAAAACTCCATGGCATCAAACCAACTGACTGTCTCCACCGGGCGCTTGTCTCCCTTGAAGTTAGAGGGATCGGGGTCTAGCTCTCGTTCCACCTGGGGTAGACTGGCCACGGCCTGCCACTGGGCCTGGGTGATGGGGTAGCGTCCCATAAAAAAGGGGGCCAGGGTTACCTCATGCTGGGGCAGTTCACGAGCATAGTACTGGTTGTAGTCCTTTTCCCCAGTCTGACGAATTAGCTCTGTTTTTTCGTCATCGGTTTGGCCCATCCTAAAGCTGCCGCCAGGAATCTGAATCATATCTAAACCCACACCTCCCGGTAGGGCCTCGATGTAATATTGGGCCTGTTTTTCCTCTGGGCGTAGTGTTAAAGGGGCCATGGCTCACCATAGAAGAAGAGCCCGCCAACCCGTCGGTGTCCCTACCAGGCTGGCTGACTCGGTTTATTTTCGGATGCTATTTTGCATCGCAGGAACAGGTCTGGACTCTTTATCGCTCACCCCACCGATTCCCACCGGTCGGTTCTGGCCCTAAAGAGTGCTGGGCGGCACACTCACAACTCGAAAACCGTTGTTGTTGTTGCGGTTGTCGGGGTTGTTGTTGTTCCGATAGGCGCAGCGACAATTCCTGGGATTGTTGTTCCAAGAACCGCCGCGTTAGCTGGCCTGTCCCTTCTGTAGAGTACCGCTAAAACCAGGTGTAAGGCTAAAATTCCATCTCCATGGGAGGGGGCTGGTGCTTTTGAGTAACCTTTCCCTCGGGGGGTGGGGTAAAGGTGAGTTGATCAAAGATCTGCCGTCGCAACCCCTGGCTATCGGCGTGGAATAGGTGGGCCTCCCACGATCGCAGCCGTTGCACCACCTCCGCCAGGGATAGCTCTCCCTGACTAAATTGCCGTTGTAACTGCCGTCCCCGCCATCGGGCCCGGCGCAAATTATCGCTACGCACCCGAATCCGATCAGGTAACACTCGAAAACCAACGAAGTTAGCCCCCAGGCGGGTTTCAAAAATTTGGGTTTTGACTGGATGTAGCCGTAGTCGCAGGCTCACCAGATAGGCTTCAATGGCTTGACGAGCGGCTACTAAATAGTCGCGGTCATCGCTGAATAGGGCAAAGTCATCGACATAGCGCAGGTATGACCTGGCCTGAATCGATTCCTTAACGAAGTGATCAAAGCCATTCAGGTAGAGGTTAGCAAAAAATTGACTGGTGAGGTTGCCGATGGGTAGCCCCCGGCGCCGCTCTAGTGGGGTTAACAACTGATCTCCAGGAAAATAGTCTGGTTCTCCCCCCTGGGGGTTGCTGCCATCGATAATGGTCTCAATTAGCCAGAGGGTATCAGGGCATTTGATCTTCCGGCCAATCATCCCCTTAAGAAGGGCATGGTCAATGGAGGGGAAATATTTCCGCACGTCGCACTGCAAAATATAGCGATGGCGGCGGGCAAATTTGATAAATCGCTGCAGGGCGCGATGACTACCGTAGCCCAGGCGGTTGGCGTAGGTGTCGGCAATTAGGGTACGCTCCAGGGGTGGCACAATCACGTTACAGAGGGCATGGTGCACCACCCGATCGCGGTAGGGGGCGGCGGAGATCAGGCGAGGCTTGGGGTCTGTAATGGTAAAAGTGCGATAGCCCCCTGGGCGATAGGTTTTATCCCTGAGCTGCTGTTGTAGCCTTAGCAGTTCTTCCCCTAGCTGGTGGTTGAAGGCCAGCACGTTGGGCCGATACCGCTTACCCCGCTGGGCCTGGCGGGCGGCCTGCAGCAGGTTGTCCATATCAACCAGGGCGGGCCAGAGATTACCGTAGCGTTTCATCGCCTTTTTGTTGTTTGATCCAACCGCCCAGGTCGGTGCCAACGCTGTTGATCTGTTGGCTAACGTAGGCATAGCGCTTTGGGGTCAGTAGCTCAAAGTTGAGCAGCAGCAGGGTTTGATGGCGCAGCACCTCAAGCTGTAGGTTAAGGTCGTAGAGTTTGGGTAGTTTTTCCCGGCTGTAGCGGGCCTGGATTAAACCCTCCAACAGGTCATAGAGTTTGGCGATGATGCGATCGCCCAGCATAAACCGGTGGTCTCGGGGTAGGCGATTCAAGACGGGCACATACCAGCGGATCAGGTCGTGGGTTTTTTGAATAATGGGTAGGTCGTTCATAGTTGGTCAGAAGTAGGGGAGCGGAGGTCCGATGAAGCGGGTCTGGCCCTGGGGCCACAGCAGGACTTTAAATCGAGGCGCTACGCGCCAGGGAGAGGGTAATCGGTTGGGCAATCAAGGGTAAGAGGGTAAAAGGGCTAGAGGGTTACCGAAAAGTCCTGGGCGGCACACTCACAACTCGAAAACCGATGCTGCCGTAACGGTAGTCGGGGTCGCTGTCGAGCCGAACGGCGCAGCGACAATACCTGGGACTGTAGCTCCAAGAACCGCCGCGTAGTATCCGAGATTTGTTTTTCTCTGCCTCGGCATCAACCCAGGCACTACCATCCTGGGGAGGGTCTCCTGTGTAGTTGTCGTGAAAATGGTCCAGGCACCACTCCCAGACGTTGCCGTGCATCTCAGCAAGGCCCCAGGGGTTGGCTACGCCAAACTGGTCCACGGGGGTGGTTTCCTGGCGATAGTCCCCTTTGGGGCCGTCGGCGTAGGTAGAGGTGCCCCGATAGTTAGCCAATTCTGGGGAAATTGTCTCGCCGAAGTGGAAGGGGGTTGCGGTACCAGCTCGACAGGCGTATTCCCACTGGGCTTCGCTGGGGAGGGTATAGGTTTGGCCGGTATAGACAGATAACCGGGCACAAAACTCCATGGCATCAAACCAACTGACTCTCTCCACCGGGCGGCTATCCCCCTTGAACTGGGAGGGGTCGGGGTCTAGCTCTCGTTCCACCTGGGGTAGACTGGCCACCGCCCGCCACTGGGCCTGGGTAATGGGGTAGCGCCCCATAAAAAAGGGGGTCAGGGTCACCTCATGCAGTGGGCTTTCATTATTCTGGTGGTCTGGTTCATTCTCAGGGGAGCCCATCGTAAAGCTGCCACCGGGGATGGCGACCAATTCCAAGCGGCTCTGGTCGGGGAAGGTTTCTACATAGCGGTAGGCCTGGCCAGGCTGGCGTTGAATTACCCAATTACCAGTGGGCTGGACTGACTGACGCAGCCGCCCCCACCAGTTTTGAGATTGCTTTTGGCGGGGGCCGGGCTGGCGCTCTAGGGTGGCGATGGTGAAGGAGAAGGGCTCTGGTTCGAGGGCCGGGGGGGTGGGGTCGGGGCTGGGGGCCTCTGGTTCAATAAAGCGGGCGGTTTGAAAGGTCAGGGTTTGGAGATCGGGGAGGGCATTAGAGCTGGGGTCAGCGCTAGGGGAGGGGGTAATTGGACTGGGTGGGGGGGCGACATCCTCTTCCACCTGACGGGCCAGGGCGGCGAAATCTCCCCCCATATAGTGGAGAACTTGGGTGGCGATCTGGGCAAAGGGTAGGATAGTTGCCTTTTGGTCTTCTGTCCAGGTTAAACCGGGTGAGAGCAGGGCAATGAAGCTTTTAATTTCAAAGCCCAGGGTTTTGGCAATGGCCTTGGAGAGTTCGTCCAACACCTGGATGGTCTCATCCGAGGGGGTGGTTTGAATCAACTGCTGGCGTAGGCCCGGGCTAAAGTCGTAGCGGGGCTCTGCCCCGGAGGATCGGCTCTGGCTCCGCAATAGCCCGTTGTACACCTCCGCCACATGCACAGCGGTGGCCTCGGGTAGCAGATGTTTTTGAATCAGGTGAACCACGGGCAAACTCACCGGCAGGGCGGCCATGGCTTGGGCCAACTGCTGGGCGGTGGGGGAGGCGGTGGCTCTAAAGTAGCTCACCTGATCGGCAGCGCTGGAAAAGACTGGGAGCTGCCAGGCCATCTCCCGTTCTGGATCGGCGACCCACTCCAGATCAAACAGTCGGGCTGGTACCCGCTGCCCCCCGACTCCGGCCACCACCAGGGCCCATTGTTGCAAGGCCCCCTCGGTGAGGGTAACCACCGGCAGGGCCAGACTACGGGGGTCGGCGTAGGGCTGGGGAGACTGGTGCAGATAGAGTTTAGGGTTAGTCGCCCCGGGGCTGAAGGCGCTGGCCTGGACCCGATCGCCCCCATCTAAATCGGTGGTATCCCACCACTCTGCTGGCAAAAGCTGTACCAGGGCGGTGGGGCCGTACTGCCCCCAGAGCTGCAACCAGGGATGGATGGTCCCCCGCTGCCATAGAGATGATCGGCAATCACTAACGTAGAGCACCAGGCTGCGGCCAGTCCCATCTACCAGCTCTCGGTGGCTACGGCCCAGGCCAGGGGTTTGGGTCGGTGGGCGGCTCACCAGGCGGGGCTGTCCGTCCTCCCCCGGGTAGACCCACCAGGGGCGCACCCGGCGAAAGGCTCCCTGTCCTGCCAAAATTTGCTGAAACTCCTGCAGGGTAGATTGCCAGATAAAGCTAAAGGAGGAAGCCTCAATCACCAGATCCACATCAAACCAGCGCTCTGGCTCTGGCCTGAGCACCGGTATCCACAGATCCTCCGCCGCAATTCGATCAACGGTGGCGGCTTCATCCAACACTTGGTTGGTGCGAGAGGCTACCCTGCGCCTTAAGGGCCGCAGCGATCGCCCCAGCAAACGGGCCTGGGGCAAAGCTGGGGCCGCCGGCACCGCCAGGGGCAAACCCTGGTCTCGGGGGTCTGGGTCATCGGTTGGCGAGCCGTCGCCGGGGCTGGGGGGCATATAGACCGGCACGGTGGTGGGCGGCGGGGGGGTAGAGCCATCTGCCTCGATGATCGTCACCGGGGTAGACCCCGAGTCGGGGGGTGGGGTGTCTCTGCCTGATGGCTTTTCCTCAGTCGGGAGGGCATCTAGATAGGTGGCTAGCCAGAGGGCATCAGCCAGGTCCTCATCCTGCAGGGGCGATAGACTGTCCTCCCCATCCCGGCGATCGCGGCCATCCCTGACCAGACCGGCCCCGTACAGAATCTCTAGCCACCGATCAATCATGGGGTGGCCGACCCCGGTTTAGTCGGTAGGGGCTGGCTCAGGTCAGCGATTAAGCTGGTGATCAATGCCTCCCGGTCGGCCCCCACCCCCTGCCGTTCTCGCGCCACCATAAATAGGGCATTGAGGAGCTGGTCCGTGGCCAGTTGCTCTCGCCCACCATCGCGGCGTTGGAGAAATGCCTTAATCAACTCCCCTACCTGATCCTGGTCAATCGGGGTGTCTTGGAAATGGGCAGCGACAATTTTTCCGAGTTGATCCAGGTCTGGGTCCTGCATGGTTAACCGCAAACAACGCCGCAGAAAGGGGGGCGGGAAGTCGCGCTCCCCATTGCTGGTAAGAATCACCAGGGGAAATTCCTGGCAGGTAATGCGACCATCGATGGGGTGTTTGTAATCTCTAGGGGTGGGCTCTTCAGGGTCGCGGTGGTGATAGGCGGTACGCACCTGTACCGGCGGGGGGCTATCCTTGATCTCTAGATCATCCCGTTCCAGGCGCAGCAGTTCAGGAATTTCAAACCGACCTTCTTCAAAAATGGTGAGCAGGTCGTTGGGCAGGTCAAGGTCACCCTTATCAATTTCGTCAATCAACAACACCCGAGGCCGATTGGAGGGCAACAGCGCCGTCCCCAGGGGACCCAGGGTAATGTAGTCCGCCACCTTCTGGGGGTCATTCACCAAACCCCTCAGCCCCTCAGCATCCCCCGCCGCTTCCATTTGTTTCACCTCCTGCAGGCGACCAATGGCATCGTAGGTGTAGAGTCCCTCCTTCACGGTGGTGCGGGTGGTGATGGGCCAGTAGAGCACCTCCCCCAACCGTAGCTCTGCGGCCACTGCGTAGGCCAGGGAGGATTTGCCCGTCCCTGGTTTGCCCGTGATCAATAGGGGGCGACGCAGATAGAGGGCGGCATTGACCATGCGGACCTCCTCCGGGCGAGTTTGAAAGGTTTGCCCCCGACGCTGTCGACGGCTTACCCCAGGGCTCAACTCCTGACCGAAGGGCCGCCAACTGGGGGCCGGCGGTAAGCGCTCCTCGATGTCATCGTGGGGATCATGGTTATTCCCCTTAAAAATAGTCCACTGTTCTTCCGGCGGGGTGGGTTGGCTCATGGGGGTCTCAACTAAGCACGTTTAGGGGGGGTCAGGGTGGGGTCATCCCGTAGCAAAAATAGATGATGGCCGATGTGGCGATCCGGGGTATTCTCGCGTCGTCGAGCTTGCTGTCGTTGCCGATAAACCTGGCCGGGTAAATCAGCCAGGCTCGCCTGTAGCAGTTCCTCCAGACAGGTCTGGGTACAGATGGTAGGCACCTGACAACGTGCCCACAGCACCAGGGGCAGCCCCCCTACCCGCAGTAGTTCAGCAAATACCGCCCTGCCATCGGGTGGCGGAGCGGTGGTGCAGTGTAACCCTAGAACCGTTGGCCGCTGGAGGTCTGTTTCCGTCTCGTCAGCCTCAAGTAAGATCTCCCGCAGGGTCTCTAGCTGGCCGTCCCAGGCAATAAACTGGGGGAGGGCCCGGTTTGACTGGCATTGTTGATGCTCAGTCCACAACCTCCGCAAAACCGCTCCCTTTCGATAGGCGCTCCTGTAGCGATCACTGCAACGCACCAGCACCCGATAGTCATGGCCCAGCGGAGTATGGTCACCCAAGAGCCATTGATCCACCGCTAGAGCCATTAAGGCTGTCGGTAAAAAGATATGAAACTCCGGTAATACCTCAGTCTCCGGGCAGCGCTGGTTGGTTTCCTCTATAAACCGGTCCAGCAGTTGATCTAAGCTAACCCCGAGTTCTGCTTCCATCGCTGAAATAAATTGGGTCAGATCCTCTGACCCGGCGAAGGGCTTCGCCTCTGGCTGATCCTCCGTAATCAAGGCGTGGCATCCCCCCTTACTTTGACGATAGGTATCCATATCCTCCACCAGCCAGGCCCGCAACTGGTAATGGGGCTGGTTAGCCGCCTGGGTGGTGGCCTCCTCCGCCAGGGTTAGCGTGATCAAAATGGCGGGTCGCAGGTCAGTTTGGCTAGCCTGCTTCAGTTCGTTGTATAGGCCCAACCAATCCCGTTCGGGGTAGTGTCGGGTGCCCCAGCCCTGCAGGTCAGTGATCAAGCTAGTCTCTTCGGTTCGTCCAACAAGACGGGCTATGCACTCCTCCAGAGCCGTGTAGGCAAAGATCCCCGGTGAAATGCGGTTTAGTTCTCGCACATAGGCCGCTGGCTCAGCCGCATCCCGCAGGGGAACCCGCCGGTGACTCAGGGTGGCCTGATAGGCGGCTTTCATTAAATTCGCCTCCGCCGGTACCGGTAAAGCGGCGCGGAGGATCTCCACCAGTTCTCTGTCACGAGTTGCAGCCTGGTCCTGCTGTTGCTGGTGTTCTATTGCCTCAATCTCCTGTCTAACCTGATCAATCTCCTGGAAAATCTGATCCAGGTCGTTCTCAATTGCTTGGCTCTCCAGAGGATTAACATTTCCTTGTAGTTGCCTGCGCAAAATAGCTTGCTTTTCCTCAAGATTAGCAAGCTTACTTTGAAGATACTCAAGCTTAAGATTACGCATGACCCTGCTCTAGCGCTTGAATCTTCTGGTCATTGGTATCAATGTCTTCAAATAGATGCTCCTGGCATTTTTCTAGCTTATCGGCAATAAGCACATCAACAGTAGCGCTGAGTTCTCGCTGGATCTTTTTTAACTGACCCTCCAAGTCCTGCTGTTTTTCTTTAAGATAATTTAGTTTCAATTGCTGGCCCCGAGAAAGTGCCGAGGTGGGGGGCTGGGGATTAATCGAGGTGGCCAGCGATCGGATTAATCGCTCCATATCTCCCTTAAAGTCAGGGTCAGGGCGGGCGGGGGTGGCAAGCCGGTAAATTAAGGGCTGGAGGGAATCAGGCAGATCCTCTGGCTGAGGAAGCCTGGCCCCATTCACCAGCACCGGAATTACTGGAATTCCCCTGGCTAGACCGATTTCCACCTCAATCCGCACCGGATCTTCAGGGTTATCCAGACGGCGGTGCCCCCCTTCGTCGGTGACCGTCGCCCAGGTAAGACCGATCACCGCCACCACGACACGACAATTGGCCATTTGCTGTGACAGATGTTGCCGGTAATCTTCCCCCAGGGGTAGGGCATAGACATCTCGAAACACTACATTGGCCCCAAAGTGCCGTTCTAGATACTCGTAGATCCGTCCGGTAATGTCCTGACTATCACTCCAGCGATAGGAGATGAAAATCTGGTGGGATTCCATGGGGTTTGATCCTGAGGAGGCCTGGGCCGGTTGCTCATCTTTTGAATCCTGTAAATGTATACCCTGGCCGTAGGTATTAACGGCATTTTCTGTCATCGGGCCGGTGGGGCTATTTACCTGAGTGCCCGCGCCCCCAGCGATCGCCTGTTCTGGCTTCGAGGGGGTTGGCTTCGCCCCATCTTTTTCAGTATCCCCAGATCTAGACTGAGTCGCCTGGCCCCTCAAAAATACCGGCGTCAACTCTTCCCTCAACCCCGCCATCTGGATACTGTTACAGGCATACCTGAAGGCAAATTCCATATCTCGCCCTGCCCCCAGGGCATCATAAAACCCCACGGCAAATTCCCGGGCGGCGGTGTCGCCGATCGCCTGTTTCATGCCGATCACGTAGGGAATATGCTGGGCGATCGCCTGGCCCTGTACCGCTGAATAGCAGGCATTCAATAGAACGCACTGCACCTGATCGGCAAACAACTCAAACAAACCCGCCAGGGCTGCTGTGGGCACTAACTGTGCCTGACCCTGGTCATCCTCCAGTGCCAGACCCCCCTCCCCCGCCCCATGGCCAGAGAAATGGACAATTTGCGGGTTTAGATCCAAGATGGCTCGCCGCACATCCCGAGGGCGGGCCGCCCAGCGTTGCACCAGTTCAAAGCGATCGCGCTGCTGGGCCCGGGTTAGGCCCTCCTCAATATCCCGCACCTCCTGATCTAACCGGAGATGGGGGGTGTTTTTGGGGTTGGCGGCCAGTATCAGGATTTTCATTTTTGCGCGGGGGCTTGCAGGGGCCGGGGTTTCTGGGGTGGTTGGCCTCTGGCCCCCAGGGGAAACCCGCTCACCGGTGATCTGGGCCAGGGCCTGCTGTAATACCGCCAGCCCGGGTCCGCTGTTTTCCGCCCACTGCAGCAGGCTGGCGGCGCGATCGCCCAGGGCTGACTGGTCAGCGGGGAGGATGCCGGGGGGTGGGTTGAGGGCAAAGACTAATTGCTTAAACTGGGGGTCGGGCAGTTTGAGCAGGGCCTGACTCAGGGCTAAGCGATCTAGCGGGGGTAAGGGTTCTGGGTCAGACATCTGCCAGGACAGAAGGGTATTTTGACTTAGGCTGAAACGGCTCTAACCTGGCGGTTGGCAGCCGTTTTCTGTAGCTATTCCCATTAAACCCCAGGTTTCTTGGGCTGGGGTAAATAATTTCTGAGCCACCAGCAACCTGCCTCGGCTCCCCTTGGCTAGTTTATGTCAGGGCACAGTAGAATTTTAAATCGAGGCGCTACGCGCCAGGGAGAGGGAATTCGGTTGGGCAATCAAGGGTAAGAGGGTAAAAGGGCTAAAGGGTTACCCAAGAGTCCTGGGCGGCACACTCACAACTCGGAAACCGTAGCCGTCGCCGCGGTTGTCGGGGAAGTAGTAGTCCCGATAGGCGCAGCGACAATCCCTGGGATTGCTGAACCAAGAACCGCCGCGTAGCATACGAAGGCCGCTATCCCCTCCAGTTACCCAGGCGCTACCATCAGCCGGGGCACCGTTGTAGTTGCCATGCCAGTGGTCTAAACACCATTCCCAAACATTACCGTGCATATCGTAGAGGCCAAAGCTATTCGGGGGAAAGCTGCCCACCTCGGTCGTTTCTTGCCGGAAAACCCCCTTGGGGCCGGAGGCAAAAGCGTATTCACCATTGTAATTAGCCAGATCGGGGGTGATAGTTTCGCCGAAGTGAAAGGGCGTAGTAGTACCCGCCCGACAGGCGTATTCCCACTGGGCTTCGCTGGGCAGGGTATAGGGTTGGCCTAGTTTTTTGGACAAGCGATCGCAAAATTCCACTGCATCGTTCCAAGACACCCGCTCCACCGGGCGGTTGTCACCTTTGAAATAGGATGGGTTGGGGTCCAAATCAATCTTAACCTGGGGCATGGCCGCTACCGCTCGCCATTGGGCCTGGGTGATGGGATACTTACCCATCCAGAACTCAGCTACCGTGACCTGATGCTGAGGGCCTTCATCGCTAGATCGATTAGGTTCGCTATTGGGAGACCCCATGGTGAAGGTTCCTTCAGGAACTAGCACCATCTCCAGGGTGACGCCCTGGCCCAGGTCTACAGTCTGGTAGGGGGCGCTGGCCTCTCTCCGGTCTAGGATCTGCCCCTGGGGGTTGACGGTCACCACCTCAACGCTAAAGCGGGGCAGAGACTGACGACTATCTACGCTAGGTTGGCCAGGGTTAGGCCCTGAGGTGGGTAAATTGGCCTGTTTAATGGCAATACGCTTCAGGGCGGCAACGGCGTTGGCATCAGCCGAGGACACAGCCAGTACCCGAAGCCAGAGTTGTTCTGCCAGGTCAAGGTCGCCCTCCAGTTCCGCGTTCTGGGCATCGGCCTTAAGGGCCAGCACATCTCTAGGGAGCGGGGCCTGGGCTGGAGTGGCGTCCCGGGCAGGGGCCGTGGTGCCAGAGTCGTTAATGTTAGGGGTGTTGCCGGTCATGGAGCCAACAAACACTGGGCCGGTGGCATCATTCCCTTCGGAGGCATTACCGCCCAAGACGGTTTGGGTAGACCTCACCGGTGGGGGTGCTGGCGGCGGCTGAATTGGGCGGCTAGGTTGCTGAAAATAGTCCTGCAAGCCTTTGACCAACCGGCCCATGTCCGCATGAAAACGGGGGTCATGGCCCACCTGGCTACCGTTGCGGCGGATTAGGGGCTGGAGGGACTGTGGTAATTGGTCTCGGGGGGGTGGGCCGGTGACCCCCTCCAGGAACACCGGCACCACCGGGATGCCGCGCTTGAGGGCCGATTCTATCTCTAGGCGGACAAAGTCATCGGGGTTTTGGAGGCGGTCGGTGAGCCAGGCCTTACCGATCACCACCAGCAACACCTGACAGCGGCCCACCGCCTGGTCAATGTGCTGGGCAAAGTCTACACCGAAGGGGATGCTGTCTACGTCCTTAAACAGGGTAATCGCATCTTAATTGGCTAATTACGATACAGACAGATTGCTCACTTTCTGAAGCAAGAGCAGATTTACTGGTTCTTCATCCGTGATCACGGCTAATCTCATACTGATACTGCATTTTGGGTTATATGAGACA
>JBEIGU010000110.1:0-13683 GCA_040381765.1 Leptolyngbya sp.
GGGTCGAAGAAGACTTCTGCAGCTTGCTGAAACGTAACACCGTTATGGTTAATTGGGTTGATCCTGGCTTTTTCGTCATTCCAGACAAAAGTGATGCCATTGAGAACGAAATACACATCCATGCTTGTAGTGTAAGCAAGATGTATTTACATTGTCAATACATTTTAGTGCTGTATGACTTGAGGAGAACCGTTGTCGGCCATGGGGGCGTGGACCTGGCGGCGCGATGGGATAGGCAGCCTGAGGCGGTCAAGCAGGCGACGGGAGAGTTGCATATTCCCTATGCCCGGCGGTGATATCTGAACATAGCGCCTTAGTCAGGATCCGGGAAATCTCTTGCCAATCGTGCACAGTCACGATTGGGGTCAATATCAATGCCTTCCGGTAATTTGGTGCTGCAGAGATAGGGCGGGTCTTGTCCTTCTAGCTGTTCCTTGGTGAGTCCTATGGCTTTGGTCAGGTTAGCCCCTTTCAGGTGGGCCTTTTCCAGGTGGGCCTTTTCCAGGTTAGCCCCTTCCAAATTGGCATTTTGTAGACCGAGCTTCAGCTTGCTAATAACTTCAGCTTCCAGAAGGAACTGGATCAAGCTGGTCTTGCGAGTGCTATCCAGCCTTCGCAATGTGGTAAGGGTTCTGGCCCGGATGACATCTACCGAGACATCTAGCAGTTCTCTCTCTTCTAGTGCGGTGGTGTCTGGCTTGGCATCAGTAACAAGAATCTCTCGTTTGGCCGCGATCGCTAGCAGGTTCTTATCCACCAACAGCGCTGAAATCTTGTCGTAGTAGTTTTGTAGGGCTTCCTCCTGGCGATTCTGTTCAGCGATGTCCCGTTCTACGGCTGCTAGTTGTTTAGTTTGCTCAAGTTCACGTTCTTTCTGGAGGTCATTCTGCTTTTGCTGCTGAATCTGTAGCCAGAAACCTAGCCCAGCCAGGGACACTGGGACGCCAGCCAGACTTAACCAGTCCCATAGGGTTTTGGCTTCCTGGGGGGTCGTGGTAGTTGTTGTCTCAACCCCTCCCACAGTGGTCTTTACACTGGTAACTTCTGTCTTGCCACCACCAATACCGGCTTTAAGCTTTCCCGTAGCCAGGGCGATCGCAATTCCAAGCCCCACTAGCCCAACGCCGAAGGAAATGCCGCTGCGCCAATTTAACCAGTTGGGACGCTGCTTCACCATCGCCCTACCCTCGGTTCTTCTCCAGTATCTTATCCCAGCTTTTGTTGATACCTGAGGGACGGCGGAATGCTAGTGGGCCATGCTAACCTGGCAATTGTTGCGGTAGCGGGGGCGGGAGCACAGCAAAGGATAATACTGCCACAGCTAGAAATGGATTTGGCTTGTATGGATCATGCCCATGGAGCCGCAGAAATCGGTGTAATGCCATTCCCCCTGGTTACCGTAGATCTTTATGTTCACCCGAGATTGCACGGTACACAGAATCGCACCGTTAGGTAACCGTTCACGTCCCCCCCCTCATTCGAAGGAGGAATCAAGGGTTGTAGCGTTGTAGCGGTTTATCCGGGGGAGGAGTGAATCATTACACCGTTAGGGCTAACCCGAATGTTGGAGGGTGGATCAAAGACAACGGCTAATTCGCCGCTGTTACAGACCCGGGCCAACATGTTGGCGGTGGCGGTTGATTGGGGTTGGTGGGTTACCTGGTCATGGAAGGTTGTCCAGGTGTGGTTTTGGCAGTGGGCCTGGGCGTTGATTTTCTGACTGCCAAGGTAGTAGGTGAAATTGACGCTGTTGAGGCTGACCCGATTAGATTAAAGGAACAGGCGTCGAGCTGTACTGGGGCTCCGGTTACGGCCTGGCCCATGGATTCCTGGCAGCTTTGGGCGATCGCCGGTGCGGTGGGGCTAAGCCCTGGCGGTAGACCTAGCCCAAGGAGCAGTAGTGATGGAGCGATCAATGGATCGCTGGATGGCGTGCCATGGCTTTAACCCCTTACCTGGGTACTCTGGCCAAAACTATAAAGATTATAGTTTTATCCGGATAGCGCACGTTTAATCGGAAAATATAAAAAGTATAGCTAGGGTTGATTCATCCGGGCTATGCCGGAGTGGGTCAGTCGGCTCACAGGTTTTGGCCATAGCAGTTGCCAGTCCCATTAGGACAAGGCTGCTACGCCATTTGCTGTGGGCTGAAACCCGAAGCTATAGTTGGTGTTCTGAGCTCAATGGCTGTCGCCGTATAGGCGATCACCCCGATCTACCTAACCTTATATTTATGACGCTATGGCAGAATCACTGGATAAAAGCTCCCTCACTGAACGGGATATTTGTACCAAATACATCACCCCAGCCATGACCGGTGCCGGTTGGGACCTCTACAGGCAGCTCCGGGAGGAGGTCACCTTTACCAAGGGGCGGGTCAACCCCAAGGGTAAGTTAGTGGTCAGAAAGGAATCTAAACGGGCTGATTACATTCTCTACTACCAGCCTAGAATTCCTGTGGCCATTGTGGAGGCTAAGGATAACCGCCACAGTGTGGGCGATGGCATGCAGCAAGCCCTCAACTACGCTGAAATCATGGACATTCCCTTTGTTTACAGTTCTAACGGGGATGGCTTTCTGGAGCACGATCGCACCGGCATGACCAACCCGGTTGAGCGCCAACTGGCCCTGAATGAATTTCCCTCACCGGGGCAATTATGGCAACGCTACTGCGCCTGGAAAGGAATCGAGCCCGCCATCGAACCCATTGTCACCCAGGACTACTACTTTGATGGCAGTGGCAAGGAGCCCCGCTACTATCAGCTCAACGCCATTAATAGGACGATCGAGGCGATCGCCAAGGGCCAAAATCGCATCCTGCTGGTGATGGCGACCGGCACGGGCAAGACCTACACAGCATTTCAAATTATCTGGCGGCTGTGGAAATCAAAGGCAAAGCAACGTATTTTATTCTTGGCTGACCGCAACATTCTGGTTGACCAGACCAGAGCCAATGACTTCAAGCCCTTTGGCTCAGCCATGACCAAAATTACCAAACGCCAAGCCGATAAATCCTTTGAGATTTACCTGGCTCTATACCAGGCGGTTTCAGGCACCACTGAGGCCCAGGACATTTACAAACAGTTCTCCCGTAACTTCTTTGATCTGGTGATTGTAGACGAGTGTCACCGGGGCAGTGCGGCGGAGGACTCCGCCTGGCGGACCATTCTGGACTACTTCAACTCCGCCACCCAGATTGGCCTCACCGCCACCCCCAAGGAAACTAAGGAGGTGTCTAACATTGAGTATTTTGGTGAGCCGCTTTACACCTATTCCCTCAAACAGGGTATTGAGGACGGGTTCCTGGCTCCCTACAAGGTGGTCAAAATTGACATTGACAAAGACGTTGAGGGTTGGCGACCCCAGCCAGGCCAAAAGGATAAGTATGGGCGGGAAATCGAAGACCGAATTTATAACCAGAAAGATATCGATCGCACCATCGTCTTTGAAAAGCGCATTGAATTGGTAGCCCAGCGCATTACCCAATTCTTAAAAGAGAGCGGTGACCCTTACATGAAAACGATTGTCTTCTGTGAAGACATTGACCACGCCGAACGCATGCGGCAGGCCCTGGTGAATCAAAATCCTGAACATTGCGCCGAGAACCGCAAATACGTTATGCGCATTACCGGAGATGAACAGGAGGGCAAGGCGGAACTGGATAACTTCATTGCCCCCTACGAACGCTACCCGGTGATTGTCACCACCTCCAGGCTGATGACCACCGGGGTCGATGCCCAGACCTGTAAACTGATCGTCATCGATCGCCGGATCATGTCCATGACCGAGTTTAAGCAACTGATTGGTCGGGGCACCCGCATCAACGAGGAGTACTACAAGCTCTACTTCACCATCCTGGACTTTAGGAAAGCCACGGAGTTGTTTTACGACCCCGATTTTGACGGCGACCCGGTACAAATCTATGAGCCCCAGTCCGGAGATCCGGTGGTGCCACCAGTGGAAGGTGGAGAAGAGGGAGAAGAGGCCGTGGTCATTGGCCCCACCTCCGGTGGCAACAGGCGGGGTAAGTACGTGATATCCAGCGAGAGTGAGGGGGCAGAAATTGTTCGAGAGCGAGTACAGTACTACGGGCCAGATGGTCGGCTAATCACCGAGTCGATTAAGGACTTTACCCGCAAAACAGTGCGGCAGGAGTTTACCTCCCTCAAGGACTTCTTAAAAAAATGGAGTGAGGCCGAAAAGAAACAGGAAATTTTGCGGGAACTGGAGGAGCGCGGGGTTTTGTTGGAGGGATTGGCGGAGGAAGTCGGTAAGGATTTTGACTCCTTTGACCTGATCTGTCATGTCGCCTTTGACCAACCTCCCCTCAGCCGTCGAGAACGGGCAGACCAAGTCCGCAAGCGAGACTACTTCACCAAATATAGCCAGCAGGCGAGGGCCGTACTGGAAGCCTTATTGGATAAGTACGCTGATGCAGGCATCGAACCCATAGAAGACATTCAGGTTTTGAAGGTGGATCCCCTGAATCAATTGGGTACCCCACGAGAAATTCTGACCCTGTTTGGCAACCGGGAGGCCTACACCCAGGCCGTTCAGGATCTGATGGAGGAGCTTTATCGAGTGGCTTGAGCAGGAGCGGTGGAGAGGATAGGGGAGATGGAGAAGGTAAAGGAGATCAGAAATCATGGGGATTTGGCAATGGGAGGAACTATACAGCGCCTATAATCAAATCCTTAGCGCCCTAACCAAACTCATCAATAGTCCCCAACCCTGGCTGTTAAGATAGCTCACTCCCCCATCTTGCCCCCCCATGTCCATCAGCACCACCATCAAGGCCATTCAAGACATCATGCGCAAGGATGCGGGGGTGGACGGCGACGCCCAGCGCATTAGCCAACTGGTGTGGATGCTATTTTTGAAGGTCTTTGATGCCCAGGAGGAGGAGTACGAGCTCATCCGGGATGGCTATCGCTCCCCCATTCCAGAGCCGTTGCGCTGGCGTAATTGGGCCATGGATACGGAGGGCATGACCGGGGAGGGGTTATTAAACTTTGTCGATACGGTTCTGTTTAAGACCCTGAAGGAGTTGCCGGTTGGCCCTGGTACCGATCCCCGATCGCAGGTGGTGCGGCAGGTCTTTGAAGATGCCTACAACTACATGAAAAATGGCACCCTGCTACGGCAGGTGATCAATAAGCTCAACGAAGTTGACTTTAACTCTGCTAGGGACCGCCACCTGTTTGGTGACATCTACGAAAAAATCCTCAAGGACCTGCAGAGTGCGGGTAATGCGGGGGAGTACTATACCCCCCGGGCCGTCACCCAGTTTATGGTAACCATGACCGATCCGAAGCTGGGAGAGGTGGTGTTTGATCCGGCCTGTGGTACGGGGGGCTTTCTCACCAGTGCGCTGGAGCATATGCGTCAAAACTATGTCAAAACCCCGGCGGATGAGGCGCTGCTCCAACAGTCGGTGCGGGGTGTGGAAAAGAAACCCCTGCCCCACCTGCTCTGCATCACCAACCTGCTGTTGCATGGGGTAGATGTGCCGCCGGTGCGCCATGGTAATACCCTGGCCCGCCCCCTGCGGGACTACTCCAGTCATGAGAAGGTGCAAGTGATTGTCACCAATCCCCCCTTTGGTGGCATGGAGGAGGACGGGGTGGAGCATAATTTTGACTCCTTTAAAACCCGGGAAACGGCAGACCTGTTTTTGGTACTGATTATCCATCTGCTAGAGAAGGGGGGGCGCGGGGCGATCGTCCTGCCCGATGGCACCCTGTTTGGGGAGGGCGTTAAGACCCGCATTAAGGAAAAACTGTTGCAGGAGTGCAACCTCCATACCATCGTGCGATTGCCCAATGGGGTATTTAACCCCTACACCGGCATCAAGACTAACCTCCTGTTTTTCACCAAGGGGGAACCCACCCAGGAGGTCTGGTATTACGAGCATCCCTACCCGGCGGGTTACAAGTCCTATAACAAGACCAAACCAATTCGGTTTGAGGAATTTGAGCCAGAGCAAGCCTGGTGGCATAACCGACAGGAGCATGAGTTTGCCTGGAAGGTGCCGGTAGAGACGATCAAGGCCAATAACTATAACCTGGACATCAAAAACCCCCATCAAATCGATGCGGAACACGCGGACCTGAAGGATATGCTCGCCGCACACCAGCAGCTACTTGAGGACCTACAGGAGGTACGCAGTAAGCTGAAATTTGAGTTGAAGTCATCTCTGGAAACCAAGGAGTAGCCAGGTCGGGTTTATATTGTCTACATTCGAGACCGTAGCTCCAGGATTGAAGCCTATATCACCGGAAATAAGACGGCCTTTCTAGGAGGTGGAAAAACCCAGGATGGTGTAATCCCCCTTGAAAACCACCCTTAGAGGTTGTTTGAAAAGCCAAAGAGAGTCTCAAATTATACCTATGGAGTAGGATGATTACCGCAAAATTCAGTATTTTGGCGACCCCTTGGCGGCGAATTATACCTGGGACAACCCTTTTCAAACAACCTCTTAAAGCCATTGCTCAGGAATTTTGGAACCTATGAAGTTAGAAACGTTTTTTGAGCACTTCGATCTGCTAACCGATGCCCCCAACGCCGCCGCTAAATTGCGGGAAATCATTTTGCAGTTGGCTGTTAGAGGAAAGCTAGTTTCTCAAGATCCTGACGATGAACCTGCATCTATATTATTAAATAGGATTGAGATTGAAAAAACTAGGATTCAAGGGAAGAAAGTAAAAGACTATGCACTGGAATCGCAAGATATAAAACATTCAAATTTAGAAACTTTACCTAGTACATGGGTATGGTCAGATCTTAAATCTGTAGGCTTTATTAATCCTAGAAATGACTTATCTGACGATCTAGAGGTAAGTTTTACTCCCATGAATCTAGTACCCCAAAAGTATGGCGACACTGCAAAGTGGGAAACTAGATCTTGGAAGGATGTTAAAAAAAACTTCACTCATTTTGCGGAAGGTGACGTTGCAATCGCAAAGATTACACCCTGTTTTCAGAATGGTAAGTCTTGCGTAATGCAAAATCTAAAGAATAATTTTGGAGCAGGGACAACAGAACTCCATATTTTTAGAGGTGTTAGTGGGCTTATTTATCCAGAATTTGTCCTAATTTACTTCAAGTCTCCAAAGTTCATTGAAGATGCTCTACCATGTATGACTGGGACGGCTGGCCAAAAGCGAGTTCCTAACAGTTATCTGGCTTTAAATCCTTTCCCACTACCACCCCTGGCAGAACAAAAACGGATCGTCGAGAAGGTAGATCGCCTCCTCGTCTTCTGTGATGAGATCGACAAACACCAGCAGCAGCGCCAGCAAAACCTGCTCACCATGAACGACACTGCCCTTGCCCAACTCCTCGCCGCCCCAACCCCTGACGACTTTCAACACCACTGGCAAGGCATCTGCAACAACTTCGACCTACTCTACAGCACCCCTGAAACCATCCCCAAACTCCGCCAGGCCATTTTGCAATTAGCCGTTCAAGGCAAACTCGTCCCTCAAGATCCTGATGATGAACCTGCGTCAGTTTTGATAACAGAAATAGTCGAGGAAAGAAACCGTTTAATAGCAGAAAAAAAAGTCAATAACTATAAATCTCAGCCCCCTATTGAAGGTGTAGAGACTACCTTTGAATCACCCACTGGATGGGCTTGTGTCCGACTTGGAGAAATTACCGATCTTGTTAGCGGCGTAACTAAGGGACGGAACTTAATAGGTAGAAAAACTGCATCTTATCCATATTTAAGAGTCGCGAATGTTCAAAGAGGATTTCTTGAACTCAAGGTAATGAAGGAGATTGAAATTCCCATAGAGGAACTTATAAAATATCAACTTCGATTTGGAGATATTTTGTTAACAGAAGGAGGAGATTGGGATAAGCTAGGGAGATCGGCTATTTGGAAGGAGGAAATAGCCAATTGCATTCATCAAAATCATGTTTTTCGAGCCAGACCCTTGACTAAGGGACTGCTGTCAGAATGGGTTGTTATGTATACAAACTCACCTGTAGGTAGGCAATATTTTGAAACAGCAGCCAAACGAACAACCAATTTAGCATCCATTAATATGACCCAACTTCGCTACTGCCCATTACCCCTACCACCCCTGGCCGAACAAAAACGGATCGTCGCCAAAGTCGATTCCCTCCTGGCCCTCTGCGACACCCTGGAGACCAAACTCAAGGCTGTCCGCGACAGCAGTGCTACCCTCATGGATATCGCCGCCCGGCAGATTGTGATGACCGAGGGGTCATAGTTGCGGGTCAGGGGCTACAAATAATCTTTGAAACAGCACAACCACCCTCTGCTCGGTTTTCTCAGGGACTGCGCTAGCCTATTTAGGGCTTATGCTGAAAACTCGCAGTCTAATTGCCGTTGCAACTGATTTGATGTTGAAACATATCTGACAGGACGGGTAAGTTTTTTAATTTTACCAAGCTCTTCTGCCGCCTCCAACCACTCGCCTACCAACTTTTTAGGAAGCTCAAACATTTCAGCAATTTCATCTTTTGTATGCTCTGTACTAAGAAATTGTTCTATGTAGGGCAAAATTATTAGGAAAGCATTATAATTTTTGCTAGAAGAAACATCTATAGAACTCTGTTCTTGATCAATAAGTGTTGGTTCTAACGAAAAATTAAACTGACTTACAGAAGCTCGTAGATTCTGATCTACACTAAGACTAGGGTTGAGGCTAGTGTTTTCTTCATCAAGATTTATCACTTTTAATTGGGAATCTGACTGATTAACAGATTCTTGCGAGTTCTCTTCCTCAGTAATTGTGTCTAGAATCTGAAGCTGGAATGTATTCGCAGGTTCAAGCTTATCTTTCTCAGATTCTAATGTACTGACGGACTTATACAATAAGCTGAACACATTATTATATGTCCCCTTACCAACGCCTTCAATTTTACCTAACTCTCGAAATCTTTTGATTGGCAAAGCATGAATTATTTTTTCTCTTATATCAGATCTGAGATTCAGTTCTTTATCCCATCTAAATCTCTCAATATTATTCACTAAATTAACCATTGAACCTTCTACACCTGTCGCCTCCTTTTCTTGATCTAAACAAATAAACACGTCAATATCGAGATTTCCCAAGTATTTCTCCATCAAAGGAGATACATCAAGCCAATTAAGCTCACCACGACTACATCCCAACTTAGGAAAAGAGATCGAAGTAATGCCACCTTGCTGATACTTACTGGAAAAATACTTTAGCCCCTCATCTATCCATTCAATCTTAGAGGGGTATTTCCAATGATTCTTGGTAGGGAAGTTAAGGATCCAAATATCACCATAATTTTTGTAAAGATAAGGTTTGCCAGTCTTAACCTCTTTTCTCTTGCATCGCTCTACATAGTCTTTTTCCATTTCTGGAAATCTTAGCTGGAACTCTAGAGCCAAGCCAGCACCCATTACGCCAACACAGTTAACTGTATTGACAATCGTTTGCGCGTTAACATTGAAAACTGTGGTATCAGTGTAATGTAGCATGGCTAGAAGTATAGATCTGGATCTACCATTCCTATGGTACCGGTTCTCTGTATAGCGGCGAGGATAACGTTGCTATGCTTTTGAGATCGGTAAAATATTGCCTTTATTCTATTGGGTGCTACTGTCGGATAGACAAGTATCTCTGCACACTTTATGCGTTTACCATCTTCAAAATCAGGCCAGGATTTAGCCCAAATTATATTCCACTGCAATTGATTAAGCATTTGCACCCCACAGTAGAATCTAGTCTCTCTTGCTGCTGCATTTCCATCAGAAAAGATAACATTAGTTTCTAATAGGAGCTGTGGATCAATGCCTATAATAACAATGTCTTCTTGATGCTGTTTTCTGCTATACAACATTGGATTTCTAGGTGAGAAATACAGGGGAACGTATTCATGCAGTGGTCTTTCATGAATTATCCGATTAGCTCTTCTATCTTGAACATCTGGATTAGAAATATCTACTTGTATCAGTCCTCTTTCATAGGCTTTGTTATGTGATAACAATCCATTGGTGATGATAGAAGTCAAATTACTTACATAAGTCATATGGTACAGGTACTTAATACCGTACTCTTGAAAGATATCCATAAGGAGAAAACTGAGAAATTAATTAAATAACTCTTCCTCAGGAGTTTAGCTAGGCTTAGCCTCCTAAGGGTAAATGCCCTGGCCAATAAGGTGCCCGTGGAGCAGTTACTGGCGTAAACCTCTGGGGTAAGATTTTCAGATCTGATGAGTCAAAACACCTCAAATTGCCGATAAAAAGTAAAATAATCGTCCTGATTGATTTATAGAGCAGTGATGGCAGATGCAGGGGCTTGGTTTAAGCTGAGTTCTTAGGATCTATCCTACAGTTAAGCGTAGCCAACTTTCTACAGCGACTCTGTGATCTTCGTCATCCCTTGACCAAAAGCCCTACATCTGGTCAACCGCTATCTGGCCTAATTAAGTAGTCGGTAATCAGTGGTCAGGAGTCAGGAGCCCTCTGTATCCAGGTTTCCACCGTTAGGAAGATTCTCTTCAAGTAACCGGGGTCTGGCAAAGCGCAGCGCGATCGGCCAACTCCTGCCCGTAGCGGCGACACGCCCCGATTCGGGGGAAATCGCCCTTCCCCCGGTTAGAAAAATCCAACCTGATAGTCAACCGTCCGAAGAAATATAGATTATTGAACCAAACTATAGAGAAAATCCATGTTGAATCAGATCCTGCTCCACTACAGCCAAAATGGTCTCAGCCTGTTGGAGAGCGATTTGAGCATCTTGGTCAGAAGGATCTGGCGAGTCAGAGGTTGTTTGAAAAGCCAAAGAGAGTCTCAAACTATACCTATAGAGTAGGATAATCACCGCAAAATTCAGTATTCCAGCTGCCCCCTGGCGGCGAACTATACCTGGGACAGCCCTTTTCAAACAACCTCTCAGTTGGATATCGACCTTCAACAGCCCATTCTGTTAGCTGCTCCAAGTTAGTCAATTGGCTACACTGCCAGTCTTCTGGAAACAGTGTTCTGAATAATTCCAGATCATGACGGAAGGGAAACTCAATCTGGGGAAAAATCAGGACAGCCTTCAAACTCTTTTCAGCAGCTTGCTGAGATAAAAAGCAAATTTGCTGAGAAAAACTCTGGGCTTGACCGGCCAAGGCTTGATCCGCTGTCAAATCTTGGCGGGCATAGGCCAACCAACGTCGGGTTTCAGCCAGAATCTTATTTGCCTCGCTCATAGAGTACCTTCCCTTCTCTCAGTGCAGGCCGCAGAACTCTACCCACCAGATCGCCATAGTCCTCAATTTCTGCCGGTGTTGTCACAACAATATCCTTAGCCACCGGCAGATCCGCCAAGATCCTCCGAATGGAAATCGTCATCTCCCGTTTACTTGACAATTCCGGAAACACCACCAGCAAGTCAACATCACTATGGGCCGTAGCCTCACCCCTGGCATAGGAGCCAAACAAGATGATTTGTATCGGATGAAAACCTTCAACAATGCGATCGACCATTGTCTTAATCAAGGGATTTAGAGCGGATTGCTGAAAATCAAAACTTGAAATCATTGAGATAACCATAGAAACCCAGAGGAGACAAAAAATTCACCGTTTAAGAGGCGCTTGATGCCACTTAAGAAGGTATAAACCTTTAGCGGTGGGTCAAATGGGGCCACCGTAACTAACCTGTCAGTATTGCTTAAGCTGTAGATACCCTCTGCTCCTTTGTAGCTCAAGATCTTACCAGCGGCAGGAACCCACCTAACCAGTCATCAGACGGGTGCAATACCCCCCAGAACCACCGCCCTACCATCCATCGACACAGATTCCCCAGGGCTAGTAGGGATTTATCCAGGAAATCAGCGATCAGGAATCGGGGCCCTTTCCACCCACGCCCTCACCCACCGAAAATGTCTCCCCACCCCACCCAGGACTACAGGCTGAGAGCAAAGCGAAGTGAGTGGTCAGTTATCAGTGGTCAGTAGTCAGAAGCCCTGGCTACCGACTCCCTCACCGCTGGTTGACTGACAAAACATTGGCTTAGGGCGGTTCAAACCGCTGCTATCCAGACAAAGTCGGCGAAGGCCGACTGACCCATAACCCGCGTAGGCGGGTTTTGCCTGTCTAGGCGCGGCTTCTAGCCGCCAGCGTTGAGAGTTTTGTCAGTCAACCAACCCTCATCGTTAGGAAACTGCTCCTCAAGCAACCGGGGTCTCGCAAAGCCAAGCGCGATCGCTAACGTAGCTGAGGACAATTGTCCTGATGGGCACGGGCTCAGGCCCTTTGCCCATCCTACCCCGTTGGCCCCTTGGCAAGGTGGGGAAGGAAGGGTGATCACACCCCACTTTACCCCAGTGAATCCGCTGTAACGATCGCACCCCCGCCACCCGCGATCGCAGAGCTGTACACACCAATTTCACCCCCAACAACCGCGATCGCAGGGCTGTACACACTAATTTCACCCCCAACAACCGCGATCGCAGAGCTGCACATGCCGATCACACCGGTGCAACCATCGATCACACCCGTGTGTATAACGATCACACCGCTACAACCATCGATCACACAGGTGTGTATAACGATCACACCCGTGCGCATATCGATCACAGGGGTGTGTTTAACGATCACACGGGTGTGTTTAACGATCACAGGCCTGTGTTTAGCATGCACTCAATGGTGATCGCCATACACATAGACCACAGCAATGGTTTTTCGCCAAATTTTAACGATCACACCCCTGTGTTTAGGATGCGCTCAATGGTGATCTTTATGCACATAGACTACAACAATGGTTGCACGCGTGTGTTTAGAATGCGCTTAATGGTGATCGACATATGCATAGACTAAACCTTAGGTATTTTGGGTCAACTTACCCCCAGCACCCCCTTTTTCAGCCCCACCACCCCTATGGGGTCTGACCCTCCCTGACATACCGTAATCCGCTAAGTTAAGGTATTTTCATGCTGATAAGAACAGGTTCTGATCGCCCCCAATCATCCTGATCTCCTCAGCCTTTGGAATAGCAACCCTTAGAGCTTGCGCCAGATCTAGCGCTAATCTGCGCAGCACTCTGCCGTGGCTACTCCTTCGTTCATCTCAATTCTTTATCGGAATCCTGCTTATGCCGACTATCAATGTGGCTCGCCGCCTGGCCAGCCGTATCATCAACGCCGACATCGAAGCCATCCACGGCCTCACCACCATCCAGGGATACATTCCCGCCCGCCCAGAAGCCAGTGGCCATGCCATCCAAGACTTCTACGAAGACATGCAGGCCAAACGGCGGGAGGAAACCGTCCTGGAAGTCAACCTCAAAGCCGCCATCGACGCCTCCCGGGCCGCTGAGTGGAAATTCCACAACGCCGTCCTGGCTATGAAGGAATCGGTCAAAGGGCAATTTGGCGCCGACAGCACCGCTGCCCAGGCCGTAGGCTACACCCGCAAATCTGCCCACAAACGCACCCGCCCCCGCACCGCCAAACCCAGCCCCGAAGCCGAAACCACCCTGTCAGCCAACTAAGGGTTGAGGTTGACCCCCAACCCCAGGCATAGACAAGAGTAGTCCATGGAGCTAATCCGTGGGCTACTTCTGTAGGGAGGGAAAGTCAGTGGTCAGTAGTCAGGAGGCCTGGCCACCAACTCCCTCACCCCGTCGATAGACTTCTCTATCCGCCTTGCGCCCTGCGCCTGTAGCCCCCTCCCCCAGGTCTACA
>JBEIGU010000111.1:0-13407 GCA_040381765.1 Leptolyngbya sp.
CAGCTGCTTGACCTGGGTTTCCCGGCGACGGTTCAGGGCAATCTCCAGGGCGTCAGCGTCAGAAAAGCTGGCTTTAGCAAAGGTGGGCTGCATAGATTAATCCTGACCACCCCAGTAATTTTGATGTTGATATTTTAATCCCATGATACTCAATTTACTGGAGAGTCGGAAGTTCTCCCAAAATCCGGGGCTTGAAGAAGCCTGAAACCCTTCTACCATAGGCACTTGAGTAGTGTCCGTCTTTGTTGGCAGTCCGAAGCCTGAAACCCTGATGAAATCTCACTTTCTCGGAGAACTTCCCACTGTCCAGTCAATTTAACCAAAGCATATTAAATGTCACCGGAGCCAGCATCGGTAAATTGGCCTATTACTCTAGCCCGCTGCTATGCTTGGCTGCAAGCCTCTCCGGCGGCAACAGAGTTAATTTTGGACTGTGCCCCTGCCGGGTCATCAATTCATCCTCCAGGATTACCCCTGGCGCTGTAGGCTGGGTTAAAAGATATAACTGAGCGATGACGCGCCATGGCTACCATCAACGATAACTACCTGAAACTGAAGGCGGGCTACCTGTTTCCAGAAATTGCCCGGCGGGTGAATGTCTTCGCCGAGGCTAACCCCGATGCGCCCATCATTCGTCTGGGGATTGGCGATGTCACCGAACCCCTGCCCGCCGCCTGCCGGGCCGCCATGGTGGCGGCGGTGGAGGACATGGGCGATCGCGATCGCTTCAAGGGCTACGGTCCCGAGCAGGGCTACCTATGGCTACGCCAGAAAATCGCCCAGCAAGACTTTCAAGCCCGGGGCTGTGACGTCGATCCCAGTGAGATTTTCATCTCCGATGGCTCCAAGTGCGACTGTGGCAATATCCTTGACATCTTTGGCGACCATAACTCCATTGCCGTCACCGATCCGGTCTACCCCGTCTACGTTGACACCAACGTGATGGCGGGCCACACCGGCCCCGCCAACGAACGGGGGGAGTACGGCGGCCTGGTCTACCTGCCGATCAACGCTGAAAATGATTTCATTGCCCGCATTCCTGATCAACCGGTGGATCTGATTTATCTCTGCTTCCCCAATAACCCCACCGGGGCGGTGGCTAGCCGTGCCCATCTGCAGGCCTGGGTTAACTACGCCCGTGCCCACGGGTCAATTATTTTCTTTGACGCCGCCTACGAGGCGTTTATCACCGATCCGGCCATCCCCCACTCTATCTACGAAATTGAGGGAGCTCGGGACTGTGCCATCGAGTTTCGCTCCTTTTCTAAAAACACAGGCTTTACCGGTACCCGCTGTGCCTTGACCGTGGTACCCCAGTCCCTGCGGGGTAGGGCGGGGGATGGCAGTCAGGTATCCCTCCACAGCCTCTGGAACCGGCGCCAGTCCACCAAATTTAATGGGGTCTCCTATATCGTGCAGCGGGGGGCGGAGGCGGTCTATACCTCCGAGGGTCAGGCCGAAATCCAGACCCTGGTCAGCTTTTACATGGAAAATGCCCGCATCATTCGGGAACAGTTAACGGCTGCGGGCTTACAGGTTTACGGTGGCGTCAATGCCCCCTACGTCTGGGTGAAAACCCCCAACGGCCTCTCCAGTTGGGACTTCTTTGATAAGCTCCTGCACAGTTGCCATGTGGTGGGCACCCCTGGCTCCGGCTTTGGCGCCGCTGGGGAGGGCTATTTCCGAATTTCCGCCTTTAATAGCCGGGCCCACGTGGTGGAGGCCATGGACCGGGTCAGCTACCAGTTCAAGGCTTAGGCTCTGGGGCTGAGGGTTTCCAGGGATCCCCAGCCCTCAGCGGCAACCCAAACTATCCCGGGTGGCGACGCCGGTAATCGGGTTGGTGCCGTTGGCGGTCTGGCAGAGCTGGCTAATCTGATAGCGGTCCAGGATGGCACCGGAAAAATCTGCCCCCCTCACCTCCGCCTCCCGGAAGCTGCTGCTGGTGAGAATGGCGTCGACAAAGCGGGCCTCGGTGAGGTTGGCCTGATCAAAAATCACCCGGTCCGCAAAGGTGCCCGACAGGTCAGCCTGGCTCAGGTTGGCCCGCAGGAAGGAGGCCTTGGTGAGAATGGTGCGGCTCAGGTCAGTGCCGGTGAAGTTGGCCTCCCGCATTTCGGCGGCGGCAAAGGAGGTGCCCGATAGGTTTTGCCCCGAAAAGTCTCTAAAGCTCAGGTCGGTGAGGGTGTAGTCAACGGTATTGTCCTGGGCGAGGGCCAGGGGGGTGAGGCTAAACCAGGTGACCAGGGCGATCGCCAACACCCACCACCACCCGCGAGACCTCCAAACCATTGCCCTACCTCCATTTATCCTGATTAGTACGATGCGCCGCAAGGTTACCATCCTTTGGGATCGGCGGTAGGCTAGCCAGGGTGCCCACCCCTCCAGTCTACCCTAGCCTGGGCTAGCCATGTCCGCGTAGGTTCCCTGCTGACACTGGGGGCAGAGACCGAAAAATTCCAGGGTGTGGTAAAAAATCTTGAACTGGTGAATCTGGTGTAGTTGGGTCTCCAGGTCGTGGACCGGGCACTGATCAATGACAATGGTGTTACCACACTGCAGGCAGGTGAGGTGGTGGCGATCGCTTTGGGGGAGACTGTAGAGGGCCTCCCCCGAGGGCAGGGTACGCACCTGCACCGCCCCCCCCAGCTTCAGTGCCTCCAGGGCCCGGTATACCGTCGCCAACCCCATGGCCATGCCCTCCTGGCGCATCTCCATGTAAAGATCCTGGGCGGAAATCGGCTGGCTCAACCCCCTCAGGGCCGATAGGATTTTTTCCTGACTACGGGTGCGTGGCGCCATGGCGGGTCCTTCCTTCTCCAGCCATTCTACCAACCCCGGCATAGGGTAGGATGAATTACGGCAGTGGCTGAAACAGGTGATCGGTGTCCTCCCCTAGCGATCGAATTTTTTATAGTGCGCGTATCTACGTCACCCTGCGCCCCTCGGTGCTTGATCCGGCGGGTACGGCGGTGCAGTCGGGGCTGGCCCACCTGGGCTACACCAACGTGGAGGGGTTGCGCATTGGCAAGTATATGGAGCTGTCCCTAACGGCCACGGATGAGGCGGCGGCCCGGCAGCAGTTGGATCGGATGTGCGATCAGTTGCTGGCTAACCCAGTGATCGAGACCTATCGTTTTGACCTTGAGCCCCTACCCCTATGACCCTGCCTTCCTCCCCCCAAACCCTGGTTTCCATTGGTCTGCTGGTGTTCATCCCGGTGTCGATTCTGGCGGAACGGCTAGGCTGGGGGGCATTGACGGTGTTTGCCCTGTCGGCCCTGGCCATTGTCCCCCTGGCCATCTGGCTGAGCACCGCTACGGAGGAATTGGCGGTGGTCACCGGTCCCACCATTGGCGGTCTACTCAACGCTTTGTTTGGCAATGCGACAGAGTTGATTATCGCCCTGGTGGCCCTCAAGTCAGGGTTAATTGACATTGTTAAGGCCAGCATCACTGGATCAATTCTCGCCAATACCCTGCTGGTGCTGGGGCTATCGATGTTAGTGGGGGGGCTCCGCCATAGGGAACAACAGTTTAATCAGGCGGTGGCGGGGATAAATGGTTCCACTATGACTCTGGCGGTGACGGCGATCGTTATTCCCGCCATGGTGATTAATACTTCTAGTATTGTAGAAGCCTCGGTGATTCGTCATCTATCGGTGGTGGTGGCGATCGTCATGATTATCGTCTACGCACTCACCCTGCTGTTTTCCCTGAAAACCCACAGCTATCTCTACGATGTGGGGGTAACGGATTTTGGTGAGCCGGAGACCGATCACGACTCACCCCTGACCAGCCACGGTGCTACCCCCCCTAACCCCTGGCTATGGCTGGGAGTCCTGCTGGCGGCAACGGTAGGGGTGGCGATCGAGTCGGAGATTTTTGTGGGGGCGGTGGAGGAATCCGCTCACAACCTAGGCTTAACGGATCTGTTTACCGGCGTTATCTTGCTGCCCCTGGTGGGGGGAGCAGCGGAGTACGTCACGGCGGTACGGATGGCGGCTAAGAACAATATGGACCTGGCGGTGTCCGTGGCCATGGGCTCCAGTTTGCTGGTAGCCCTGCTGGTGGCGCCAGTTCTGGTGATCGTGGGGGAGTTGATTGGCCAACCCATGGATTTGAACTTTGGCCTGTTTGAGGTGGTGGCGGTGGCGGTGGCGGTAGCGACGGTAAATCTAGTCAATCAGGATGGCCGATCTAACTGGCTAGAGGGGGTTTTGCTACTCTCCACCTTTGCACTGCTGGGGGCCGCCTTTTTCTTTCACCCAGTTTAATGCTCCACCAATTTTTCCATCCAGTCCTAAGTGATTAGCCCAGCCCTGTGCTATAGGAAGGAAAACTACTTCTCCTAATTCGTGAGAGTTACCCCCTTGAAGGGTGGATCACCTTACTTTACGCCACCTTGTACTAGTAACACTAGCCTACTACCTTACAGTAGCTGGCTTACTTGTCAAACTTCCATAACGTCTAGAGTTTACGAAAGGTTGCACAGCTGGTTGGGCAATATAACCAGTCAATGCTCCACAAATCAGCGTTACTGGTGGCAAAGCAGGAGCGTTTACCAATATCTCTACGGAAAAGAACAATAACGCTACGGTTAAGACACCAATGGCAGCATAGTTCTTCCTGTCCCAAAGTCTGCAAGGAGATTTTGTCGCTACTACACTTAAAACAGGTAACAACAACGTCGCAAAAAGACTAAAAAGGCCAACTATACCTCTCATGCCAAAGGTGATAATCCAAACGCTATCAACGATAGTCGATTGATTACCCCATTCATCGAAAATCAAATTTCTACCAAAACCACCCCATCCAAATAACATTCTAAGTCTTGCTTTATCTGCCAAAAGTTCTTCATTTTCAAAACGGAATTGAAGAGATTCTACACGCTCTGGAGGTAAATAATTAGAGAGGAAATCAATGACATAATCATGAATATTGAAGTCCGTTACACTCCTTAGCAGCAAATACCCTACAATGGCGGAAATCCAAGCATATATCAATACATTTGATCTCAAATAAACTGATGCGAAAATTGTTGCTAGACTCATGGCCAGGAGCATATAAGCCCCTGTAGAGCGTAGAAGGAAAAAAGTCATGAAGAAAATAGGAATAACAACATTCATAGGAATGTTAAAAACTTTTTGTAGAGTGTTCGTTCTCCATAACCAGGTGCCAATCAAAAGAGAAATCATCATCCAGAAACTAAGGACCAACCCGTGCGATGTGAATACAACTGGTCGAAACCCTCCCAAACGAACGGATTGGGCAAAGTCGCCATGGGGGAACCCTCCGTACAGCCAGGTATGTAATTGAGGAGACATACGCATTTCGAAAAGCGCTAGAGGTATGTAAGTGACACCACCAGCAAAAATGCCTACAGCAAGTTGATAAAACCCCTCTAGATCGTTTAGATAGATGCGACCTAAAAAGAAGGGAACACCCCAAACCATGGTTTGGTCAAGAGTACTTGAAAAACCATCATACCAACCCAACCCATTGGCTAGGGAAGACAAAAGGGGACATATAGACCAGATGACAATAGGAATATCTAACCAACCAAATCTAAACTGTTTGATTCTCTGGATATCGAAGAAAATCGTAAAGATTAATACACTGTAGGAAGCAGCGGATAGCTTAGTATAATCAGGAAAACCAGGAATTTCTAGCTGCACCTCTGGCAAGTAAAGAGCACCAACAACAAAAGCGATCACAATTGCACGACGGGCAGGAAAATTTTTAAATACCCAAAAAACAAAGGGTATCCATAGAAACATTACCAGGGCGGCAAAGAAGTTAGGAGTTGCAAAGGGATGATAAAAAGAGAATTCCATGAGAGAATTGGGAAAATGACTAATTTAGTGGAATAGTATTAATGAATTGAAAGGGTAGGCCGAGACCAGCGGAGAAACGTAATAGAAGGGTTATCACTAAAGTCAATACTAAGGTTAGTGTAGCAATTATATCTTGCCCCAATGCAAGGAACTTCTCTCGCCAGAGGCCAAAGGAAATGGCTAACCACCCTGGTATACCGCTTGAAGCAATTGCCAAGAGTGCACCAAGTTCACCGAGGGCAGAGTTAAATGCCATTGGAATACTTACAATTAGCCATATAAAAGTTGAAAGGCTAGCCATAGTTTGATACTTTGGTTTGCCGTAGGCCAGCAGAGACTTATCAACGGACTGCATTAGGATCTTAGGCCATACGCCCAAAACCAGGACAGAAAACATCCAAGTAGCTTGTTGGTAACGTTCATCATATAGGAAGCTGACGATCAGATCTCCTAGACCTGCCAATAAACCAAGGAAGATAGCCATAGGTATAACAATATACCAGCGATAGCTAACAAGCTTTTCTCTAAAATCCCTTCGAGAGAGAGAAGCCATTTTGGAAAAAGCAGGATATAACACTTTCGAAGAAATAGCGTTATGAATTTCAGTAGGTATATTAGCTAAGGTGAATGCAATGGTGTAAACACCTAGCAATTCTATTGGAAAGAGACGACCTAAAATCAACCTATCAGTCTGACTCGACAAGAAAAATATCATCGTCGACAGAAATATCCATTTACCAAAGTTGAAAATTTCTCTAAAAGCTTCTGTTTCAATCAGAAAACGATGCCTAAAACTTTCATCATATAAATTTCTGTCAAGAAAATAACTATAAATAACAGAAAAAATTCCAGCACACAAATTGCCAACTATCATAGCCCAAATTGTTGGACTTATTAGAGCCCAGCCGATCATAACTGACAGGACAACGATTTGGTTTAATAATTCAAATATGGTTTGAGTTATTACCTGCAAATGTCGATTGATTGTAAATACTGAGGTGGACCTCAACCCACCTAGCAAGGTATTTGTCCCCAGGATAGGAATTAGCCAAAGGAGTTTAGGTTCTCCATAAAATTGAGATGCAGGAAAAGCAATTATAAAAGTACATATCCAAAGTAAAAAGCCTCGAATTATCTGAAGGGTCCAAGCTGTATTAAGAAACCTGTGTTCATCGCCTCGCTTACTTTGAACAATTGAAACGCCGATACCCAGATCAGAAAACAACTCTAATCCGATCAAGAAAACCTGTGCTAGGCTCATTAAGCCAAATAATTCTGGAAATAATAATCGTGTCAGGATGAGATTACCAGAAAAACGTAAAATCTGACTAATTCCATAGGAAATAGTCGTCAAAAGAGTTCCCTCTACTGTTTTTCGTTCAAGACTACTACTTTCTTTTGAAAATATTTTACTTAGATATTGCAAGTATCCTCCCGCCCCTTTAGGTAAAATAATAGTAGTTGCATTGGCTCTGTTGACTGTCCAAGTCAGGAAAGTATTAATATAAGGTCATACTACCCGATTTAACTGCGAGTAATAGCAGCTTGACTCAACTCGAAGATAATTAATTTTTATCCATATGCAACATAAAGCAGTTAATTAAATCGAAGGATACTTTTCTCGGTTAATACAATGAAGAAGCTATAGGTATAGGGCTTTATAGCAAGGCAGACTTTAGAACTAGCATGAGTTAAACTAAGTCAGTCGAAAGAGTTAAATCAAACTAAATATCAAATCCCTGGTCAAATCAAGTCAGCCAGAAGGCATGACTCTATCCAAACATATCTCATCAACCCATGCGTTGTGGTAATAGAATATCCTCTTCCTTTGTCAAAATTTTAAGTTTTCGTCAATTAATAGTAAAATTTTAATGCTTATTAAGCATAGCGATTCTTGGCGATTTAGAATACGTATAGAATAAAAATTTTATTTAAAACTGCCACAAGTCTAGATAGATCGTATACTATTTGGTCTGATCGCTTCTAAGTGTACTGAGACTGCCTTCGTTACCCCAGGAGGCGTTGAATCCAAGGATTTTTCAAAAATCAAGCTAGATCGTTATATTACTTGATATGTGCATTTCAACCAGTGATTAGGATCATAGAATAATTGTACTTGCCTTAGAGGTTGTTTGAAAAGCCGAAGAGAGTATTAAACTATACCTTGGTTGACTGACAAAACTCTCAACGCTGGCGGCTAGAAGCCGCGCCTAGCCAGGCAAAACCCGCCTACGCGGGTATGGATCAGTCGGCGAAGGCCGACTTCGTGTGGATACCAGCGGTTTGAACCGCCGTAAGCCAATGTTTTGTCAGTCAACCAGGAATCCAGGATACCAAAATCACCTCGATAGCTAGTTGGATTCATTGTCGTCACGACACGGACCGGTACGGTGTTTAAATTTTCTTCAGATAAAATGATAAATATAAGAAAGGACGTAGCGGTACTCATCATCTCGAGGTTGGAGCTGCTCTGCTATGTAGGTCCATAATGGCGCTGATCTAGCTATTTACAAATATGGCTATAGCCTGGCTTTCGCCGATGAATCATGGACTCCGCCAGCGACATTAGATTGAGACGGGATAGGTATGATTGGCTTGGTGACCTGGATCACCTGAAGACTACCACCGGCGTAGAGTTGACTATGCTGATCAACAAAGCCCAGATCAGTCAACTCCTGCTCGAGGTCGACTGCCAGCATGTTCCAGGCGGTGTGGGTTTCAAATAGCCAGAGAAAGAGGGCCAGCCCTGGCCAAAACAGAGGGTTTTGAGGCCGGTGGAAATCCACCAGGGCGAACTGGCCGCCGGGTTTTAGCACCCGCCACACCTCGGCAAAGATACGACGCCGTTGGTCGGACTCCATCTCATGCATAGCAGCACTGCTATGCACCAAGTCAAAGATAGCATCCGCCAGGGGCATGGCCTCGGCCCAACCCTCTACAAAGGTGGCATGGGGAACTTTACGTCGAGCTCGCTCAATCGCCCTCGGAGAGGCATCCAAGCCAGTCACCTGAGCTCCAGAGGAAGCTAAGAAAACGGTGGTCTGACCGCCACCGCAGCACAGATCGAGGACTGCGCTAGCGGGGCTAAGAGCAATACTCTGTAGTGCTAGGTTACGGAAACGCTGCTCTCCACCAACGGTGAGGGCAGCGGTGCGGGAAATCCCATCGTAGAGCCAGGGGTAGCGGTAGCTCAGGAAGCGCAAGGGGGTGGCCATGGGAAAATTGCCGTGACGGATTTTGAGGATTAGGATTTAATGAGGATAGGAACTGGCTTGTTATGGTGCCTAAACTCTTGGTTCATCAGGGGTAAACCCTCGGAAACTGTTATGGTCAATCCTAACCCATCCTCAGCTGCTGCCTCTATCCTGGCCCTGCTCAGGGAGTACAGCTTTGACGTTGATAACTATCAGCCAGAGGTCTTGATTAGTCAATGGCTTGACCAGTTTGGCCCGGTCTGGGTTGGCCACGCCATTACCGAAGCCCTTTACCAGGGCCGCTACAAGATAGTTTCCGTAGACTACATTCTGCAGCTGTGGCAGCGCCGTGGAGCGCCCCTGCGGCATTTCAACCGAGAGTTTGAGTCGATTATTTTGGGTCAAACCCTGCTAGCCCCCGCTGAAGCTCCTACCGACCCGACTTCTGCCCTCCGCCCAACCGGTCCAACGGTGCCGGGCCATAGCAATACCCTACCCCCCAACGTAGAGACTCTGGTGATCTGGCCTGGTCCAACCCAGTCCAGCCCCGTACCGAATTTTCGGCCCCTGGGAGAACTGACCTCAATTCGGGTCCCATCCTCTGCCGTTGACCCCATTCCGCCCTTTGTGCCGCGGCGGCAAACCTCTGGTCTGCACCAGCGGCTGCGATCGGTGGTACACGCGGATCTAAATCCCTAGGGATGGACCTGGTTAGAGGATTGAATTCCTGCCTGAAAGGAACTACAATCAATTAGTACATTAAAACTATTTCCATGGTTAGCTATACCCTGGCCCAGAGTCCTGAAGTAGTATTAACAGTGCCCGGAAAAGATTCCTTCAAGGCTCGGGAGAAAGCAATGGACCAACTTATTACCCTGCTTGATGATGGCGACCTGCCTACACCTTTGGCCGATGGCTTTAGTGCTGACCAATTGGTTGAGGTAGAGCCACCCCTGCCCTCAGTTGCTACCCAACAACAGGAAGAATCAGTAGTTCAAGCCATTCAGGTGCTCCACCAACTGGCCAGCCTCAAGGTAAAGCTCCAGGATTCTCGGGATCAGGCTCTCCAGGTCAGGGCTTTGGTCGATCTGTTGTTTAGCGAGGAGCCTATCACTGACGCCCAACTGGCGGATTTAAAGGATGGCTTTAAGATTTTGAAGGCCTTTGCCCAGAGCAATCTCCGTTTTCGGGAAGCCCGGAGTCAAGCAGAGCAGGCCCGCCAGGTGTTGGATCAGGCCTTAAATCTCTGAGACAGTCTGGGGGAAGGCTCCTGGCCCAAGGTTCTCTCGGGCAGAAAGCCCATGGTATCGGTGCCCGCCATCGCGCTTTACCCCCCTCCACCCCCACCCCTGACCCTTTAGCCTGTGGTCTTGCCAGGGGGTTGTGTACTAGAGTGGGCTGAGGCGTAAGTAGGGGTAGGGAATAGCGATGGATGAGGGACAGCGGCGCTGCGGATCTGGGATAAAGTTGGGGGCAATCGGTAAAACTGCCCTAGGGATTGTGGCGATCGCAGGTTTGCTGCCCATCGCCATGCCTGTTTGGGCCCTGGCTACTTCTGTGGCCGCAGAGGGCATTGATGCCCTGCGCCTGCACGGGGATCCCTACAACCTAACCGGAGCCAAAATCGCCATTGGTCAGGTAGAGATTGGCCGACCGGGTCAGTTCGGTCTGGATAAGTTGGCCTACGAACATATGCCGGTGGCGGTTCGTCGGGTCTTGTGGTTGAATCGGTGGGCCAACCCCGATGATTATGTGGATGGCCATGCCGCCAACGTGGCTAGCGTCATGATTAGCCAGGATAAGCGTTATCCTGGGGTGGCCCCCGATGCCCTACTTTATTCTGCGGCCATTGGCGAACTGGGGGAGGTCAGCAGTCAGCCCCAGGAATGTCTAGCGACCCAGGCGGTGGCTAGTCAAAATGGCGGGGATGTACGGGCGATTAACTTTAGCTTTGGGGAGCCCCTCAGCCGCGACCCCCGGGACGAACCCCGATTGGATGGCGATGCCCTGCTCACCCAGTGTATTGATTGGTCATCCCGGGTCCACCAAACCCTCTACGTGGTGGCCGGCAACCAGGGTATGGGGGGGATTCCCATTCCCACGGATAACTTTAATGGTATTAACGTAGCCTACTCCCGCCGGGTGGAGGGAGTATTTAGAAAGATTGACTTCGCTAACCTGGGTAGCGAACCGACGGTGAGATCCCCCCGATCCCCGGGCCCAGAAACCAATGAAGGGCCTCGACGGTCCATCAATCTGGTGGCCCCCGGCAGTCAAATTACCCTGATCGATCCCGATGGTCAAACTACCCCCGGCAGTGGTACCAGCTTTGCCGCTCCCCACGTGGTGGGTACCGTGGCCCTACTGCAGCAATTGGTGGATCGGCAGTTGCGGGCCGGGGTGGAGCACAGTTCCCTAGAGGGCCGCCATCCCCTGGTGATGAAGGCGGTTTTACTCAACTCCGCCGATAAGTTGGAGGACGAGGGCGATGGTCAGCGGTTGGGTATGGGGCGTACCCTCCTGGATGCCTATAATCGCACCTGGATTGATAGCGACGCCTACCGCGATCGCGCCATACCCCTACATCGGGATCTGGGCACCGGCCACCTCAACGCCTACCGGGCCTACCAGCAGCTACTGCCTGGCACCTGGGGGCCCGGCGGGGTACCGGCGGTGGGCTGGCACTACAGTGCCTCCCCTGAGCAGGAGGGGGCTCGCTACCAGGATTATCGCTTCACCGATCCCCTGCAGGCCGGTAGCTACCTCTCGGCCACCCTCACCTGGAAGCGCCAGGTGGACCTGGTGGATAGCAACGATAACGGCAGCTACGACCTGGGGGAGGGGTTTAGGGCCGCCCCTCTCGCCAACCTCGATCTCTACCTCCTACCCGCCGATGCCGATGACCTGAGCCAGAGCATCTGGGCCTCCACCAGCCAGGTGGATAGTGTGGAACACATTTTCTATCCCATTCCTAAAACCGGGTCCTATAAACTGAGGGTGGTGTACCCATCATCGGCACAGCCCTACGCCCTGGCCTGGTGGGCCCGGCCCGCCCAACCCTAGTACTCTATCAACCTTAAAGTGACGGCTTGAGACCAGCAGGGGAGCATGGGTGATGGGGGATAATGGGCGCAGGACTACTGATTACTGATTACTGATTACTGATTACTGATTACTGATTACTGATTACTGATTACTGATTACTGACTACTGACTACTGATTACTGATTCCCAGCCGCCATGACTAACCTTCTGCAAGCTCCCGACCCCCAGCCCTCCTCCTCCCCACTGTTACGGTTTTATCGATCGCCGATCGGCAAAAAGTTAGTGTCGGGCCTGACCGGGTTGGCCCTGGTCACCTTTGTAGTGGTGCACCTGGTGGGCAACCTATGGCTGTGGGCCGGGCGCCAAGCCTACAACGCCTACGCCCATCGGCTGGAGAGCTGGGGAGGGCTGCTCTACGCCATTGAGGCCCTACTCCTGCTGACCCTACTGATGCACATGGCGGTGGGCCTGGAAATTTTTATGGGGCGGCTACGGGCCAGGCCCGAGGGTTACCAACGGTATCAATCGGTGGGGGGAGACAGTCTCCAGTCCCTCGGCTCCCGAACCATGGTGGTGACCGGGACGACCCTAGGGATTTTCCTGGTGGCCCACCTGCTCACCTTTAAGTTTGGCCCCTACTACAGCACCGAACTGCAGGGGGAAACTGTGCGAGACCTGGCTCGCTTAGTGGTGGAGGTGTTTCGCCAGCCAGCTCCTACCCTGGTCTACTCCGCTGTCCTGTTGGGCCTGGGGGTACACCTGCGCCACGGGCTGTGGAGCGCCCTACAATCCCTGGGGTTACTTCAGGGCCCCCAGCGATCGCTGGCGGTTGGAGCTAGTTTGGTGCTGGCGATCGCTATGGTCCTGGGGTTTGGGGTATTACCCTGGGCGGTTTTCCTGGGGGCGATCGCCTGACCACCAGGCTAGAATAAAATTATGCACAGTATTCCTGAAGGAAGGTTAATACTATGGGGCAGCGGTTAAAACGCTGGGAATCTCCCCGGCAAACTGGTCGAAACAACAAAGGTCGAGGTGGCTCCGCCCGCCAGCGCCAACTGCAAAAGCGTCAGCAAACCTGGCGGCAACGCTTAAGGGAGGCGGGCAAGGATACTTCAATCCCGGATCAAGTCAACCAAACAAAACGGGAGGGTTTTTACCCTCCCGTTTTTGCCTTTGTAGCCGCAACCCCTGTAAAAGGATTGAAGACGAGACAGAACATTCAGGCAGCAAACGATATCTTAGGTATCTGATCGCTAACTAAACCTCGCCTAATTTGAAACCTGGAATTTTCCCCACCCTAAATTTCTCTGCCCTCGGGAGGGGGACTTTGAA
>JBEIGU010000112.1:0-13111 GCA_040381765.1 Leptolyngbya sp.
GTCGGTATGCGCTGGAGTGAGGATGGCTTTAACCATCTTCTCTTGCTCAGGTTAGCTTGGGCTAATCATCGGTTTGATGACCTCTTTCCTTCCGTTCCTAACCCCCTAACCGACCCCTCCCCTAACCTTTAGATACGCCCTTATTAGGGTTGCTAGCTGGGTCGTAGGGGACGTTATTCAACCCTGACATAGTGGCCACTGTCAGTCTTGACGCTATGACCCAAGAGTTACCCTTGTTGTGCCCGGAAAATGCTCCTACGATATTTACATTGATGTTAAGATAATAGTTATAGCTAATGGCCATGGGGCATAGGCGAGCCAGAACGCAGAGTTTTTGAAGTATTTTTTTTCTGTCTTTCATCGGCGCGGAAACCACTGTAGTCCCGTAGCTACTACTCTATTGGGAGAATCTTCAAACTTCACAGACCTGTAAGATTTCTATGTTGTAGCAACCCTACTATTGTTTTCAGCTTTCAATCTGATAGGCTAACTTTGACAATTCAAATTTTGGAATCAAAAGTCTGCAACAATGACTAATGCCTTAGTGTCTAGTCAACCTACTTCGAATTCACCTGAGTCGTTGCAGGAGATGGTTTTAGCTCCCGCAGCAGAATTATCGTTTGATGTTTCTAATCATGTTTCGCCTTGTTTGATAGAAGTAATGGTAGTCATAGTTAACTACCGAACCCCACAGCTGACTGTTGATTGCTTAAAATCCCTTGAGTCTGAAGTCAAGATTTTACCTAATCTTCGTGTTGTCGTGACTGATAATGACTCAGCTGATGGCTCAGATATGATTATTATGGCAGCCATCAAGGAAGCAGGTTGGAGCTGGGCTGAGTTCCTGCCTTTAGAGCGTAACGGAGGTTTCGCCTATGGGAATAACTTTCCAATTCGTCGAGCTCTTAGTGAAAATGCATTAGCTCCCTACGTACTCTTGCTAAATCCAGATACCATAGTTTTACCTGGTGCCATTTCTACTCTAGTGAGTTTTATGGAGCAGCACCCGGAGGCTGGCATTGTAGGTAGTCGACTTCAAGATCCAGATGGAACGGCTCAGCGCTCAGCTTTCCGGTTTCACACATTTTGGTCTGAAATTGATGCTGGCTTGCGGTTGGACATAGTTCACAAACTGCTAGACAGGTGGGTCGTTGCACCTCCGGTTGTCGACAAACCTTGTCAAACCGACTGGGTTGCGGGAGCAAGTATGATGGTCCGTCGTCAGGTGTTTGAAGAAATTGGCTTGATAGATGAAGGATATTTCATGTACTACGAGGAAATGGACTTCTCTCTTCAAGCCAATAAAGCGGGTTGGCTCTGTTGGTATGTGCCTGATAGTCATGTTATTCACTTGGTTGGTCAAAGTTCCGGGGTAACTAATACAAAGGAGCCTCGTAAACGTCAACCAAAGTATGTATTTGATTCTCGTCGACGCTATTTTATAAAGAACTATGGTTGGCTTTATCTCCTAATTGCTGATTTGTCGATAATGGCAACATTCCCAATCTGGCGGACTAGGCGATTTTTGCAACGAAAACCCGATCTTGATCCACCTAATTTATTGTTAGATATTTTTCATAATAGCTTCTTGTTCAGAGGATTTAAGCTCTCAATCTCGCCTCAAGAGTCAACTCATCTTAAGCAACCATCAGGGAAACTTCCGCTGGATAATCAGTATCCCATCGGTCTAAATAATATATTTTTCTGGGGATTGATTACTTGTATGTCAATCATTTATACTTTTGCTTGGCTTTTGCTTGACTTGGAGGGATACATTTTTTAAAACGCTTTTTTTCAATTATTATGATTGCCACGCTAGATCAAGTCCATGTTGATAACTTTAATCCTGCCCCCTTACCCCAGGCCCCTCTGCCAGAGAGCGTAGCTTGCTTCCCGAAGGTTGGGAAACTCTAGTCTTTAAATCAGACAAGGTTGAATTAAGTTACGATTTTGACTTTTAGATCAGAACCTATTCATTGTAATTTAGATGAGCCTCTAACCCTTATTTTATGGATAAAATCTAACGAATTTACACTCTCTAAAATTTACTATCAATGTTAGACTATGCCCACTCGAGCTCTAGAACCTTTGGTATGAATTGGCAGAAACTGCGATTATCATTGTTTACCAAAAGAAAAGTCTTTGATGATATTTGCGAAACTGCAGCTTCGAATCGGGGCAAGACATGTAATTATTTTTAGTTGTCTCAATTATTATGGCAGCCTTGTTCAATAGGTTTTATATACCTCTCCGTACATCTCACTAGCGATAACCACTGCATTATTGAACTGACTTTTGAGATATTGCTGTTTTTTCATTACTGTCCATGGATGCTCCTTCAAATTTATCAACGACCACTTACTCGGTTATGGAAGATAACCACGATGAATGTCATCGATTTGAGAATGACGAGCATAAAGTTGAGTTTGTTCCCAGCCTAGTCAGATTTTTGCAGCAATTAGGAGAAGATTGGGTAGCCCATGGGCGCGACTGGACAAAGCCCGGTTTTCGCGCAGTTGCAGTTCACCGATTTGGAGTTTGGCGCATGGGTATTAGGCCGAAGCTACTACGGGCCCCCTTTAGCTTGCTATATGGAATGTTGTATCGTAAGGTTCGCAATACCTATGGTATCGAATTGCCCTACACCGTAGAGCTCGGTCGTCGTGTGATCATTGAACATCAGGGGTGTATCGTTATTCACGGCAACAGTGCCATTGGTGATGACACTATTATTCGACAGGGAGTTACTTTGGGCTTGCGCTATCTCGACCGTCCGACGGAGGCTCCAAGCCTAGGAAGCAGAGTTAATGTTGGTGCAGGGGCAAAGTTATTTGGGAATATTACAATTGGTAGTGATGTTAACGTAGGTGCTAATGCTGTCGTTCTATCTAATGTGCCTGATGGAGCTACTGTGGTAGGGATCCCTGCTAAAATAGTTAAATCGACGAGTCAGTCAACTGTTCCCAGAGATTTAACAATCGAGTTTTGACCTTTTGGGTCTAAGGTGATTATTTTTCGTTCTATGTAGAACTTAATTGAATTGTTATGAACAGTCATATTTACTCTAACTTTAACGAAAGCTCTTTTTTTGATTTCTTGAAAAATTCGAAAGTCCTGCCAAGCCGTCTTTGTCTTGTGAGGAGCTTGACCTTATCGAGTTCTCTGCTGCTTTCCGTTTGGCTTTCACCGACTCAGGCTCAGGTGTCGCAAACTCAGATGCCAGACAGTCGTTACGTTCAAGATGCGACTGTTGTTAACCCCTTGGCCGCAGTTGATGATCCCTACCGTCTGGGTAGGAGTGATGAGATTAGTATCAGAATATTTGGTATTGATCCTGACTTTTTTGACCGAGCCACCTACATTATCCCGGTAGATGGGCGATTAAATCTCCCCTGGGTTGGCCAAATAGTGCTAGAAGGCTTAACAATACAGCAGGCCGAATCTAGGCTTGCCCAAGCCTACGCTCCTTTCATCAAAAATCCTCAAATTACGGTTTCCCTGGTCAGCCCTCGTTCCCTAAGGGTGACGGTCTCAGGCCAAGTGCAACGTCCAGGTTCCTATAGTTTGACCCCCCGAGAAGCAGGGGTCGTTCCTGGCACTGTTACGGTTGGTGGTAACCCCAACGATTGGCCCACCGTAGTGGCAGCCATTCAAGCAGCTGGTGGCTTACAACAGCAAGCCAACCTCCGCGCCGTTGAGCTAAGGCGATTGAGATTAGATGGTTCAATTCAGAGTACTACGGTAGACCTTTGGGCATTACTCCAGGGACAACATTCACCCCAGGACATTTCTTTAAGAGACGGAGATACCATCATAGTACCCGTAGCGACTAACCTTGATCCTTCAGAGGCCCAGCAGATTGCCATTGCAAATTTTTCTCCTGACAGCATTGCGGTCAACATTGCTGGAGAGGTTAAGGACCCTGGGGAAGTTGAGATTAAGCCTAATTCTTCCCTCAACCAGGCGATCTTGGCCGCTGGTGGCTTTGATGACCCAAGGGCTAGCAGCGGCTCAGCAAATTTAATCCGTTTGAATGCCGACGGTACCGTAGTCAATCGAGTCATCCAGGTTGATTATTCCGACCCGCTCAATGAGGAGACTAACCCAGCCTTGCGAGACGACGATATCGTCCTGGTCTCCCGGCGGAGTATGGCTCGGACCTCAGACTTCTTAGGATTACTTGGAGGTTTGATAACGAATATTACCAATCCAATCAATGGCATTTTGGACTTATTTCGGGGTTTCGACGCTGGTTTTTAGTAAAATGTTCAGATTTAGATATGTTTAATTCTTTGATAGTTAATTTTTTAATGTGAACATTAAAGTCACCCCTTTCTGTCTTCCCCTTAAGGCAAAACCCAGCCTCACTTGTTTATTATTTAGAGAGTTACCGTCAACGTTTAAGTGAATTTTTTATATTTATCCTGTCATTTAGAGGCTAAAGCACTGAGATGAAGACAATTCAAGAGTCCCAACATGTATTCTTAAATCAAGGAAGTGAAAAAGCTACACCGGTATTATCCGACTCCCTTGATCAAGGAAATAAGCAAGCTGGCATAAATCTTTGGCCTCTAATCCGTACAATTCGTCGTAATGCTCTTTTGATTAGTACGACTACTGCTTTGGCAGGTGGTCTAGCCTATTGGCTGAGCGTTATTGTCCCCCCTACCTATGAAGCAAGCTTTCGTCTACTGGTGGAGCCTGCCACTCCGGAAGCAACCCAGACTGATCCTGCGACTGTAGCCCGAGGGGAAGCCAGGGCAAGGCCTACAGCCGTCGATTATGCAACCCAGGTGGTTATTTTGCAGGGTTCTGAACTTCTGTCAGATATTACTGAGCAGGTTCAGTCTGTTTATCCTAAGTTTAGCAGCAGCGATCTTAAGCGTCGATTGACTATTGACCAGTGCTGTTCAGGAGATTTGCTAGCTGGCACTCCTGCAGCTCAAACCAGCATCATCGAGGTCAAGTATTTAGACCTTGACCCAGTCAGGGCAGAACTAGTTTTAGAAGAAACAGCTAGTCGCTATCTACGGTATAGTCTTGAGGAACGTAAAAGTCGAATTGGAGAAGGTGTAAGGTTTATTGACGAGCAGGTTCCTGCTCTCCAAGGTCGCGTTGCCTCTTTACAATCTCAAATTCAAGCATTACAAGAGCAATATTTAATTACCGATCCAGAGACTCAGGGTGCACGACTATCTGAACAGCTTGCTGATATATCAGCTCAGAAGTTAGAAACTGCCTCAGCACTCCGGGAGAATATAACGCTTTATGAGAACTTGCAGAGACAACTTGGGATGGGGCCGACTCAAGCCCTTGCATCATCAACCCTAAGTGAAGATGAAGGATATCAGGCTCTTCTGCGGGAGCGGGAAGGGGTTGAGACCCAAATTGCTTTGCAATCTGCTTTGTACAACGAAGCCAGTCCTGTTATTCAAAGCCTTCGCGATCAACAACGAGAGCTAGCTCTGCTACAGGAACAGCGGGCTAGAGAGGTCTTAGGGCCTGCTTTTCAAGGTATTGACAGATCACAAATGCTCTCTTTTCAGAATTCTATTGGTACAGGCTTGACTGAGCAGATGGTTGACACCATCAATCAGATTGGCGTTTTACAATCTCGCAGTGCTACCCTTGACCAAGCTGGTAATCTTATCGGCCAAAGGTTACGACAGTTTCCAGCTATTTCTCGTCAATATGCTGACCTAGAGCGTGAGCTTGATCTGGCGACAGCAACCCTAGATCAGTTGTTAACCCAGCGAGAAACCCTCAAGGTTGAAGCTGCTCAAAGTCAGTTTCCTTGGGAAGTTATTGCTAGCCCCACTGTTCCTAAGGACAAAAATGGCAAGCCAGTCCCGAGGGACAATAAGATACCTAGAAATATTGCTCTTGGCCTTCTGGGTGGTTTTGTATTAGGCACGGGGGCAGCAGTTCTGCGGGAAAGAAGTAAGGATACTTTCTTTAGTGTTTCTGATTTGGAAGACTCTATTGCCTTACCCTTGCTGGGCACCATTCCCTATTCTCGCGAAGTGGCTCAAGCCAACTCAGCATTCCCCTCGGATGGCTCTACCACCTTTGCCTTTACCAATGCCTTCAACAGCATTTATACAGATCTTCGTCTTTCCCCTGGCGCCAGCTTGATTAAATCTATTGCTGTTGGCTCACCCTCGCCTGAAGACGGTAAGTCCACTGTAGCCGTAAACCTTGCTAGGGCAGCAGCTAGTCTTGGCCAGCGTGTTCTTCTAGTAGATACGAACTTCCAGAATCCTGCCCTGCATCAATTGCTTGGACTACCTAATAAAGTGGGTCTTAGTGATGTGTTAGCCGGCAAGGTTAACCTCAACCAGGTTATAGGAAGCGCAAAGGTCGGTGATAACCTGAATGTGTTGTCTGCCGGTCAGTCTTTAGCTGGAGGTACCAAGCTACTTGCTTCCTCCCAAATGAGAGACTTGGCAGAGCAACTGCAAAGGGACTTTGACTTTGTGGTTTACGATACCTCTAGCTTCGAGGAAACCTCTGACGTTGGGTTTGTTGCCTCCTGTGCCTCAGCTATCTTAATGGTGGTGGGCTTGCGCAGAACCAGTAAGCTAGCAACTAGTCAAATGGTTGAAAGTATTGGAAGCTTTCAATTGCCCTGTGTTGGGTTTGTAACTAACTACGCTTAGAGGCTGTTTGAAAAGGGCTCAGGTATAGTTCGAGACTTTCTTTGGCTTTTCAAACAACCTCTAAGAGGTTGTTTGAAAAGCATTTTAAAGTGTACACCGTCGTCTAGACAGTTAGGGTAGGGATTTGAGGTAGAATCCCTGTCTAGTTCATTTTCCGGTAGTGCATTAATGCAATAAAGCCTCGGTGACTAATAAATGATGATGATTCCCACTAGATCCCTGGGATCGTGGTATCGATAAGGGGGTATGTTTTCTGCCCACCATGACCAATCCTCCTGCCCTCAATGCCGCCCTCACCCTGGAGGGCCTGACCAAAGGCTATCCCCCCAATCGGTTGGCGGTGGAGGAGGTGAGTTTGAGCCTAGCGGAGGGGGAGATCTTGGGCCTGCTGGGTCCCTCGGGCTGTGGCAAGACCACCCTGCTGCGGTTAATTGCTGGTTTTGAACAAGCCGACAGCGGCAGGCTTTACCTGGGAGGGCAGGCCATCACCAACCCCCTCGCCTGGCCGCCGGAGCGTCGGGACGTGGGGATCGTGTTTCAGGACTATGCCCTCTTTCCCCACCTGACGGTGGCCCAAAACATTCGTTTTGGTCTGCAGACCCTGCAGCGCCAGGGACGACTATCCCGCCACGAAGTGGTCAAGCAGACTGCGGCGGCCCTGGTCCTGGTAGGGCTGCAGGGGTTGGAGCACCGCTTTCCCCACCAGCTCTCCGGGGGCCAGCAGCAACGGGTGGCCCTGGCTCGGGCTCTGGCGCCCCGGCCTCGTCTGATTTTGTTGGATGAGCCCTTCAGCAATCTGGATGTACAGGTGCGGGTCTACCTGCGCCAGGAAGTGCGATCGATTTTGCGTCAGGTGCAGGCCGCCGGAATATTTGTGACCCACGACCAGGAGGAAGCCCTGGCCATCGCCGATCGGCTGGCAGTGATGCGTCAGGGACGCTTACAGCAGTGCGATCGCCCGGAACAGGTCTACCGACGACCGGCTAACCGGTTTGTGGCGGAATTTGTTTGTCAGGCTAACTTCCTGCCGGCCCGGGCCGGGGCGGGGGGCTGGCACACCGAGGTGGGGGAGTTTGCCCTGCCAGATAGCCTCTCCCCAGAGGTAGGGGACCAGGCCGATCTGATGATTCGCCAGGAGGATCTGGACCTTGTGGCGGATGATCAGGGGCCCCTGCGGGTGGGCGATCGCCAATTCCTCGGGCGAGAATACCGCTACTACCTGCTCACCCCCTCTGGGCAAGCCCTCTATGCCCGCCTGCCAGTCCGCCAGATCCTGGCCCTCGGGCAGCGGGTCCGACCTCGGGTAGATCCCGATCAGGTACAAGTCTATTCCTACCCAACTTGTCCCGGATAATTACAGTTGACAAGCATCCTGGCAACAGGGGGCGATCTCGGCGGTATGACGGAGACCCTGCCGCTGGCAAATAGGGGGCGGAGGGGAGCCAGTAGCCCATCATCTGGGGGTCGGGGCCCCCCAGATGATGGCTGGGATACCGCTTAAAGGCGATCGGGCTTGCTATGCTATAGGCTGAGTTGCCTGGTAGGATTGCCGATGTCCGATTACCTCCCTCCCCTCAACAACCACAACCTTCCCTACCCCGACACCATTCACCCAATCGTGGTGCACTTCGTGATTGCTATGGCCCTGTTTGCCTTTGTTTGCGACGTGGTGGGCACCGTTACCAAAAACCCCCGCTATTTTGAGGTGAGCTGGTGGAATATGGCCTTTGCCACGGTATCGATTTTTATTGCGGTGATCTTTGGGCAGGTAGAGGCGGGGCTGGCGGAGCCCTACAGTGCCCCCGTCGAAGCCACCCTCAACCTGCATACGATTTTGGGCTGGTCCCTGTCGGGGATAATTGCCGCCATTACCGGCTGGCGCTACGTGCTGCGATCGCGGGATAGCCAAACCCTACCCCTGGCCTACCTGGGGGCGGGTGCCCTGCTCACCGGTCTGGTGTTTTTCCAGACCTACCTGGGGGATAAGCTGGTGTGGATCTACGGCCTGCACACCGTGGAGGTGGTTGAGGCCCTACGCAGGGGGGTGCTGTAATGGGTGCAGAACTGATTAACCAACTCGGGGAGGCCCTGGGGCCCAATGGTCTCCCCTACCCCATCCCCCTCCACCCTAACCTGGTGCACCTTACCCTGGGGCTGTTTATCGTGGCCATTGGGTTTGACCTGGTGGGGGCCCTGTTTCCCCTAGAGAAGCGGATATTTCGGTTTTTGGCCATCCCCGCCAGTCAATCTAATTTGTTTGACGTGGGTTGGTTCAATATGGTAGCGGCGGCGATCGTCACCTTTCCCACGGTGGCGGCGGGGTTCTACGAAATGCTCCTGGCCCAACCCCCCAGCGATGAGGTCAGCGCCTGGGGCCTGGGTAGCCTTTCCACCATGCTCTGGCATGGGGTGGGGGGGGTGCTGCTCCTGACCCTGATCGTTGGCATGGCTATCTGGCGGGGCTTTCAGCGCTATTTCTGGCGTCAGGACCGAGCTCGGCAGGTGCAGTGGTCCTACCTGGGGGCGGGCCTAGCCATCTTTGCTCTGATGTTTGCCCACGGCACCCTGGGGGCTCAGTTGGCAGCAGAGTTTGGCGTCCACATCAGCGCCGATCGCCTGTTGCGGGCGGGGCAGGATCTATCGGTTTTGCAGGTGATTTCCCCGGCCTTAAGGGGGCTCTGGTTATGACGCGATCTCTGCTGTTAAAGTTGGCCGCTGTGGCCGTCCTCCTGGCCCTGATCAGTGTTTGGATGGGGCAACAGGCCTACCACTGGCTGCCCCCCGCCGCCTCCGCCGAAGCCCTCCTGGTGGATGGTCTGTTTAGTTTGATGACCGCCCTGGGCAGCTTTATCTTTCTGGGGGTGACCGGTACCCTGGTCTATGCCATGGTGTTTCAGCGGGCGGGCAAGTACGACGAGGGGGACGGCCCTGCGATCGAAGGCAACACCACCCTGGAGGTGGTCTGGACGGTGATTCCCATCCTGCTGGTGATCTGGCTAGCGGCCGCCAGTTATCGGGTCTACGACCAGATGTCGGTGCTGGGCCCCATGGAGCATGTCCACCTGGGCATGCTCCATGGGGCCCTGGCCGCCCCCCTGATGGATGACCCCACGGCAGCGGCCCCCGAGTCCATCGAAGTCCACGCCCGCCAGTGGGCCTGGGAATTTTATTACCCCCAAGAGCAGGTTTTCAGCACCGAGCTACACTTGCCCAATAACCGGCGCATTAACCTGACCCTCACCTCAGAGGATGTGCTGCACGGCCTCTACATCCCCGCCTTTCGCCTCAAGCAGGACATTATTCCGGGCCGGGCCATTGACTTTGCCTTTACCCCCATTCAAGAGGGCACCTACCGCCTGCGGGATTCCCAGTACAGCGGCACCTACTTCGCTGCTATGCAAACCAACGTAGTGGTAGAATCCGCCTCGGCCTACCAGCAGTGGCTCCAGCAGGCCGCCCGCCAACCCCGTCGGCCCGCCCCCAACTCCGCCTACCAGGAATACCAGGCTAGCCTGGAGAAGGGGGTCCGCCCGGGCTGGAAAACCATTGCGCCGGCTCCGCCACCCCGGGTGAACGCCCTTGGTAGCGCCCCCTAGTACTAGCGGATCCTTCGAGGAGGGCAGGGCTGCTAGATGCACACATCTGCTAACTTATGTTTACTTAATGGGCCGTCGATAACCCCGTTCGGCGGGTAGCGAGTGCTGAGATCGCAGTTGGTCGCCTGCTGGGGAGTACTGTTGTGCCTCAATTCTTGGGTGGGGGTTGGGGGTATGATGTATCCTGAAAACTTTACAGGGGAATAAGATAGAGTCGCTGGTCGGTAATTCAGTAGCCGTACGAAGATTAACAGGAAAATGCAGCGCAAGCGACATGGTGCGGACTTCAAGGCTAAGGTGGCTCTAGAGGCCATCAAGGGGCTAAAAACTGTGAACGAACTATCGAGTGAGTATGGCGTCCATGCCAGCCAGATCAACCAATGGAAGAAGCAGGTGCTCGATGAGCTTCCTGGCATTTTTTCGTCACGGCGAGCGCAGGGCCGTAAAGACCAGGAAGAGCTAACCGCCCAACTTTATCAACAAATCGGTCAACTGAAGGTAGAAGTGGACTGGTTGAAAAAAAATCTGGGCTTTTTAATATCCGGAGCTGACAAGTTTGCCCGTGCTCCGGATATTAAAAACCGTTGGTGGATAAACGACGGCTGGTGGAGCCAGAGCATCCTCAGCTGAGTATCCGTCGGCAATGTGAGTTACTGGAGCTGGCGCGGTCTAGCTGGTACTACGAACCAGTGACGGTTGACCCTTACGAGTTACACCTGATGGAACGAATAGACGAGTGCGACGAGGCACTCTGATGGATGAATGGAGAAAACTCCCTGTGGATTCTGTCCCACAGTCCCCCCATAACGAACTCACTGAGTTTGGTCACGCTGGTAGTAAGTAATGAATCCAGTGGAATGCAGACCATGAACGTGGTAGCTACGGATAGCCCAATCGGTAGCGCTGCAAGGGGGAGAATGGCAAGGGTTAACGCACAGTGAATCGACTATTAAAGCTTCGTCATCGTGAAAAAGTGAAAGGGCTGAGACACTTTGACCAAAAGGTAAGTAGGCAGGCTCTACCGTCGTCGTCTAACGGAGAGCGGCAGAACGAAGCCCTACCGGAGCATAGTCGGAACCCGACCCATTTGTATCTCACCATCAGGGGAACCCGGTAAGCCCGATGAGTTCTCCAGGACAGGTCGATAACCTGGAGTAAGCTAACCGTAAGGAAAGCCGAACGACTCAACGGGTAAAGGAGGTCGGAGAAAGCGAAGGCTGTGGGTAATGCCGCAGATAAGGATTCAAACTTTGTCCCACACTGAAAGGTGGCAGACTTCCGACTGGTTTCAAACGATAAAGCAACCTAACGAAACCGAACGATGGTAAAAGATAGAGTCCCACGGGACATTGGAGCCAAAGCACTGCTGAAGAACTGGTATGCCATTGACTGGAAACTAGCGACAAAGCGAGTGAGGAATCTGAGAGGGCGAATTTATCGTGCGACGCAACGAGAGCAGTGGAATCGGGTGAGAAGCCTGATGAAGCTGATGCTAAGGAGTTACAGTAACCTGCTACTGTCCATCAGGCGGGTGACCCAAATCAATCGAGGCAAGCAGACAGCAGGCATCGATGGAGTGACAGTCACCACACCAGAACAACGGGTCAACCTAGTCAACAAATGGCAGGAATACCAACCCTGGCGGGTTAAGCCAGTCAAACGAGTCTATATCCCGAAAGCCAACGGGAAACTCAGGCCACTGGGGATTCCTTGCATTTCTGAACGGGTTGCCCAGGCAATTGTCAAAAATGCTCTGGAACCAAGCTGGGAAGCTCGATTTGAGGCTCACAGCTACGGCTTTAGACCGGGCAGAAGCTGTCATGATGCAATTCAGCAAAGCTGGCTTCGCTTACAACATGGCAGGGACACCTGGATTGTAAGTGCCGACATTCAGGGGGCATTTGACAACATTTGCCATAATTATCTGCTGGAGACCATTGGCAACGTGCCGGGTCGAGAGCTGATTAAACAGTGGCTCAAAGCAGGTTACCTTGAGTTTGGAGTCCTTCACCCAACGGCAAGCGGTACGCCCCAGGGTGGAATCGTTTCGCCCCTTCTCGCCAATATTGCCCTCGATGGACTGGAAGAGGTTCTCACCCAGTTCAAACGGCGGCAACGGATCGAGATCAAAAGCGGGAAAACAGCGGGACAAACCCGATTGAAGTACACCCCAATCTATGGGTATATCCGTTATGCGGATGACTTCATCATTACCGCTAAAACCCAGGAGGATATCCAAACCATCCTTCCCCATGTCACAGCCTGGTTAAGCCAACGGGGACTGCGCCTGAATTCGGAGAAAACCCAGGTGGTTTCCATCCAAGATGGATTCGACTTTTTAGGGTTTAATATCCGCCAATTCAACGGCAAATGTCTGCCGAAACCACAACGGGAAAAGGTGATAGCGAAGCTACGAGAAATCAAAGCTTGGCTAGTGGCTCACCCCCATGTCTCACCGGCGGCGGTGATTCATCACCTCAATCCCATCCTGCGCGGCTTTGCCAACTACTACAAACATGGAATTTACCGGGAGACGTTTGAATATATCGACTATCGGATGTTCCACATGCTCTTTTGTTGGGCATGGAAACGCCATCCGAACAAACCGAAAAGTTGGGTCTTGCGGCACTATTTTGGTAGGGTCACCCAGGACTCACTGGTCTTCCGCACCTCCCTGGTAGATAGAAACGGAAAACCGAGAATTGCTCAAATTTATAGAACCAGAGCAACTCTGGCGACCCGTCATATCAAAGTTCAGGGAAAAGCATCGCCGGATGACCCCTCCCTCAAAGCCTACTGGCATCACAGACAGACCCGTTATGGCAAGAGTTATTTTGCCAGAGGGTCATCCTTGTA
>JBEIGU010000113.1:0-12773 GCA_040381765.1 Leptolyngbya sp.
GTCTCATATAACCCAAAATGCAGTATCAGTATGAGATTAGCCGTGATCACGGATGAAGAACCAGTAAATCTGCTCTTGCTTCAGAAAGTGAGCAATCTGTCTGTATCGTAATTAGCCAATTAAGATGCGATTACCCTGTGATCGGAGACCGCCAAAGATAAGAAAAACTTTAAGGGAACTTGATCTAGCCGAAGAAAATATTATTAATGGCCCGCCGGCTATAGGAATTTATTTGGCAAAAGTTAGTTTGGTCAAAGCAAATGTTATCAATGGCATGGCAAACATAGGAATTTCTTTAAGAAAACTTGATGCGATCAAAGAAAACATTATCAATGGCCCTCTGGATCAAGGAATAATGGGAATTTCCTGAAAATCCTGATGCTGACAAGCAGGGTTCAAGGGCTTCAGCCTACTCCCCCACTCCCCTGAATTAATAACCCCCACTGCCAGAGGCAGCGGGGGCGGTTTAGTTATAAAAATTTAGCTATAAAAACGAAGCCTTTAACAATCTTAATTATTCTCCATCGACTCCGGTGGGCATAGGAGCTAGCCCCCGTTTTTGGGTGATCCCCATCACCGCTGTCCGTCTGTCGGTCTGTCTCCCTTCCTGGAAACCAATTTCCCTGAGGCGCTATCCAGCTCAGCCGCTATCCTGGATAATGACAGGGTTTGCTCCTTACCCCCTGCCTCCGCCTATGCGTACCCACTACTGCGGCGCCCTCCGGGCCAGTCACCTTGGCCACCCCGTTACCCTATTTGGCTGGGTGGATCGGCGGCGTGACCATGGTGGGGTGATTTTTATTGATCTGCGCGATCGCAGCGGCGTGGTGCAAATCGTCAGCGATCCGGAGCGCACCCCGGTCTCCTATCCCCAGGCCGACCCCCTGCGAAACGAGTACGTGGTGAAGGTGGTGGGGCGGGTCAGCCAGCGGCCGCCGGAGTCTCTCAACCCCCGCCTGCCCACCGGCAAGGTGGAGGTCTACGCCGACACCATTGAACTGCTCAACGCGGTGCGCAAACCCCTGCCCTTCCAGGTGTCCACCACCGATACCGAGTCGGTGCGGGAGGACCTGCGGCTACGCTACCGCTACCTGGATTTGCGCCGCCAGACCATGGCCCAGAACCTCCAAACCCGCCATGCGGTGGTGCAGGCCATGCGGCGTTTCCTGGAGGATCAGGAGGGGTTCATCGAGGTGGAGACTCCGATCCTGACCCGCTCTACCCCCGAGGGAGCGCGGGACTACCTGGTGCCCTCCCGGGTCAACCCTGGGGAATGGTACGCCCTGCCCCAGTCGCCCCAGCTGTTTAAACAACTGTTGATGGTGGCCGGGGTCGATCGCTATTACCAGATCGCCCGCTGCTTTCGAGATGAAGACCTGCGGGCCGATCGACAGCCGGAATTTACCCAACTGGACATGGAAATGAGCTTCATGGACCAGGATGAGGTGCTGGCCCTGAACGAGGCCCTGGTGGCCCACGTGTTTAAGGCGGTGCAGAACCTGGAGGTGAGCCGCCCCTTCCCTCGCCTCACCTACGCCGAAGCCCTAGACCGCTACGGCACCGATAAGCCCGACACCCGCTACGGCCTGGAGTTGGTGGATGTGTCCGACCTGGTGCAGGGCTGTGGCTTTAAGGTGTTTGCCGGGGCCATTGCCGAAGGGGGCATCGTCAAGGTGCTACCCATCCCCGGTGGCAACGATCGCCTTTCCAATGTGCGCATCAAACCCGGCGGCGATCTGTTCAAAATTGCGGCGGAGGCCGGCGCCCGGGGGCTAGCCTACATCCGGGTGCGAGAGGGGGGTGGCATTGACACCATCGGGGCGATTAAAGATAACCTCAGCCCCGATCAACTGCAGCAACTCCTAGATCGCTGCGGTGCCCAGCCCGGCCACCTGCTGCTGTTTGGCGCCGGCCCCACCGCCACCATCAACGCCACCCTGGATCGGCTGCGCCAGGCCATTGCCCGGGAGCTGGAGCTGATTCCCCCCGATCGGCTCAACTTGCTCTGGGTCACCGACTTCCCCATGTTTGAGTGGAACGCCGAAGAACAGCGGCTGGAGGCCCTGCACCACCCCTTTACTGCCCCCCACCCGGAGGACCTGGCGGACCTGAAAACCGCCCGGGCCGTTGCCTACGACCTGGTGCTCAACGGCTACGAAATTGGCGGCGGCAGCCTGCGCATCTACCAACCGGAGGTGCAGCGGCGGGTGTTTGACACCATCGGCCTCTCCGCCGAGGCGGCCCAGGACAAGTTTGGGTTCCTGCTGGAGGCCTTTGAGTACGGCACCCCTCCCCACGGCGGTATTGCCTACGGTCTAGACCGCATCGTTATGCTGATCACCGGGGAAACCTCGATTCGGGATGCCATTGCCTTTCCGAAAACCCAGCAAGCCCGCTGCCTGCTCACCCAGGCCCCGGCCGGGGTTGACCCCCACCAGCTGACGGAGCTGCAGGTGGCCTCCACCTATGAGCCAGCCAGCCCCGAGTCCTAACCGCCCCGGCCATGTTCCAGGCTACCCGCCAACGCCTTGCCCTCTGGTATACCGCCGTCACCGCCGTCCTGCTGTTACTGTTCGCCAGTGGTTTTTACCTCTACGTCCGCAACACCCTGGTGGAGCGGGTGGATGATACCCTCAACCACGTGGTGGAGGTGATGGCCCGATCGCTGGTGATGGACCCGCAACTGGCGGCAGAGGGGGCGGTGGCCCGGGCGGTGGAGGAGGATCACATTGACCTGGAGTGGTTCAGCCCCCAGGGCGCCCTGCAGTGGTCTACCCTGAGCGAGGCCCTGCCCCTGCCCCTGCACCTTAACCCAGCGGGGGAAACCGTGCGAATCAGGGGGGATACCCTGCTGCGGCAGGTAACGGAACGGGTGCAAAGCCAGGGGCAGCTAGTGGGCTACCTGCGGGTCAGCCATCCCTGGTTTGAGGTGACCAAGCCCAGCCGCCGGCTGATGGTGGACCTGGCCCTGGGCACCAGCCTGATGGTGGGGGTGGTGGCGGCGATCGGCTGGCTGCTGTCGGGCATTGCCATGGCCCCAGTGCGGGACTCCTACCAGCAGCTCAAGCAGTTCACCGCCGATGCCTCCCACGAGCTGCGCAACCCCATCGCCGTGATTCAAACCAACGCCCAGGTGGCCCTGCTGGATCCTGAACCGGAGGTGGCGGTGCTACAGCAGCAGTTCCAGGTGGTTGAGCGCCTCACCCGGCGCCTGGGGCAGTTGGTGGATGACCTGCTGTTTTTGACCCGCCAGGACAGCGGCCTGCTGGCCCTCACCCCCCACTGCCTTGATCTGGATCAGCTGTTGTCGGAGGTGGTGGAGGAACAACGGGTGCTGGCCAGGGAGGGCCAGATTCGTCTGCAGGTGCAATCCCCCAACCCCCGGGCCATCACCCCGGGCTACTCCGGCGAGTTGGGCTCACCCCCCGGTCTGGTCTGGGGCGATCGGGACCAGCTCACCCGCCTGTTTACCAACCTGCTGGGCAACGCCCTACAGTACACTCCCGCCGGGGGTCAGGTCACCCTGCACTGGCAACCCATCCGCCACCAGGGCCAGCCCTGGCTGCAGGTGGTGGTGCAGGATAACGGCATCGGCATTGCCCCCGAGGCCCTAGCCCATATTTTCGATCGCTTCTACCGGGCTGACCCCGCCCGCCGTCGGCGGGGAGACCAGGGCAGTGGGCTGGGGCTGGCGATCGCCCGGGCGATCGTCGAAAACCACGGCGGCACCATTCAGGTGCAAAGCCAACTACAGCAGGGCACCACCGTCACCGTCCTACTGCCCCAGGAGGAACAGCGGGACGCTTAGGTTTTGATCAGTTAAGGTAGCTGGGGGGGAGAGGGGGACAGGGAGAAGGCTTATTCTTTTGTGACAGTTTTATACTGGTTGGGCCGCTACCCTGATGCCGGTTTTACAATGGGGAGGTTCTCGCACCCCCGCCGTCACCATGACCGTTGCCCCCACCGTCCATGCCACCGAGATCCCCCTGGATAGCTACGTCATTCTAGGCCTGGCCACCTGTTACCTGAGGCAGGAGGGGGAGACCGAGGCAGTCTACATCCTGGAGCCGATTCCCTCCGCCTACCTGAATTCCCTGCTGCAGGGAGTGGCCACCTCCTACCGCCGGATCTGGGCCACCACCCTGGGGGAGGCCCTGGCGGCCGACCCGGCCAGCTTTGCCCTGGCCGACCATAGCCCTGTGCAACGCTGCACCGACTTTGAGGAGCGCCTACAGGCCACCGCCCGCACCTACCAAAGTCGCCCCGAGGCCACCGCCACTATCCCTCTCGGCACCAGTCGTGACATCCCCAACTATTCCACTGAGAAAAAACGCATCCTCAACGCCAAGAACAAGGTGTCGCGCACGGATAACGTTAAGCAGCATAAATACACCCACGAAGTTCTTTAGGCCTCCCTGGTGTCGGGGCTGTGGATTTCCCTTGAATGAAGTACGGGCTGACAGAGATACAGGCTTCTAAAACATTCTCTCAGGGTAACAGCGCCAGGCGAAACATTTGATAGCTATTGGGTGCATCCCACTTTTGCCACCCTCACCCTAAATCCCTCTCCCAGTGCGGGAGAAGGATTTAGGGTGAGGGCGGTGCGTGTTTTGTCAGTCAATCAGCCCGGCTTAAGTGGATACCCTTCTCTCAAAACGTCCTTTAAGGATTGGTCACTCCTATTAACTTTTGAAAAGAACTAAAACCATTTAATAAAAAGGGATCTAGCTTAGGAGTAGTTCTCTATTAAATCTAGTTCTAATAGAACTAAAGTCGAGGTAATTTATTAAGTCTAAAAAATTACCAACTCTACTTACTCATTAAGCAGTATAGGCCGGGTTGATCCCAGGAATTTAATTCTCAAGGATGTCTGCTTCTCCTTGGGAAAAATGTCTGAAACCAGAGGATTCTCACCCTGAAGAGGCGGATGATGGATTTGGTTGGGGTGGGAAAACCGTTGTAGGATCTGAAATGATTTCCCTTCGATGTTAGTTTTGGTATGAATGGGGAGAAATTGCAATGGACTTTAAAGCCTCAATCGAACAACCGCAGGTTACCAGTTTGCCTCCTTATCCAGGGCCTCTTGAAAATGATAATGGAGCTGGGGATAGGAGGTTTGAGATGGCTCGGGGCACCCACCCAGGCTTTGATGGCACCGATCAACCGGGTACTCAGGCTGTGGCCCAACGCTACAGTAATCAGCCCAACGCCCTGGCCATTCGACTCTTCAACGGTCTGCAGTTGCTTGCTGCGGAAGCCTACATTAATGGGTTAGAGCTGCCTGACCAGCCCCTCAAGCATCTTCTGGATGGAGTGCTGGATCGCGTACAAGCTCACTATCCCCAGCTGTTTGTTTCCTACGACTGGTTGCTGCGGGAAAGTGAGCAACTGGCGGAGGGCTCCCGGGAGTTAATGAAGATCCAGTACGATCTGCCCACCCGCTTATTTCAACTCATGTTGGGGGATAGCCCTAATTTTTACCCGAAATACACCATGGCCCTCTGGGAGCGGGGGGCGACCTGCCTGGAGGAGGCCCAGCGTCAGATGTTGGATGATGTTTTTGCCAAGGTAGGTGTGCAGGATGGAGATCGCATCCTTGACCTGGGTTGCGGCTGGGGAGCCTCTTGCAACTACCTGCTTAGCCAGTTTCCCAACTGTCGGGTGACCGGCCTTAACCTCAGTGGTCGCCAATGTGATTACATGCGGGCCAAACAGCAGGATCCCACCAGCGTCCTCAGTTCCGGTCGCTTCACCCTCTGCGAACAGGACTTTAACCAGGCCCATTTTGATCAACCCTTTGACAAGATTCTGGCGATCGGCCTCTTCGAGCACGTTGGCAACCTCACCCAATCCTTTGCCAAGCTAGCGAGTTTGTTGAAGCCAGAGGGCCGAGTATTCATCCACTTTATCTCTAGCCGCTTACCCTATAGCAGCTACAGCCCCTTCCTCAACCGCTATATCTTTCCCCACATGCGGATCTGGAGCTATGACGAGGTACCCCAGCACCGTGAGCACTTGGTGACCCGAGCCCAGTGGTATCTGAACGGCGCCAACTATGCAAAAACCCTGCAATGCTGGCTGACCAACTTTGATGCCCATCAAGAGGAGATTGCCCGTCTAGACGTGGGCATGGACTACGCCAAGTTTCGCCGCATCTGGCGACTCTACCTGATACTTTGCATTGCCTACTTTGATATGGATGGGGGGCGGTTGCTGGGCAACGCCCAGTATCTCCTAGAGCCGGCTCGGTGAGCGAGCTGAACCCAGGGTGGGGGAGGGAAGAAATCTCTAGATCAAGGGATTAAGGAAGGTATCACTATGGAGTACTACGACACGATTATCGTCGGTGCTGGCCCCGCCGGTAGCACCTGCGCCTGGAAACTTTCCCAGGCGGGGCGATCGACTCCGCCGGACTGGCCACCCTTGACTTTGGCGAAGGGATTTCCCCAGCGATTAAGAGTGGCCTGCTGGCCGCTGGGGAAATTTTAGGCGAAACGGTCTATACCCGTGAAGCTATTTTTAACCGTAGCCTGCGCCCCGGCTGGCAGTGGCTGCGGTGGCTCCTGCCCCGGTATAGCCCTACCCCCGAGCAACGGGGGAAAGACCAGCCAGAACCCCTGGCCAATCCTAACTTTCCCTAATCAACTCCATCCTAAGTACTCCTAACCCCATGACTGCTCTGGTCCTTCTTAGCCTGATAATATTTTTAGTCATTCTGACCCTGGCCACCGGCCTTACCCTCATGGGTCGCCTGGGGCCCTGGGGAAAACGCCTGATCGGCGCCCTATGCCACACCCCAGGGCTAGATTTGGTTTTGATTGTGATAGTCTGGTTACCCTGGTGGGGGGGCTTTCTCCGGGCGGGTTGGGGTGGCCTGCTCAGCGCCCTGGTGGGCCAGGTCCTCGCTACCCAGGTTTGGATCTGGGGCCATCAATGGGTTTATCGTCACCAGCGTCCCCGGGTGGGAATTAACGGCTATCTCAGCCAGCGCTATGGCTGGTGGCGTAACCATCTGGCCCTTTGGATTACCGCCCTGGTATTGCCGGTATTTTTCCTGATTCGGGCAGCCCAGGTGTTGCTCTATCCCTGGTTAATCTGGTTGCTAGGCTTTAAAGCCTACGATCAACGGGAGTGGATTAACATCAGCCGCCATCGGGTTAGCGGGCTGGTGGGCCACGACTTGCTGTGGTGTCTTTACTGTGATTGGATGACCGGTGTCTACGCCCTGGGGGCGGAAATGCTGCGGAATGTGGAGTCCTTCTGGTGCCCGATTCGGTTCTACCACGATAAGAAGTGTGAAAACTGCAGCGTTGATTTCCCCGATATCAACCGCACTTGGGTTGCTGATGATGCTCCCCTAGAGGAGGTGGTTCAAACCTTGGAGGCCACCATTCCCCGCGATCGCCCCTGGTCCTGGTCCGATGCCCCTGACTCCCCAGGTCCCTCGGCATGATACCCTGTTCCTATCCCTGGGCTTAGGATAGACATAGGTCAAGGCCAGGGAAACTCTACCCCCACGCCAAAATGATCCGAGAGGCCCCGGAGTTCCTCCAGGTTAGGGGGCCAGGCGAAGGTGCCCTGCAGGCGCACTGTTTGACTCTGGGCCACACAGATATGGTCAATGTTGGAGTGCTGGCCGTCAATCAGACGCCGTACCGGGTCATTATCGCCAAAGGTCAAACAGTCCAGATTGGCTGCCGCCAGGGCATGGCGCAGGGCCTGTTTATTGCGGCGAGAGCCATAGTAGGGCAGTACGTTCAAATCCTGATTAAAGTCCCCCGCCACGATTAATAATGCCTCTGGGTAGGTGGTCTGCAGGTATAGCCAATCCTGTTGCTGTTGTCGCAAGGCGGTAACAAAGGCCTGTTCGTGATCGGGGTCAGGGTAGGGATTGTCCGGCAGGGGCAGGACGGTGCCATAGATCAGACACGATCGCCCCTGATCTAAATCCACCAGGGCACAGGTAGTGGTGGTGGGGTCACCGGTGGGCACGGGGCTGAGGGACCAATGGCGTACCCAAATCTGTACCCAGCGCCAGGTTTCCCCCGGGGCCTGGAGCGGAGGCTCACTAACCAGGGAATGATAGCCTGGACCGGGGGCGATCGCCAGGTCCGCCTCTGTCAAAACCCAGATATCCGCATCAATACGCTGGAGCCAGGGGGATTGGAGGGTGGCCTGGGGACTTTGGGGCAGGGTACGTTGAAGGTTCCAGGTGGCTATTTTCATGCCAAGTTGCCGGTCGCCGCGGAGAAGTTGTAACACGCTTTACTAAAGCTCGACTTCCCCTGACCTGTATAGCATCTGTAATACAAAGCCCGCCGGTTTAGTGGAATATATGGAGGTAAAGGTTTCCGCTCTGTTTTACAATCAACCCCAGTCCAGTAATCTAAGCTCGCCGCTGTTATGGCTTTGGCCAGAGCCCTTAGGACCCGGTTAATTGGTCTAAGCCAACACTCGGCAGGGGTTCTGGCTCGCCTCCATCCCCTTGCCGGTGGCTACGGCTTACCTAGGCTAGTCTCGGGTTGCTCCCTACCGTTTTTCCCTATGGCTTCTTCCCTAGATATCTCTATCCACCCCAATTCCATCTACTATGGGCGTCTGCTCAAAAACTTGCTGGGGTTATTGCAGGCCAGTTGCCGCCAGAGTTTATACGAGGTGATCCCTAGGGGAGTGCAGGTGTGGTTGCCCGAACAGGACCGCGGCATTTATCCCGACCTTTGTATTGTGGCTGGTGAACCCCTATTTCACCAGGGATATGCCAATCGGGTAACTAATCCCTGTCTGGTAGTGGAGATTTTGTCAGACCCGACGCCGGCCTATGACACCGCCGCCAGTACCCTGGCGGTGCGCCAGGGACTATTTGATCCCTGCCGATCGATTCCCTACCTGCAGGAGTACGTGTTTGTGCATCAACAGGAGGTTAGGATCGAACAGTTTCACCGTCTGCAGGAAAATCTCTGGAGCCTGACGGTTCACGATGACCTCACGGCGGTGGCTGAGCTGCACCTCACGGATACCCGTTTACCCCTTTTAGAGGTGTACGATAGGGTTGACACTGTTAATAATTATCTCAATTACTAATAATTATGCTCGTCCTATCCGCCAGTAGGGGTAAGAATCTGGAACTGGCCCAGGCCTTTGTGGCTGAGATCGAGGCCCAAAATCTGCCCGTTGAACACATTAATCTCCCCAACCTGGACCTGCCTCTCTACGGGGCTCGCTATGGCGCTAACGATCCTGGACCAGGGTTAGATCGCTTGGCCCACGCCTTGAAGGCCCACCTGAGCATGATTATCTGCGCTCCGGAGTACAATGGCTCGATTCCCCCTCTGTTAACTAATGCGATCGCCTGGCTATCCGTCACCAGTACCGACTTTCGAGTCCTATTTAACCAGCGACCGGTGGCCCTGGCTACCCAGAGCGGGGGTACTGGACAGAAAGTCCTGTTAGCGATGCGCCAACAACTGGCCCACCTGGGTTGTCTGGTGCTGGGCCGAGAACTCTTGAGTAACCCCGAAAAATCCCCTAATCCAGAAACCATAACCGCTTTAGTTAATCAACTGCAAAAGTTGGAGAGAGCCCTCAGTCTAGAGATATAACCCCTACCCCATTTCCTATAGCTCACGGCATAGGCTCGACAATCCCCTAAGGGAAACCAGGGCCTCTTTTCTGGGCTTCTGGTACGGAGGAGGGGAGCGGGGTTACCATGCCTAATAGGGATTAGGATAAAGTCAACTAAACATGAGCTCCCCTCGCCCCTATACCCGTGCATGACCTCGCTCCTCCCCTAACGGTTGAGACTCCGGTTTCCCAGGTACCTGTCAACCCTTTGCAAGGCCGGCTCAACCGTTTCCAATCTAGCCCGGATACGGTTCTCCTATTGCTGGCGGTGGTGATTGGCAGCGGTACGGGGCTGGGGGTGGTGCTGTTTCGGGCCCTAATTCAAGGGATTTACCACCTGATGTTTAACCAGGTAATGGGCGGGTTGTCGGTGTGGGGACACTGGACCCTGGCCCTGATCCCCCTGCTGGGTGGGGTGGGAGTGGGGTTGATGCGCTGGCGGGTGCAGGATTTTGGTCCGGGTTGGGCCGACTTGCTGGCGGCGGTCAAGGAAGGTCGGCGGATTAAACCCCTACAGCCCCTCAGCAAAATGGTGACGGCGGCCATATCCTTGGGCAGTGGGGCCTCCCTCGGGCCGGAAGGACCCAGTGTGGAAATTGGTTCTAATTTTAGCCTTTGGTTGGGGCAGGTGCTGCAGGTCTCCCAGGAACGGCAGCACCTATTGCTGGCGGCGGGGGCGGCGGCGGGGCTGGCGGCGGGGTTTAATGCCCCCATTGCCGGCGTGTTTTTCGCCCTTGAGGTGGTGCTGGGGACGACTTCCGTGGCCTCCGCCGCCAGTGTGGTGCTGTTGGCGGCGGTGGTGGCGGCCTGGATTACCCAGATTAGCTTGGGGGCTAGCCCCGCCTTTACCCTGCCCGCCTACGAGACCCGTAGTCTGCTGGAGTTGCCTCTCTATGTGGGTCTGGGGTTGTTGGCGAGTTTGGTGTCTGTAATCTTTAAACGCTCCCTGATTTGGGCGGAACAGGCTTTCCAGGGAAAGATCAAGGGCCTGGGCGGGGTGGCCCAAATCCCCGTTCCCCTCCGACCGCTGCTGGGGGCCTTGGGGTTGGGGGCGATCGCCCTGGTCTATCCCCAGGTCTTGGGGGTGGGCTACGAAACCGTGGAGTCCATCCTCCAGGATGTGCAACTGTCCCTCCAATTTGTCACCGCCCTACTGGTAATCAAATTACTGGTCACCGCCCTCAGCGCCAGCTGTGGCTTTGTCGGGGGCATCTTTGCCCCAGCCCTATTCCTCGGTGCCTCCCTGGGGTCGGCCTACGGTAAGCTGGTGCCCCTGGCCCTGCCCATTCTAGAACCCCACATTGCCTCTCCCCCCGCCTACGCCATGGTGGGCATGGCGGCGGTGCTGGCGGCCACGGCCCGAGCCCCCCTGACGGCGATTCTCCTGTTGTTCGAGCTCACCCGTGACTATCGAATTGTCTTGCCCCTGATGGCGGCGGTGGGGCTCAGCACCGGGCTGGCGGAACGACTACCGGGCTGGTCTACCGCCGCCAGCGATGCCTGGCAAACGACGGCGGTAACCACCCTGGCTAAGCCGGAGGCGGAGGCCAGTTTAGTGGTGGCGGATGCCCTGCTACCGATGCCGTTGCAGTTGGATGGCCACACCAGTTTGGCGATCGCCGCCCAAGCCTTGCTCCATCACCGCTGCCGCTGTGTCCTGGTCACCGATCAGCAGCAACTGGTGGGGATTTTGACCCTACAGGATGTGCTGCGTCTCCTGCGTCGAGTGAAATTCGGGGAGGACCCACCATCGCTGCTACAGACACCCATACAGGGGCTTTGCTCGACGGATGTGCAGCAAACCTACGGCGAAGAACCCCTGGCGGCGGCGGTCGCCCGCATGTCAACCCGGGGTTTGCAACAGTTACCGGTGGTCACCCAGGCTGCACCCCACCAGCTGGTGGGCCTGTTGACCCAGGAGGGAATTAACCTGGCGGCCCGGCTCAGTCAAATTAAAACCTTGCTCCAAACCCTGGAGGAAAACCACCCCCCTGGGCAACCCGATCCTGAGTCAAGGCCAATCCCAGCCCTCAGGGATGATCCGGCCCCCGTTGCCTGCTCCCCAGCTGCAACAGGATTTCCTGATGGACCTGCCGGGTAATGGGGTAAAAGCGCGACAGGATCAAGGCCAGGATCAGCAGAACCATGGGTACGGGACCAATGAAAATGCGAATCGCCAGCAGGGCAGAGGCGGGCTGCTCGCTAGCGGCGGAGCTAAAGCCCGAATATTCCAGGGCAAAACCCACCACCAGTAGCCCCAGGGCCAGCCCTACCTTTTGCAGTAGGGTCATAAAGGCGTAGAACATGCCCTCCCGCCGCTGACCGGTTTGCAACTCGTCCAGTTCAATCACATCGGGCAGCATGGCCCAGGGCACCACGTAGGCCGCCGCCACCCCAAAACTGACCACCACACAGAGCAGATAGAGGGCGGCGGTCTGGCCCGGTTGGATAAAAAACAGAGCCCCCTGGGCGATGATCCAACTACCGAGGCCCAGGGCAAAGGCCTCCTGCTTGCCCCAACGCTGGCTGAGCCGGTTAATCCCGTACATCATCAGAATGGCGCTGCCCTGCACCAACAGGGCCGCTAGAAAATAGGAGTCCAGCCCCATCCAGAAGGTGGCGTAGAAGGGAATGATACTGGCGGTCATCTGCAGGGCCAGCCAGGCAAATAGATAAATACCCACCACAAAGAGGAAGGCGCGGTTACCCAGCACTAGCCGCACCTGTTGGGGGAAGCTGGGGGTGGGGCTGTCCAGGGCCTGGTTACGGGGTTGGAGGGCACCCCGACGACGGGCGGTGGGGTAGGTGCCCAGCACGCACCAGAACAGGGGCAGCACCGAGAGGACACTGCACAACCCCGCCAACACCCGGTACTGCTGGCGAGGTTCTGACACCCAATGGGACACCAGCAAGCCCAGGGCTAGGGCCGAAATCGCCCCCAGCAGGGAGGCCCCCAGGCGAAAGGCAGTGAGCTCCGTACGTTCATCGTAGTCCTGGGTGAGTTCGGCAGTGAGGGTGGTGTAGGGCAAGTTCACCACGGTGTAAAACACCTGAAACACCAGGGAGATGACCACGTAGTACCAAAACCGGGCGCTGCCGCTGGCCCAGTCCGGCACTATCCAGGTGAGGAAGAAGGTCAGGCCAAAGGGCAC
>JBEIGU010000114.1:0-12617 GCA_040381765.1 Leptolyngbya sp.
CCACTGGATTAACCTGGAGGGCCAGCGCCAGATCAGTAACCTGAGCGATGAGCGACGACTGATTATTCGCCTATTGGGACCCCCGGTTGAGCGGTATTACTACGCATCTGGCTAATCATTTGTCAACCTGCGGAATGTAGGTTAACAGCGTTATTGGGAATTTAATCTATGAAAAAAGCTTTTGTTACAGGCTGTGCTGGTTTTATCGGTAGCAACCTGACTGATCGTCTGTTAAGTCTAGGTATTGAAGTTATAGGTTTCGATAATTTTTCTGCTGGCCAGGAACCTTTTCTTACTCAGGCATCTAAGAATTCTAGTTTCAAATTAGTTCGCGGCGATCTACTCGACCTACTCGACCAATCTAGTATCAACCATGCCATGGAAGGCTGTGAAATGGTATTTCACCTAGCCGCTAATGCCGATGTTCGTTTTGGCACCGACCACCCACGTCGTGATCTAGAGCAAAACACCATTGCCACCTACAACGTCCTTGAAGCCATGAGGCACAATGGCATTCAACGCATTGCCTTTTCCTCCACCGGGTCTGTCTATGGCGAAGCCCCTGTCATTCCCACCCCTGAGGATGCTCCCTTTCCCATCCAAACCTCCCTCTATGGAGCATCCAAACTGGCTGGCGAGGGGTTAATCGCTGCCTACTGTGAAGGCTTTGGCTTTCAATCCTGGATCTTTCGTTTTGTTTCCATCCTGGGTGAACGCTATACCCATGGTCACGTCTTTGACTTCTATAAACAACTCAAGGATGACCCGACCCGCCTGGCGGTGTTGGGCAATGGCACCCAGCGTAAGTCCTATCTCTACATCCAGGACTGCCTAGATGCCATACTGCTAGCCGTGGAGCGGGCCTCAGGTCGGGTTAACATTTTCAACCTGGGGGTTGACAACTATTGCCAGGTCAACGACTCTATCGGCTGGATCTGCCAAGAGCTGGGGGTCAATCCTGAACTCCACTACTCCGGGGGAGACCGGGGTTGGATTGGTGACAATCCCTTCATCCATCTTGATGTCAGTAAGATTCAGGCCCTGGGCTGGGAGCCAAAACTGACCATCCGGGAGGGGATTATCAAAACCGTTCAATACCTGAGAGCCAACGAATGGGTTTTTGAGGCACGTCACTAATATGAAAATTTGTGTTCAGGGCCTGTGGCATTTAGGGTCAGTGACAGCCGCCTGTCTTGCCTCAGTGGGGCATGATGTTATCGGGTTAGAGTTTGACAGCGAAACGGTTCGGGGTTTATCCAGTGGCGAAGCCCCTTTGTTTGAGCCGGGTTTGGATGCTTTATTAAAACAGGGCCTTGAGGTAGAACGCCTCCGCTTCTCATCGATTGTCGATAGCACCCTTGCCGATGTAGAAGTTCTGTGGGTTGCCTATGATACCCCCGTTGACGACGATGACCAGGCCGATGTCGATTACGTTTTGACCCAGGTTCAGGCCGTACTTCCCCATTTGCCGCCAGATGCCACGGTGCTGGTGTCATCTCAGCTTCCCGTAGGGTCGATCAAACGTCTAGAAACCCTTGCCACTCAGACCTATGCCAGACCAGACCTGGGTTTTGCCTGCTCCCCTGAAAATCTGCGCCTAGGCAAGGCTTTGGAGGTGTTTCTCCATCCCGATCGCATTGTGGTCGGCACTCGCCAAGCAAGGGATCGAACCCGTCTAGAGAACCTACTACACCCCATTAGCGATCGCATCGAGTGGATGTCTGTGGAGTCCGCCGAGATGACCAAACATGCCATCAATTCTTTTTTAGCCACCTCCGTTACCTTTGCCAATGAAATTGCCTCAATTTGCGAATTAGTGGGGGCAGATGCTAAGGAAGTAGAACAGGGCCTGAAATCAGAGCATCGCATTGGTCCCAAGGCCTATCTTTCTCCAGGGGCCGCCTTTGCTGGTGGAACTCTGGCCAGAGATATTCAATTTCTTAGTCGGACTGCCGCCCAACGTAATTTGCCTATCCCCCTATTGTCGTCGGTTAAGCCTAGCAATGATGAACACAAAAACTGGGTGCGCCGATGTTTACGAACCAAATTTCCCACTTTAACCGGTCGTACCATTGCGGTATGGGGCCTTACCTATAAGCCTGGCACCAACACCCTGCGCCGCTCCCTAGCGGTGGAATTGTGCAACTGGCTGCTGACAGAAGGGGCTCAGTTGCAGGTTCATGACCCAGCCGTAGAAGATCTTCCTGAAAATTGGTCAGATTCTGTTATGCGTAGGTCTACCCCGCTGGAGGCGCTTGACAGGGCAGATGCCCTGGTAGTGGCTACAGAATGGCCCCAATATAAAGAGATTCAACCCCACCAGCTGAAAAGCATTAGATCGGGGTTAGTGGTGGTCGATGCCAATCGATTTTTACAGCACCTGAACGTTGATGGAGTTGATTATGTCGCCGTTGGTACCCCACAAGGAGCTAAGTAAGCAATGACCGGAATCCTGAAGGGAAAAGTCGCCATTATCACCGGTGCGAACCAGGGCTTTGGCCTGGCAATTGCCCAACAATATCTGGCAGAAGGGGCAAGCATAGCTATCTGTGCTCGTAATCACAGCCTTCTGCAATCCGTCAGAGAGGACCTATTAATATCGACCTGCCCTGGGCAGAAAGTATTTGCCCGAGGAGTCGACGTATCAAACCCAGATCAAGTTGATGGGTTTATTCAGCAGGTCGTCAATGAATTGGGCACCATCGATATCCTGGTAAATAATGCTGGCGTCTACGGCCCCAAGGGAGAGATTGAGGCTGTTGACTGGAGTGATTGGGTTAAGGCCATAGAGATCAACCTGCTTGGTTCGATTCTGCTTTGTCGCGCTGTGTTGCCGGTTTTTAAGGCTCGACGTGGGGGCAAAATCATTCAACTCTCTGGTGGTGGAGCGACGAACCCCATGCCTCGCATTAGCGCCTATGCGGTGTCTAAGGCGGGCATAGTGCGCTTTGTAGAAACCCTAGCAGAGGAGGTCCGAGAATTTGGCATTGACGTTAATGCCATCGCCCCCGGCGCATTAAATACTCGTTTACTAGATGAAGTCCTCGACGCAGGACCAGAAAAGGTTGGTCAAGGTTTTTATGAGCGTGCGCTCAAGCAAAAGCAGAACGGTGGATCACCCCTGGATGTTGGGGTTGGCCTGGCGGTGTTTTTGGCCGCCGAAGCTAGTCGGGGAATTACAGGTAAGCTGATCAGCGCAGTTTGGGATCGATGGCAAGATTGGCCCCTACACCTGGATGAGCTCAATAAAACCGATATCTATACCCTGCGGCGCATTGTTGGACGAGACCGGGCCATGACCTGGGGAGATAAATGATTAATATCGGCATTATTGGTTGTGGATTGATTGGCCAAAAGCGCGCCAGGGCCCTGGGTCAAGGCGGTCGCCTGGTGGCCTGTGCAGATATCGATTTAAACCGGGCCCTGGCCCTGGCGGGCAACCAAGCTAAAGCCTTTGCTGATTACCAGGATCTTCTCGCTCTCCCCGAGGTGGAGGCCGTGGTGGTGGCTACCCTGCACGACTCCCTGGCCGCGATCACCCTGGCTGCGATCCAGGCGGGTAAACACGTTCTGGTGGAAAAACCCGCCGCGCGCCATCCCCAGGAGCTAGAGCCGGTCATGGCGGCGGCGGCGACAATGGGGGTTAAGGTTCGAGTGGGCTTCAATCACCGGTATCATCGGGCCATGCTCAAGGCCAAGCAGTTGCTTGATGATGGCGCCCTGGGCAACCTGATGTTTCTCAGGGCTCGCTATGGCCATGGGGGTCGAGTTGGTTATGACCAGGAGTGGCGCTCCAGACCGGAGCTGTCGGGGGGAGGAGAGTTAATTGATCAGGGGCCTCACCTGATTGATCTGTCCCGTTGGTTTTTGTCTCAAGAATTTGTCGAGGTTCAGGGCTTTGCCCACACCTACTATTGGGATATGCCGGTGGATGATAACGGCTTTATGTTGCTCAAAACCGCCAACCACCAGACCGCATTCCTCCATGCCTCCTGCACCGAGTGGAAAAATCTTTTTTCCATGGAGATCTATGGCCGTGATGGCAAGTTAGAAATATCTGGGTTAGGGGGCAGCTATGGTGTAGAGCGATTGACCTGGTACAAAATGCTGCCTGAAATGGGGCCTCCTGAAACCACTACCTGGGAATATCCGATGGCGGATAATTCCTGGGCGGTTGAGTTGGCTGAATTTTATCAGGACATTCTTGTGAATCGACCAGTGGATGCCGGCCTTCAGGATGCCTATGAATCTCTGAAGGTCATTCAACAGATCTATCGGGTCTCTGGTTATGATTTCTGATTAAGTTTCTCGAAAAAATAGAACAGAAGTATGCACAACAACTATGGAGTGGTTGGCTAAAGTCCACCGCCTAGTTTTATTAGAAAACATCAGGAATAGACCTTATGATTATCGCCCGCAGTCCGCTACGCATCACCCTCGGTGGGGGGGGCACCGACCTGCCCTCCTACTACCGGGACCACGAAGGCTTTTTGATCGCCGCTGCCATCGATAAATACGTTTACGTCACCGCCATGCGCCCCTTTACCGAGGGAATCTTCCTTAAGTATTCCCAGCTAGAGCAGGTCGAGGCGATCGCAGAGGTGAAGCACCCGATTATTCGAGAATGTCTCCACATGCTTGACCTGAAAACCCCCCAGGTTGAGATTACCACCCTGGCAGACATTCCCTCTGGCACCGGGTTAGGGTCCTCCGGCAGTTTTACCACCGCCCTACTCAAGGCCCTATACACCCATCGTCGCTGTCACCTCCACCAGGAAGAATTGGCGAAGCTGGCCTGCCACATCGAAATTGATCGCCTGGGGGAACCGATCGGTAAGCAAGATCAGTACGCGGCAGCGATCGGGGGGGTGACCTGTTTCACCTTCCATCGGGATGATCGGGTGACGGCTACGCCCCTGGCCATTAGTGTCGATACGATGTTTGATTTAGAAGATAATTTACTCCTGTTTTTCACCGGCTTCTCCCGCAGTGCTGGCGGCATTCTCAAGGACCAAAAGGAGCGTACTCAAAAGAGTGATAACGACATGCTAGCTAACCTCCACTACGTGAAGGACCTAGGCTATCGCAGTCAGGCCGCCCTTGAGACGGGGGATACCCGACTGTTTGGTGAACTGATGCACGAGCATTGGGAACATAAAAAGCGGAGATCGGGGGGCATGAGTAACCCCAAAATCGATGAATGGTACCAGCTAGGTATGGAAAATGGTGCCATCGGCGGCAAGCTGGTGGGGGCTGGAGGCGGTGGATTTTTGATGTTTATGGCCCACGACCGTAACCAGCTCCGCCATACCATGGCCAAGGCCGGGTTAGAGGAGGTCCGTTTTCGGTTTGATTTCGAGGGCACCAAGGTGGTGTTGACATCCTGATGCTTCCAGTCGCTATTCTTGCCGGGGGGTTGGCTACGCGCCTCCGCCCAATCACCGAAAAAATTCCAAAGGCTCTCCTGTCCGTGGCAGGGGAGCCTTTTATTTACCATCAATTACGCTACCTGAGGCAGCAGGGGGTGGAAAAGGTCACCCTCTGCATTGGTTACCTCGGGGAGATGATCGAAGCCGCCGTGGGGGATGGGCACCGGTTTGGCTTGCAGGTGACCTATGCTCCCGACGGCCCCCAGCTCTTGGGTACCGGGGGCGCTTTAAAGCAGGCCCTACCCCTCCTGGATGGGGAGTTCTTCGTCCTCTATGGTGACAGCTTTTTGCCCATAGATTTTAGGGCTGTAGAGCAGACCTTTACCCAGGCTAAAAAGCCGGCCCTGATGACCGTTTTACGCAATGGCGATCGCTGGGATAAAAGTAATGTTTTTTTTCGTGACGGCAGGGTGGAGGAGTACAACAAACGCCTGCCCCGTACTGATATGGAGTTTATCGACTATGGATTAGGAATTTTGTCTCAGTCTGTGTTTGATAGCTATTCCCCTGGCCAACCCTTTGACCTAGCGGATTTATACCATGCCCTCTCCCTTGAGGGAAACCTGGTTGGCCATGAAGTTTACGAACGTTTTTATGAAATAGGCTCCCTAACGGGGCTACAGGAAACCGAAACCTACTTTTTAAGGACCTAACACCATGGTTTACGCCCAGGAACATTTGCAAGAAGCGATCGATATCATTGAGAAAATGAATGTCGATGCCGTTGAAAGGGTGGCGGATCTGCTAGCCACTGTCAAACAGGAGAGTGGTAGGCTATTTTTCCTTGGGGTGGGTGGCAGTGCAGGTAATTGCTCCCACGCCGTTAATGACTTTCGCAAAATTGTCGGGATTGAATCCTACGCTCCCACCGATAACGTTTCAGAGCTGACCGCTCGCACCAACGACGAAGGTTGGTCAACGATCTTTGCTGAGTGGCTAAAAACCAGCAAGCTCAGCCCTAGGGACTGTGTCTTTGTCTTTTCCGTCGGGGGCGGTAACCTGGAGAAAAATATCAGCCCCAACCTGGTGGAGGCCCTGAAGTATGCCAAGACCGTTGGAGCAAAGGTAACCGGCGTGGTGGGCCGAGATGGTGGCTATACCGGTCAGGTTGCCGATGCCTGTGTGGTCATTCCTACGGTTAATCCCGACACCATTACCCCCCACTCCGAAGCCTTCCAGGCGGTGATCTGGCATTTACTGGTGTCTCACCCCAAGCTGAAGGCCCATCAAACCAAGTGGGAATCCGCCGTTAAGTGAGCTAGTTATGCCTAGAGCGGTATTTCTTGATCGAGACGGTGTCCTTAACCGGGCCGTCATCAAAGATCGAAAACCCTATCCACCCAGGGGAGTGGAGGAACTGGAGGTCTTGCCCGGCGTAGCCAGGGCCTTAACGGATCTAAAACAGGCTGGTTTTCTGTTGATTGTGGTGACCAATCAGCCTGATGTGGCTCGAGGCACCACCAAAAGGGATGTGGTCGAGGCTATTAACCTAAGCCTAGCTAGCCACCTACCCATTGATGAGTTTCGCACCTGCTTTCATGACAATGCTGATGACTGTGACTGTCGCAAACCTAAACCAGGGGCCTTATTAGCCGCCGCTGAAAAGCATGGCATAGACTTACCCTCTAGTTTTATGGTTGGCGATCGTTGGCGAGATATAGAGGCTGGCTATCGAGCCGGATGTCAAACCCTATTTATTGACTATGGGTATGACGAAAAACAGCCAGATCGATTTGATTTTAAAGTGAGTTCACTGCTTGAAGCGGCTACGGAAATTCTAAAAACCTTGGAGAGCTAAAATGAACAGAATCCATACACTAAAAACTAAAATTTTTGCTGACGGGGCTGATCAGGCGGGGATGCTAGAGATGTATGCAAAACCCTATATTAAGGGGTTGACCACCAATCCTACCCTGATGAGAAAGGCCGGAATCAGTGATTATAAAACCTTTTGCAAGGATATTTTGCTGACAATTCAAGATAAGCCCCTATCCTTTGAGGTGTTTTCCGATGACTTTGACGAAATGGAGCGTCAAGCCCTGGAAATCTCGAGTTGGGCCGATAATGTCTACGTTAAGATTCCCATTACGAATACCAAGGCAGAACCCAGCTATGACTTAATTCATAAGCTATCCGCCAACGGGGTTAAGGTCAATGTAACCGCCTTGATGACCTTGAATCAGGTGCGAGATACTATCTCGGTTTTGAACCCAGAGGTACCCAGTTACATATCCGTATTTGCAGGAAGAATTGCTGACACCGGTCGAGATCCGTTACCGTTGATGGCTGCCGCCATGGAGCTCCTTAAACTCTCCCCTAAGGCTGAACTGATATGGGCCAGTCCTAGGGAGTTACTAAATATTTTTCAGGCCGATGATATCGGCTGTCATGTGATTACGGTGACCCACGACATCCTTAAGAAACTATCATTAGTAGACTATGAATTAGATACATTCTCTTTAGATACGGTAAAGATGTTCCACAGTGATGCCTTAGCGGCTGGCTATCAACTTTAACTAAGAGGTTGTTTGAAAAGCCAAAAGAGGGTCTCAAACTATATCTATAGAGTAGGATAATTACTGCAAAATTCAGTATTTTAGTGCCCCCCCTGGCGGCGAACTATACCTGGGATAATCCTTTTTAAACAACCTCTAAGACAGAATAGCTTTAGACAGGGTATAGGGAAACTAATCTTCCTATGCCCTGTCTGAAAACATTTTTTAAACCTCGTCATCTTAGTGAGATATGAGGCTTCAAAGTGGCAAGTATAGGGCAAACTCACCTTCTAGCCTTTAAATGTTGAGTTAGTTTTTAGTTATTTTTTTCCTAGAATCTTGCTTTAAAGAAAATGCCAGAAACTAGTATCCTTGTTAGTATTGTCATTACCACCTTTAATGAAGATGAATATCTTGACTCCTTGCTGAAAGATATTAGTCGGCAAAGGCTTAATAATCTAGAATTAGAGATAATTCTGTTAGAAGCTGGCAGTTATCCTAAACAGAGAGCTATTCAGCACCTAGGTGAGCTAGCCAACTATTTAAAGTTTATAAATATTCCAAATCTATCACGAACAAAGTCTCTAAATAAGTTATTTAATACAGCTCGAGGAGAATTAATCATACGACTTGACGGTCGTTCTCACATTCAACCTGACTACATCCAACGTATAATTGAGCTTTCTTCGACAACTGCTGCTGAAAATGTGGGAGGAGTCATTACTCCTATTGGCAAGACCCCTGATCAGCAGTTGATTGCCGATATTATGAAACACCCCTTCTCTTTTGGTGGTGGTAATTCCAGAAGTTCTTCCTATATCGGTTTGGTTGATTCAGTTTATCTGGGTGCATTTAGACGAAACAAATGCACGTTTGGCTATCATTGGTTCGATGAAGTACACCCTGGCATCAGTGAAGATTCGGACTTAAGCTATCGGATCAGAAAAAGTGGTGGCAGGGTCTATATGGACTCGAATATAGTTGTGGAGTATTTCCCCAGAGAAAATCTCAAGAAATTTTTCAAACTCTGCTTTAACTTTGGCGTAGGACGAGGGTTATTTATCTTTAAGCATAAAAATGTAGCCGCTATAAGGCAACTAATTCCTATTTTAGTTGTCTTTTTAGCTTTAACCTTAGTCGTAATAGGTTTTTGGCTTCCTGTTTGCCATCTGATTCTACTATTTTTAGTATTCACCTACATTACCTTATTAATCCTTTCAGCCTTCTCCTTAAGAAAAACCCCTCTCTTCATGTTTAAAGCATTGGTGGGTTTTTTAGGATGTCACTTTTACTATACCTTAGGTCTTTTAGCCAGCCCCCGTCATTACCTCCGAGATATTAAAAAGTATAGGCAGGAATATCAGGCTGAATCAGTCTTCCAAGAGGAGTTTCCAGAGTAGTTAAATCACCATGGTTAACATCCTCTAACTCTTCAGAATTATCCGGCAGATATATCGACCATGCATATCCTCCTCACCGGTGCCACGGGTTTCGTCGGCACCGCCCTAGCGCAGCGTCTCCACACCCTGCCCCAAGTTACCCTTCGCCCCGCCCTGCGGCGCCCCCACTCCGCCTATCCCGATGCGGCCATCGTTGGCCCCATCGATCGCCACACCGACTGGAGCTCCGCCCTTGAGGGCATCCATACCATCATCCACCTGGCCGCCTACGCCCACGTCACCCAAAAATCCCAGGTTGACCCCCAGGCCCTCTACGAAACCAACGTGCTGGGGACCAAAAACCTGATTAAACAGGCCGTCCCGGCTGGGGTTAAACGGGTGATCTTCCTCAGCTCCATCGGGGCCATGGCCAGCATCAGCCCCACCCCCCTCACCGAAACCTCCCCCTGTCAGCCCGACAGCCTCTACGGTCGCAGCAAACTGATGGCCGAGCAGGAACTCATCCAGCTCAGCCAAACCACCCCCCTCACCTACACCATCCTCCGCCCCCCCTTGGTCTACGGCCCCGGCAACCCCGGCAACATGGCCCGCCTAGAAAAACTCCTGCGTCTTTCCCTGCCCCTGCCCCTCGCCGCCATCCACAACCAGCGCAGCCTAATCTCCCTTCCCAACTTGGTGGACGCCATCCTCACCTGCCTTACCCACCCCCAGGCCCGCAACCAAACCTTCCTGGTCAGCGACGGCCAGGACCTCTCCACCCCAGAACTCCTCCAGAAAATCGCCCGCCACGCCCACCTCCCCTGCCGCCTCTTTCCCTGCCCCCTACCCCTACTCACCACCGCCGGCCACCTCGGCGACGGTCTGGAAGCTCTGCTCCAGCGACCCCTCCCCCTCAACAGCGACACCATTCTCAAACTCACCCAATCCCTCCCCATTGATAGTCGGAAAATTCGAGAGACCCTGCAATGGCAGCCGCCCTACACGGTTGACCAGGGGTTTGAGGAGATGGGAGTACGGTTACAGGCATCAGGCCATGCAACTGTCTAGTTCCAGGGATTAACAGGGTAGCGGCGGCAAGCTAAAGCTCATACCCACTCCCCGAGCTGTCGGTGATTTCATTCGCTAATACCTTTAATTTCTTTCAGTCCAAAGAATTTTGATGATTCTTCGTTAAGAGGATATTTTTCTTCTTTCAAGCTTGAATTCTTTTATTTCTTGTCGATATCTACTGCGAAAACAATGAGGAACAGGATATGAGTGAAATTAAACTTTTTACTCTTGGCAATGCCACCATAGTAATTGAAATTAATGGAAAACCAGTTTTTTGTACAGATCCCTGGTTTGCCAATGGCGGCAGTGCTTACTTTGGTAGCTGGACGTTACCCGTTGAGCTTGCCAGCGAAAGCCTTGCAAAAATTGAAAGCTGTAGCACGGCATGGATCTCCCATCCGCATCCCGATCATCTATGCATAGATTCCCTAAGGCAAACTTCGATCAATAAGCTTTTATTGGCTAAACACTCAGGCAATAGAACATCTAGCGATTTAAGGGGGATAGGATTTGAAATAGTAGATCTGGATCCATGGAAATGGTACGAAATAGATAAAGATCTATTTATTTTAACAGCTGCCGATATTAATCAGGATTCTATTTTACTGATTAAATCTGGAACAACCTTGGTGGCAAATATTAATGATGCCTATCCCAGATATTTAAAAAAGAAAATTAGAGATATTATTTTAGCCTCCGGATGTAAATCAAGATTTCTCCTAAAATTATTTGGTTTTGGAGATGCAAATCTAATAAATTTCTATGACGAAGGCATGAACTTCATCGATCCTGGAATTTCAAAGGAAAGAAACCTCAGGGAATCGATGATCTCCTTTGCCTCCCCCATTGGCTGCAACTACGCCATTCCCTTCTCTTCTTTCCATACCTATCAAAGAAGTGATACATGCTGGGCGAATCAGTATGTAGCAGATACATTTTTTGAAGATGAATATGAGAGTCTTGGGATTAAGGTATTGCCAGCATTTCTTGAAATAGATATGAAGGAAGGCAATTATACTCCCCATGGATTATGTAGAAGAAAACAGCTAATAGTGAGGGAGCCAAGCGACTTTGGTGATGACTGGAATGAAAAGTTAATCAAAGAAGACAAAAAACTAGTTACGGAATATCTTGAAGCTCGAAAGTTTGTCTTAGACAAGGTTGACTTGATTCAGTTCCAGGTCGGCGGAGAAGAAACGAGTATTTGCTTAAATAAAAACTATCAAGACAGGACTATAACCTTTCATGTTCCTAGAAATTCCTTGATGACTGCTATCAATTATGAAATTCTTGACGATTTGCTGATATCCAATATTCCCAAAGTCCAACTCAAAGGGTTTTCAAATTTATATCAATGTAGGATAGTTCCGGAAGTCACCAAGTACTGTGACAACGGAAGAGTTAAAAGTAAGTCAGAGATGGCAGACTACAAGCGCTATTATAGAGAGGATGCTGGGTTAGATTGGATTAAAGATGAGTTGATCAATAAATTCGCTATGCGTGTAAGAAATTCCTCTCTACTCAGGAATAAGAAGGTTCTTGCAATAGCTAGCAAAGTTTACTTTAGTCTTAAGTGAGGACTTTTAGCCTTAATTAAAAACTTGTCTTAATTAACAGTAGTAAGAATGCTTAATTAAAAATAATTTTCTCAAGACGAAGCATTTTCGTGATCTACCTCCACAAAATCCTCCCGGTTTTCCTCCTCCCCACCGGGTTGATCCTGGGCCTCCTGTTACTGGGGCTGATCAGCCGCCGCCGATCGCCGATCTGGGCGGCTCTGCTGCTCTTCTGGCTGTGCAGCACCCCCCCTACTCAGCGATCGCCTGATCGCCGCCGTTGAACAGCACGGCCACCGCCTTGACCCCACCCCCCTGCCCACCGCTGACGCCATCGTTGTGCTCAGCGGCATGCTGAAAACCGTCCCCGGCCCCAACGCCACCCCCATCAGCGAATGGGACCAAGGCAGCGATCGCTTCTGGGGCGGCCTCGACCTCTACCGCGCCGGCAAAGCCCCCCGCCTGATCTTCACCGGCGGCTGGGTCCCCTGGCAACCGGATACTCCCCCCGAAGGCCAGCAACTCCAAGCGATCGCCCAGGCCCAAGGCATCCCCCCCAGCGCCATCACCGTCACCGGCCAGGTCAACAACACCGCCGCCGAAGCCCAGGCCGTATCCACCCTGCTGCCCCCCAACCCCACCATCTTGCTGGTCACCTCCGCCTTCCACATGCCCCGGGCCCAACAC
>JBEIGU010000115.1:0-12570 GCA_040381765.1 Leptolyngbya sp.
AGGCTAACTCCCCGCAGCTCCTGGCGGAGGAAGTAGAGGCGCTTTGGGTTAGCCAGTTCCGCCGCCGCCGCCACCTCTGCTTCATTTTGAATGCCGGCGGCGGCCATCACCTGCACCCACAGCCAGAGGCGAAACTGGCTGACCAGGGTAGCCACAATCCTCAGGGCGGGTTCATTGCGGTGGAGCAATTCCTCCACCACCTGGAGGGCCTGGGGAATATCCCCCTGTTTAATCGCCGCCGCTAGTTTCAGGCTACTTTGGGTGGACACCGTCACCAGATCGGTGACCACCCGGGGCGGGATCGGGTCAGGTCGGTCCCAGTAGAGGGCTAGCTTTTCCAGCTCCAGGTGGAGCTGGCGGGTGTCGTTGCCCACCGCCTCCACCAGTAAATCAACCGCTGGGGAGGTTAGGCGGATCCCCCTGGTCTGAGCCACTGTCTCAACCTGTTGACGCAACAGGTCGGTTTTCCAGGGGGGAATGGTGGCGAACTCCTTAATTTCCCCGTACTGCTTAAATAACTTATAAAACTTAGAGCGACCGTCGGGCTTGTTCTCACTACTGAGCAGAAGCACCGTGGTGGCTGGCAGGATTGGCAGGGTGCGTTCTAACTCCCTCAGTACCTCCTCCGGGCAACGCTGACCCAGGGAGGTATCCTGGAGCCAGACCAGGCGCTGTCCGGCCCCAAAGGGGGGAGTCATGGCCTGGTTGAGGGCAGCGATCGCCCCATTCACCAGGGTTGGCGGTATCACATCGTAGTTAAAGCTGGCCCAGTCACCGGCCAACACCCGCCGCTGCAGGGCAAGCATCGCCCCCTGCAGCTCAAACTCGTTGTCTCCCCAAAAGAAATAGGCTGGCATAGACCTGATCACCCTTTAGAACCCTGGGATGCTATGGCGTTGACCACACCCCCCGTCAGGAGGCCTGGGCCAGGATGGCCTCGCTCTGACCGAGCACCTCCAGGGCAGCCTGATACTGGGGATCGGCCTCAGTGGCCAGGGTATCCGGGCTGAGGGGGACGCTGCTCACCAGCCGATCGGGGTGAATCCCCTGCTGGTTAATGTCATGGTGATCGGGGGTTTCATAGCGAGCCACGGTGACCGCTAGGCCGGCCCCGTCGGACAGGTCAAATAGGGACTGAATCAACCCCTTCCCAAAGGTAACCCCCCCCACCAGCACCGCCCGGTGGTTATCCTGAAGGGCTCCAGCTAAAATTTCGCTGGCACTGGCGGTGCCCTCGTTCACCAAGACCACCAGGGGGGCATCGGTCAGGCTCGGCCCGTAGGCTTCAAAGCTGTCTAAAATCCCCTGGCGATTGACGGTATAGACAATGGTGCCCTGGGGTAGCCAGAGGCGGGCAATATCGATGCCGGCCTGCAGGAGACCGCCCGGATTATTGCGCAGGTCCAGGATGTAGCCCTGGGCGCCCTGTTTAGCCAGACTGGCCACCGCCTGAGCAATGGCCTCCGTGGCATTACTGTTGAACTGACTGAGCCGCAGATAGCCAACCCGGTGGCCCCGACCGGTGAGTTTTAGACTGGCTGCCACCGGGTTAAGGGTGACCCGATCGCGCCTTAGCTGCACCTGCCTCAGGTCCGCTTGATCCCCGCGCCTCAGGGTGAGGGTGACCTGGCTGCCGGGCCGTCCCCGTAGGCTGGCGGCGGCCTCATCCAGGGACAGAGTCAGGGTCTCGACGCCATCGATGGTGATTACCCTATCCTGGGGTTGGATGCCCGCCCGATCCGCAGGAGAACCGGCGATCGGGGCGATCACCCGTAGCCATCCCGACTCATCATCCTTGGTAATTTGCAACCCCACCCCAATCAGTTCCCCCGCCGTATTGGTTTGCAGGCTACGGTACTGATTTGGAGGTAGCAGCCGGGTGTAGGGGTCTTCAAGGGTGGCCAGCATGTCGCGAATCGCCTGGTAGGTATCTTCCCGGTCATTCAAGGGACGGTTCAACAGCCGCTGGCGGGTAAACCACCAGTTTTGGTGGTTAAAGCCCTCGTCAACGTAGGCCCGATTGACAATCCGCCAGACTTCTGCCACCAGCTCCTGCTCCTCGGTCAAGGCCAGGGCTGGCCCTGGAAGGACCGTAACCATGGCGGTCAGACACACCAGCAGAAGGGCAAGCCATCTGCCCAGGCGGTGGGTGGATAGACCTAGGGCGGGAAGCCTTAAACCCTGGGGGATAAACCCCTTCCCTGATGTACGAGCCGATAGACCCTGCTGCTCCGATCCTGCCCTAGCCATAGCCGCTTCACCAACATCCTGCTTGATTAATTACCTGGGTTTAGATACTGCCCTGGGTAGTGTCTTCACCACCCAGGGGTGCCTGGGCCACCCCCAGGCATCGTTAAATCATTAAATCAGTGTAACGAAATGTTGTGGATGCCATGGTGGGGGGATTGCCACTACCAGGGGAAAATCCCCCCCATAACGCCCCTTGAGGCTATTTGACTGATCGATTGGCAGGGGTGACATAGGCAATAATTTTCTCACTGAAAGGCGGCGCAGTCGTTACAGCTATGTTACATTCTTGGATAATGGTCTTTATAGATACCTAGAGCTTTCCCTTTCATGTTTACCAAGCAAGTTACCGACTCTAAAGCCTATCAGTGGTTTAATGAGCGACTGGAAGTTCAGGCCCTTGCCGATGATATTTCCAGTAAGTACGTTCCTCCCCATGTCAATATCTTCTATTGCCTGGGGGGGATTACCCTCACCTGCTTCATCATCCAGTTTGCCACTGGGTTTGCCATGACCTTTTATTACAAGCCTACCGTTACAGAGGCTTTTAATTCGGTTCAGTATCTGATGACCGATGTTAACTTTGGCTGGCTGATTCGTTCCATCCATCGTTGGTCCGCCAGCATGATGGTGCTGATGATGATTCTGCACGTGTTCCGGGTCTACCTGACCGGTGGTTTTAAGAAGCCCCGCGAGCTAACCTGGGTCACCGGTGTGGTTTTAGCGGTGATTACCGTCACCTTCGGGGTTACCGGTTACTCCCTACCCTGGGATCAGGTGGGCTACTGGGCCGTTAAGATTGTATCCGGTGTACCCGGCGCTATTCCCGTAGTGGGTAGCACCGTGGTGGAATTAATGCGCGGTGGTGAAGCGGTGGGTCAGGCTACCTTGACTCGCTTTTACAGTCTGCATACCTTTGTGCTGCCCTGGGCGATCGCGGTATTCATGCTACTCCACTTCTTAATGATTCGTAAGCAGGGAATCTCTGGTCCTCTGTAACTTAATGCTTTATCTGGATAGTTTGATATTTTCCAGATAGTTTTATTCCCCTAGTTTGTTAGTCTTGACTTAGCCTCGAGAGGAGAACATTAGATGGCTACCTTGAAGAAACCTGATCTTAGCGATCCTAAGTTGAGGGAAATGCTTAAGCAGGGCATGGGTCATAATTATTATGGCGAACCAGCCTGGCCCAACGACTTGCTTTATATTTTTCCGGTGGTGATTTTAGGCACCATCGCCTGCTGCGTTTCCCTGGCGGTTTTAGATCCCGCCATGATCGGTGAACCCGCCGATCCCTTTGCCACCCCTCTGGAAATTCTGCCCGAGTGGTATCTTTACCCCACCTTCCAAATTCTGCGCATCGTGCCTAACAAGCTTCTGGGTATTGGCGCCATGACGGCTATTCCCCTGGGCTTGATGTTGGTGCCCTTCATTGAGAGCATCAATAAGTTTCAGAACCCTTTCCGTCGCCCTTTGGCCACCACGGTGTTTCTATTTGGCACTTTGGTAACCCTTTGGTTAGGGGTTGGAGCTACCTTCCCCATTCAAGAGTCCCTGACGTTGGGTCTTTTCTAGCCCTGATTTTGAAAGGGAAGTTGGTCTCTCCCCAGGATTAGATCTCTTTGGTGAGACATTTAATCAAGTTCAGTCACCATCCGGGTAACTGAACTTGATTTTTTATTAAGGAATTTTTTCCTGTCATCCATTAGCCCCAGCTACAGATAAGCTGGACTGAGTCAGAATCGACTGAAACTTGCAGGCTGAACCCCCTATGGATAGCTTGATAATTTGGCCAGGCTGACGCGCTTCTCTCGGTGGAAGGTTTGAGGGTTGGTAAAGGTTCTCGGTCCGTGCGATTATACCGTAGCTATGGTTATAGTTGATTACATAGGGTTTGGGGTTAATGCACTGATTTTCGGGTAGGTGAATCATGGCCAATCAAATGCGGCAAGAGCACCTTAAGGTAGGAAGTCAACTGGTTTTTGTTGATCAAGTTCAGAATTGGTTTGGCGATATTTGTCGATCCCTGGAGGGAGAAACCGGCTGGATACAATACTATGCCGATCGCCTGGCCCTGGCCCTAACCGAGGGGTTTACCAATGCCGTCCGCCACGCCCATGCTCACCTGCCGGCTGATACTGCTATTACTATCGACCTGGACCTTTATCGCGATCGGATTGAAATTCGGATTTTAGACCAGGGTGCCCCCTTTAACCCCGAACTGTTGCCCGAACCTCAACCAGGGGAACTAGTCGATAGTGGGTATGGCTGGTTTTTGCTCCGGCGGTTGGTCGACCGGGTTACCTACCAACGGCTACAGGATGGTCGTAATTGCCTATCGATTGTTAAATATAGCTTTGCCCAGAAGGCTTAAAATAGGGCTAGTGGGTAGTTTTGCTACCCTTATTAGCCATCAAACCCTGGGCCTCGATAAGGGTGATGGCATGCCTGACCTAGCTATGGTTATATAACCAATTTGACTCCTGACCCCTGCCTGTAGGCTCGCTTCAATTTACGCCGTACGCCATTGCCACCTAGTACTAGGGTAAACCGTTGTGAATCAATTTGACCTTAGAACCGTTCAGTTTAACCTCTCTGGGATTGGCTGCTGGCTGACCCTAATTGGTCTGATCTGGCTGCTGGGGCTGGGGTGGTTGGTCAAGTCCGTGGCCCTATTGTTACTGCTGTTATTCCTGGCGCCCGTGTTTGCCTTTTTAGGCTTTCGGTTTTGGCTGCAGCGTAACCTCACCAGGGCCGGCTGTCCGGTGTGTCAGACCTCCCTGACCGGCCTGAGGGGAACGGCCATCGCCTGCCCCAATTGTGGGACGTCCCTGGAGGTTTTAGCAACGGCCTTTGAGCGGGTGGCGGAGGCGGGGACGATTGATGTGACTGCAGTCGATGTGGTGGATGTCAGGGTGGAGTCGGTGCCTGACCTGCCCCCCTCTGGCTCGGGCGAAGATGGCTGAGCCCAGGTTAGGCTCTCCCCTCGCTACTGATGGCATACTGAAGCAGGGTTTTTTCATGGGGGTAGAGGCGAGTGACCACTGCTGAAATTGGCATCATCATGGGCAGCGACTCTGACCTGCCGACCATGGCAGCGGCGGTAGATATTTGCGAGCGGTTTAGGGTTGCCCACGAAGTGGCAATTGTCTCAGCCCACCGCACCCCGGAGCGGATGGTGAGCTACGGTCAGACGGCCCACCAACGGGGACTGAAGGTGATCATTGCTGGCGCTGGAGGAGCGGCCCACCTGCCCGGCATGGTGGCGGCCCTGACTCCCCTACCGGTGATTGGGGTTCCCGTGGTCAGTCGTAGCCTACAGGGCCTGGATTCCCTCTATTCGATTGTGCAAATGCCCGCCGGCATTCCGGTGGCGACGGTGGCTATTGGCAACGCCAAGAATGCCGGTCTGCTGGCTATTCAAATTTTGGCCAGCGATCGCCCCGCCCTGCTCGATCAAGTACTGGAGTACCGCCGCCAGCTAACCGCTGAAGTGATGGCTAAGCAAGAGCAGCTAGTGGACCTGGGGGTGCCGGAGTACCTGCGCAGGTTCTATTAAACTCCAACCGGTTTGACCCATCGAATTGAAGCAATCCCATCGAACTTCCATGCCGGGGTCCGAAGGCTGCCCCGGCCCAGGGGTCTGCAGCTATAGATCACCCGATTTAGTTGAGCCTCATCCTTGAAAATCCCCCGGTCCATAGTCACCTGTGCCTTGTGATACAGATTACTATTCTGGGAATTGGTGAAATCTTTACATTCTGGGTTCGCAGAACAGATGGCTTTGCCAGCCCTATCTACCTGGTGACTTCACCATGGAGCTTGATCCCTTTGGTCTTGTGTCCAGGGTCACCTGCTTTGATTTCAAGCTATCAGACATTATCCGTCTGATGATTGTACCCCCGTGCTTCCCATGGCTAAGGCTCATCTCCCCATAGTCCTAGAGATGGATCGCCCATGAGTGATTCGATCTATTTTTTTGACTTGGTTTTCTGGCCTGAGGCCGTGTTTCCTGTTCAATTGTGTTGAAGGAATGTTTGTCAAGATGTTTAATTTAGTGTCGCGAAACCTAGTGTCGCGAAATCGCTTCAAGTTTCGGAGGCAGTCTCAACCGTCTTTCTGGAGCGCTAGCGTGCCACCCTTTGACCGGTTGGTACAACGACTGATGGGTCGAGTCGGGGGATGGGTTCGGTTAGCCTGCATTCCCCTGGCTCTGGCTATTCTGGCGGTCTGGGGCCTGGCTGCCCACGCCCAGGAGGAATTGACCGCCGCCGATGTCCAGACCACCCTGAACAATATCTGGGTGTTGATTGCGGCCTTCCTGGTGATTTTCATGAACGCCGGCTTTGCCATGGTAGAAACCGGCTTTGCCCGCCAGAAAAATGCCGTCAACATTCTAGCTAAGAACCTGATCGTCTTTGCCCTGGCCACCCTGGGCTATTGGTTTATTGGCTTCTCCCTAATGTTTGGCGCCAATGGTAACGCCTGGGTGGGTTGGGGCAATTTTTTCTTGGCTGGTCCTCCTGAGCTCTACGGTTTGGGGCCAGACGGCATCAACCTCTACAAAGACACCTTCTTTCTCTTCCAGGTGGCCTTCGCCGGTACCGCCGCCACCATTGTCTCTGGCGCGGTGGCAGAACGGATTAAGTTTGTTGACTTTTTGATTTTTAGCCTGCTGCTGACCGGCATTGCCTACCCAATTACCGGTCACTGGCTCTGGGGGGGTGGTTGGTTAGCCGAACTGGGCTTCCATGACTTTGCCGGTTCCACCCTGGTCCACACCGTCGGTGGTTGGGCGGCCCTGATGGGGGCGGCCTTCCTGGGGCCTCGCATGGGTAAGTACGACGCCGAGGGTCGAGTCAATGCTCTGCCGGGCCACAACCTCAGCATCGCCACCCTGGGCTGTTTAATTCTCTGGTTGGGTTGGTTTGGCTTCAACCCCGGCTCCCAATTGGCGGCGGATTCCGCCGTCCCTTACATCGCCGTGACCACCAACCTGGGGGCCATTGCCGGCGGGCTGGCCGCCACCTTCACCGCCTGGATTGTGAATGGCAAACCCGATCTATCCATGACCATCAACGGCATTCTGGCCGGTCTGGTGGCGGTTACCGCCGGTTGCTACGTGGTTGGCTACGGCGGCGCCTTCTGGATTGGCTTGATTGCCGGGATTTTGGTGGTGTTCGCCGTTAGCTTCTTCGACAGTATCAGAATCGATGACCCCGTCGGTGCCACCTCGGTTCACCTGGGCTGTGGCGCCTGGGGAACCCTGGCGGTGGGCCTGTTTGCCAACGGCAACAACTTCACCCAGGGGGGTGCTGAGGATGCCATCCGGGGTCTATTCTATGGTGGTGGATTTAGTCAGCTCGGCATCCAGATTATCGGTCTTCTCAGCGTTGGTCTGTTTACCGTTGTCCTGTCCACCATCTTCTGGTTAGTGCTGAAGGCCGTGTCTGGCCTTCGAGTCACCCCAGAGGAGGAGCTCCAGGGTCTGGATATTGGGGAGCATGGCATGGAGGCCTACAGTGGTTTCCTGAAGGACACCACCGATATGGGGAGTTCCATCTAGTATCGCTCCTGGCCCACCCCTGGGTTGATCGGGGTAGGGTTTAGTCCTCCATATTTTGTCAGCAGGATAGGTCTTTCCCTATCCTGCTTTTTTCTGCCCGGCAGGGGACATAATCACCAGCCAAGGAAAGCAAGAGCCAGAGGTCTGTACTGGGGTTCTAGGGGTCAGTCTAGACGACTAATACTCGGTGGCATAAATTTGAGGATGCTCGAAGAGGGGGCCAGAATTCAGGTGTCAGTACTCAGGAGCCAAGGGAAGTGGCTTGTATTGAGGCCAAGCCCTACTAGCGGGAAATCTCATCGTCAAACCGATAGCCCACGGCGGTAACGGTTTTAATGTAGGTGGGCTGGGCTGAGTCCGGTTCGATTTTCTTGCGTAGGCGGGCGATGTGGGTGTCTACCACCCGTTCATCCCCAAAGAAGTCATCCCCCCAGAGTTTTTCGATCAGGTGCTGGCGACTCCAGACCCGCCCGGGATGGCTCATGAAGGTGGCTAGCAGGTCAAATTCCAGGGGGGTCAGATCCAGGGGGTCGTCAGGGCAGCCAGAGCCCTGGCGTTGGGCGACACGACGGGTTAAATCAAGGGTGAAATGAGGGGTCTGGTAGGTTTGGTCAGGGATCTCCCCACCTTGGCGCAGGTTACGCCGCAGCAGGGCCCGCACCCGCGCCACCAATTCCCTGGGGCTAAAGGGTTTCACCAGGTAGTCATCGGCGCCGGTGGAGAGGCCGATGATGCGATCGATCTCTTCGCCCCGGGCGGTTAGCATCAAAACGTAGGGGTCCTTTCCGCCAGGATTTTGGCGAATCCGGCTACAAACCTCCAGCCCGTCTAGCTTAGGGATCATCCAGTCCAGGATGATCACATCCGGGTGGAGGGTTTGCTGGTAGTGTAGGGCGGCCTCACCGTCCTCACAGATCTGGCAGGTAAACCCTTCCTTTTCCAGGTAAAGTCGAATCAGGTTGGCAATCTCGGGCTCATCTTCGACGATTAAAATCACCATGGCTGGATGGGGGGCAACTCCCTAGGGGACAGGGGCATCGGCGGGGCCAGGGACCTCCCGGCTGGGTTCCTGCAGTCGTCGGTAGACCACCACACTATGGGGCCAGAGGGATACTTCGCTGCCAGGGGCCAGGGGGTCAGGGCCACAACCGCCGGGCCCTAGCCATTCAACATCGGCGGAGTCTAACTGCTGCTGCCACTGTCCGTCCAGCCTGGGACGATAGGATACCCCCTGGGGTTGAACATTGATCAAGATTAACACCCCTGGCCCAGGTTGCCAGTCGATTAGCCCCCCAGGGCGGGTGATCTGGGCCCTGGGGTAGGGCTGGCCGGGGCTAGGGGTGGCGGTAATTAGCTGCGATCGCAGCCCCAGCAGGGTTTGATAGAAGCGCCACAGTAGGGCGCCCTGACCCTGTTGCCAGGTTTCCCAGTGCAACTGACAGCGGCTAAAGGTCTCCGGGCTAGCCGGGTCCGGCGGCGGGGTGGGCCAGTTAAAGTAGGCATAGTCCCGTTGTCGTCCCTGGCGCACCGCCTCCAGCAGATCTGAATCACCGTGATCAACAAAATACAGGAAGGGGGCAGTTTCGCCGTACTCCTCCCCCATAAACAACAGGGGCAGGTTGGCGGATAGGATCACCGTCGCCGCCGCCAGTTTTAGCCCTTCCCAACCCACCAGGGTGCTGAGCCGATCGCCCAACCGGCGGTTGCCCACCTGATCATGGTTTTGGCTGTAGACCACAAACTGATGGGGCGATCGCTGGCGGGGATCGTTGCCATGGCGACGGTCCCGATTGGGGGAGTAAAGGCCATCGTAGACAAACCCCTGGCGCAGGGCCTTGGCTAGTTGATCGAGATCGCCAAAATCCTGATAGTAGCCCTCGGCTTCGCCGGTCAGCAGGCTATGGAGGCTATGGTGCAGGTCATCACTCCACTGGGCATCCAGGCCGTAGCCCCCCTGGGCAGCCGGCGTAATGATGCGGGCATCGTTCAGGTCACTCTCGGCAATCAGGTAGCAGGGGTAGCCCCGCCGGGCCGCCCACTCCTGGACCTGGGTCTGGAGTTCCGCCAGCAGGGGCAGGGCGCTGTGATCGTAGAGGGCGTCGATGGCATCCAGGCGCAGGGCGTCGATGTGGTACTCCTCCACCCACATCAGGGCATTGTCCAGAATATACTGGCGGACGCCATCGCTGCCCGGGCCATCGAGGTTGAGGGCCTCACCCCAGGCATTGGGGTAGCGATCGCTGAAGTAGGGACCAAAGTCAGCGGTGTAGTTACCCTCCGGCCCCAGGTGGTTGTAGACCACATCCATCACCACCGCCAGCCCCTGCTGGTGGCAGCCATCCACCAATCGCCTCAGCCCCTCGGGGCCGCCGTAGCTGGCCTGCACCGCAAAGGGGTAGACCCCGTCGTAGCCCCAGTTGCGCTGCCCGGGGAACTGGGCCACGGGCATCAGCTCCAGGGCGGTAATCCCCAGGGCTTTGAGGACGGGCAACCGGGGCAGGATGGCATCGAAGTGGCCCGCCGCCGTAAAGCTGCCCACGTGCAGTTCGTAGAGCACGTAGCGGTGCAGGGGTAACCCAGACCACTCCCCATCGCCCCAGCCATACTGGCCAGGGTCTACCACCTGGGAGGGACCGTGCACCCCCTGGGGTTGGTAACGGGAGGCCGGATCCGGGCGACTCAATTGCTGATCCAGACGGAATTGGTAGAGGCTACCAGGGGGGACGTTCTCCACCAGGCCCGTCCAGTAGCCGCCAGGGCTGGGCTGCAGAGCCACGGCGGGCCAATCAGCGGCGGGCCATTCTACCGCCACCTGCTGACGGTGGGGAGCCCACACCCGAAACTGGCATTGGTTGTGCCTTTTATAGATGGCGCCGATCACAGGGATAAGCTTGGCATGGACATAAAAATTAGTTTGACATAGACTCGGCATAAACAATGTCGACCTGGAAGGCAAATCTCGATCACCTTATTTCCCTGGGGGTAACCGCGCCGGTGGGATAGAAGCAATTGGTTTTACCCTATGCTCATGGGGCTGATCGTGGGTGTATCCAGGAACAGTCACCACCATGCCCTCACCACCCAGACCGAGTACGCCCATAAATACCAGGTGAGCATGCACATGCACCTGCTGGAACCCCCCTACCAGATGGAGTACGCCCAGTGCCGCACCGGCACCACATGGCCTACCCCTACCTGGATGACACCATCCATCCCCTGGAGGCGGTGATTCAGCGCAGTCGCACCCACGGCATTGACCTGGTGATGGTGAACGGCCAGGTGATTTTGCAGGGGGGCCAGTTTACCCGGGTGAATAAGCAGGCCCTGCTGGAGGAGTTAGCCGCCTCCCTGCGGGCCCCCCTCACCCCGGCGGAACTACGCCGTCGCGAACTGGCCCGGGAGGTGTTTCCCTTTAGCAATGCGATCTCGCTCCAATTTACCCTACATCCAGCGGACTGGGCCGCGCTGGATGTTTACCCGTGTCATCATGGGTTTTTAATCTACTGAACCTATCAACCCCTGCTATCCCCCCAGGTTCCTTTAAAACCAGCTATGATCTCAACCATCTACTCAAGGCAAGACACGACTATGGTTGCCACAGCCTCTCGCCTTATCACCCTGGAAGAGTTTCTCAAACTCCCTGAAACAAAACCAGCCAGTGAATATAGTGAATATATTGACGGTTCCTAGGCACCCTGGTTCCGCGCCTGTGGACCCAAAACAAACGAATTTTCTGGCGAGACTTACATGCTATAGAGCAACAATTTCCGCACCCCCAGGGCCGCCCAACCCCGTCACCGTCATGGCACTGCCAGGCGCCAACAAAATCTGACTGAAGGGAGCCGGCCAGGGCAACGGGCTCAGGGCCCAGGGAGTGGGGAATAGGGAGGGAAAATCGTCTATGACACCCATTCAAGTGCTGCTGAAGATCGATGGGTTGTACTCAGACCGTGGCGGTAGCGAGTACCACGGTGAGTCTGTAACCCAGTTGGAACACGCCCTGCAAAGCGCCTGGCTGGCGGAGAAGCATGGCCAGCCGGCCAGGGTGATTGCTGCGGCCCTGCTCCACGACATCGGACACCTGCTCCACCGCCATGGCCAAGACTCCCTTGACCAGTCTATCAACGATCGCCATGAGGAACTGGGGGCGCGATTTCTGGCCCAAGCCTATGGCCCGGAGATGACGGAACCGATTCGCCTTCACGTCCTGGCGAAGCGCTACCTCGCCACCACCCGTCCAGGCTATGGTGGGTTGCTCTCCCTCGCCTCAACCAGAAGTCTGGAGCTGCAGGGCGGTCTGATGAACCCCGAGGAGGTGGCCGCATTCCAGCGCCAACCCTACGTCGCTGACGCCGTCAGCCTGCGGGAATACGACGACCGCGCCAAGGTGGTTGCCCTTGTGACCCCCCCCTACGCCTACTTCCGGCGGTATTTAGAGTAGTCGCTGTTGGTCTATGCAGCAAACTTAAAAGCTACCCTCCAACCTGTTCAATAATATCCGCCGCTTTTGTACCGTGTCTAAGGATGCGTAAATCAATGGCTGCCCCGTTAGCTTTTCAAAGGGGAAAAAGGCAGGCTCACGGCTGGCTGGATTGGAAAAGGGCCCGGTGAAGTGAACTCTAGTTTGGACTAACTGTTATCCAGCGTTGCCCAACTGGATAGCATGAAAAACTTGCTCAACCCCTCATCGGGGTTAAACCAAAGGGATTGGCTGTAAATATCCTCGAACCTAAGCTGCCGTTGGATTCGAGTGACTA
>JBEIGU010000116.1:0-12545 GCA_040381765.1 Leptolyngbya sp.
AAGATGACAACCTTAAAAACACTGACCGCACCCCCAGCAGCGCCAACGATTGACGGTATACCCGTAGCCCTAGGCGATGTAATGACCGGCCCCCAGACCGGCATATTCTCAAATGGGCGACTAAAGGGTTGGTCACCCTGCGGTCGATGGCTCTATGTGGCGTGGTTGGGTATTGTCCCGATCACTCAGGCTGCATGGTGTAGCGACATAGAAGCAAGCCAATTCGCCCGACTCTATCGGCCCGTGGCCGAAAATCGCTGGGTCTCTGAGGCGATCGCCTGGGGATTCGCAAAACCGTAGCGCCCGGCCTCAAAACCGCGCAAGGATTGAAACAAACAGGCAAAATAGACCCTAAGACAATCTCCAAAACCGCTACCGCCGCAAGGCGGTTTTTTTTGGCGCAGTCGAGGCCCTGGGGTCAAAAAAATTTTTCCCGCCTTCGGCGGGGGCAAGGGCATGCGCTTAGGCTAGAGCTATCCCCCACCGTGAGGCCTAGGCATGAGCGAGAGCAGCCCCGGCTATGAAAGCCACGCAGGCGACGAAGAACCCCAAACAGCTTCAGCACGGGCAAGAGTAGCGATCGAGAGCGCGATCGCTACGCTCACAGCCCACCGGCAGAGCCTCAGCGAAGGTCAGATCAAGGCCATTAAGCGGATCATCTACTGGGTGCCTCACTGGGAGTCCAGAAGCTAAAGTGACGGTCTACAGCAAGGGTCAAAACTTGATGGCTAACACAAAGCCATCCGCAGGCAATCAAGCGATCGCCCTCATACCAGAAATGAGGCTCTAGCCGAATCTCTTTAAATGTCCCAATTTCAGGTAGAGGCTCAGAAACTAAGCGAATAGCTACAGGCGCAAGCAGTCTCACATAAGCGGACTCTCCACTTCGAGGATTGCCCACCGCATTAACAGCGTCGTTTAACTGTTGGCTAAGAATCGTTTTATCGTCCAGGCGTCGAGCAATAGCAGCCAACGCTAGATCAGTAGGTGAAACTATCGAGATAACTTGAGTCATATTAATTACTTGCGGAAGAATTAGGTTTGCGGCCCCAGGAATTAATCAGGCCCAGTACATCATTAGTACTCCGACCCAGACGCACCCACCGGCCCACCTCAGATGCACGGGACTCTGCGACCGCGGTACCACAAGCACCCCCTGGGATGTGGCGCTGGACATCAATGCGATCGCCCAGGCCTGCCATATACCGGTAGTAGCGGCGACCATGGGAAGGGTAGGCTACAACCATAGCCCAGGCGGTGCCAGTTTCGGTTTGCGTGGACATGGAGATCCGTTTGTAGGGGTGGGTGGGGTGGAGCTTACGACGCCCCATTAATCGGCTCAGACCCCATCACCTCATCATCGCTATTTTTTTTCACTAACTTTTCGAGCTCAGCTTCCAACTGGGCCGCAGTTTTCTTGTCAGGGCCGAGATCAGCCTGAATAACCTTGTCTACAAGATCTTCGACGGTAATTCCATAGCTTTTGGCTACTTCTTCAAGCTTCAGGTCGATCAACGCCTGATTAGCCTCAACACGGGCAACCAGAACATCCTTGGCCAAATTGGCCTTCGACTTGCGATCGCTAAAGGCCCAGAGTAGGAAGCGCTTGTAATGGTAAATCGGCAGTTCAGCGGTGTAGACCACCTTGGGCGCAGGCTGAAGCCTAGTCGTCGGAAAGCGATAGCCCAAAGGAACTTCGCCTTTACTCTCGTTAAGCAGTGGCGCAAACTGCCGAATTAACGCCGACTCTAGCTGCCCGCAAAAGCCCTGGGGGGCCAGCAGGTAGTAAAGCCTCACACCGGAAAAGCCCATCAACCTATCAAGCTTGTGGTGCTGAATCCAGCGATCGCGCATGTTGGCCGACTGCCCAACGTAGAGCAGCTGGTCTGGGGTCGCCGCAATGTAGACCCCAGCCGCTGGGGGCAAGTAGGCGCGATCGCCCAGCGAGACAGAGGAAAGGTCTTTCAAAAGCTTCATAGCCTAGCCCTCCGGCGGAGTGGGAATACTGTTCAGCCGCTCTCTGAGTATCTCAAGCCTGCGCCGAATTTTCGCCGCCTTGGCCTGATGCCATTCTTGAGCAGCCTGCGCACGCTTAATATCCTGCTCATACCATTCAACAGAATCCTGCTGGTCAGCCAACTCCTCCTCCGCCTCAGAGATTGACTGACCTATCATTCCCCCTGCGAAACTGACGCTGAAATTTGCCCACGTCCTAAGCGTTCCAAGTATTCGCTCACACTCAGATTCATCAAGGCTGCCTGATGAGCTAAACCCGTCTTGGCTACTTGACTCAGAAGAGTGTGCAGCCTCTCTGTCTTCTTCTCCGGCCCCTCCCGGTGTGATGCCTTCGGCATTGCTAAAGACCATAACTCAATACTCCTATTGTACGCATATTCGCAGCAGATACGACTCAAACCCAAACCCAGCAAGGAATGCAAGGGAAAGTCTTTATGTGCATATTATAGCGTTATCGGCTCTTTTATGTGCATAATAGATACACGGCTCAAATCCGCGCGGCCTCGAAAGGGGCCGCTTTCTTCCCCGCACCGGCCCCGGGCCCGTGCTGCCCACCCTACCCACCATGAGCTCTATGCCTACAGAACCCATGGGCGAATGCGCCCACACAAGCATCACACTCAGGCCGACGCTAACCTTTGCCATTCGCAACACAACAGGCCAGAGCAAGCCAGTCAGGATCGCCTATTGCAGAGTGCTAGCCGTTGCAAACCTCTGGGGCAAGGCCCTGGGTGAGATTGACAAAAGCGCCAAATACGAGACCCTCTCCATCGGCAACGTCAACGACATCCCCCGCCTGCTGTGGTCCGTCATAGATCTCAGAATGCGCGACAACATGATCATCGCCGAGGCAAACAGCCGCCTGGCCTGTGCAGTGCTGTGCAACGAGATGGCCACCGTAGACCCTAGCAACCGAGTCCGCTACGCGATCGCCCGCTCAGACACCCTCAACATCATGGAACCCGCCCGATGAAAGACAGCACAATCCAGAGCCTACTCGCCGCCCTCCAGGCGATCGCCGACATGAGCGAAGACGAAGCCATAGTAGCCGCCTGCCGTGAGGCAATCGCCCGAGCCGAAGCGGATAACACCATAACCGCAGAGATACCCGAGCCCCTAATGGTCGCCATAAACGGCTACATGGTGGCCGGATGGATGCTAGCCAATGGTCTCAGCACTCAGCCCATCGAAGCGAAGGGCAAGCCCGTAGAAATCCTGCTGAACATGACGCTGACAGTGGCAATAGAAACCTTCCTGAGTAAGCCCCGAAACCAGCAGCTGGAGCAACTAAAGCAAGCAGCACAGAACCTGGGTGAGTTCTCAGGCGCAATCGCCGTTGAGTGCAGCGATATAGAGCCATAGCGCCACGGCATGGGCCACGGAAAGGGGGCCAGGGCAGCAACCCCCCCGGATAGGTAAAAGTTTGGCGTTTATCCCCCGCCTATAGGCCGAGCCACCCCGACGAATCGGGGCAGCCCTGACACCAGCAACGGAACCAAAGGAACCACCACTCTGTTAACGACCCTCTGGAGTCCACCCAGGGGGTCACCCCCTAAGGATGCCATGAAGCAACAGTTATCAGTCCATGCCGAATACAACCAGGCCGAGCAGGCGATCGAGATTGTAATCCGGTGCTCACCGGGGATGGTTTCAATCGCCATGGAGGCCGCGCAGATGCAGATCGCCGAGGTCGCCCCCGAAGGTGCAGTGGCCCCAGCGATAGCCCCAGCGATTGACGAATGGGTGCCAGCACCGACCCAGGCCCCACCTGTACCCATTTGGAACCGACCGCAACCAATACCCAACGGAAGAGTCACCCTACCCATGGAGGGAAAATTTTATGGATGAATGGCGAAAGATAGCGATCGCCGACCTGGACGAGATAACGCACCTACTTTACGACGATGACTTTTCAGCCGGTGACCTGTGCGATCGCCTGGTTTGCCTACTGGAGTATTTGCAACTAGACCCTAATGCCGTACTAGCTCAATCAATCGAGATAAACCATGAAAATTGACGGGAAGATAGTTGATGTCCTAGGTAAATATGTTCTGGCCCTGCAAACGGCCTGTGAATTAATCAGCAGCGGACAGGCCGTAGAGTTCAAGATTCTAGGCAAAACCCGAGAGGAAGTATTTTGCCTGCTGATGGAATCTGCCTTTGAGAAGTGGGATTCAGTAGATAGTCACCAGCTTAAGAGTATTCTGCTCGAGGTCGTAACAGCGATCGCCTACGAGGAAGGAGCCCCACTGCCCCCGGTCGAGGCTGGCCCAGTCGAGGCCACGATAGGAATACACCTAGCTCAGCGGCCAGCCCCCACCCTGCCCCCTCCACTGCCCGCAGAACCCGCCTGATGAGCCCAAGCCAATGGGCGAAACCTCTCATCATTGGGGGGTTGCGGGGAGGCTTCCAAACCCTTACCGTAGGGCGGGCTGTTTCTACAGTGTGCGATCGCCGGGGTGTCCAAAATCTTGGGCATTTCAAGAGTAAAAGACAGCCCAGCAATTTTTATTCTGATCGAAAAGTCCGCCCTCTCATCGGCGTTTTAAGAGCCGAAGCGACTGCCCAAGAGGCAGTTTGAAGAGTTACCGAACAACACCCGATTTTTTTTACCCCGTCACCAGGCGGGGTAAAAATTTGTATGGAGAAATCATGAAAATAATAGGAATCGACATCTCGAAGAACGTAGCGACCTGCTGCATGTTAGAAAGTGCGCCCGCAAACCTGAAGGAGTACAGCCAGAGTAAAGAGTTTGTGTGGTGGCATATCCACCCCTGCGCCGAGGACATGGAGGCGATCGCCGCCCTCAAGCCCGACCTGATCGTCTACGAGCCCACCGGAGGCAAATACGACGAAGCCTTTGCACACTGGTTTAGGGCCAGAGGCTTTGACTGCCGTAAAGTCGCCGGTCGGAGGTTGGCCCGGTATCGCAGCGAGAAAGGCCTAGGGAAAAACGATCACCTCGACGCCCTCTCCATGGCCAGCTACGGCCAAGAAAAGCACCAGGAACCGAGTGCTTGGATACCAAAGCAGGGACAAGCGATCGCCAAAATTCGGGAGCAGTGGCTGCAACGCATGAGCCTAGTGAGGCAGCGGGCAAGTCTGGTAAATCGGATTAGGTTGCAGCTCGCGCGGGAGTTTCCAGAGGCAATGGAATTCGATGGGCAGATGGATTGGGGAGAGCCAGTCCCCGGCATCCTGCCCTGGTTGGCAGAGCAGGCTACAGGCAAGATCGCCGCCCGATGGGATAAGCAATACCAAGGCGGCAAGCTAAGGCGGAAGGGAGCATGGGTCGAAATTCCCGGCACCTTTGGCATGGGCATTAGCGCCTACACTCGATTTCTGGCCCAGCAGGCCATGGTAATCAGCGGAGCGATCGCCGCAACCGAGGCCGCAATCGACCAGGCGATCGCCGAGCCAGAGTTTACCCCTTACCTAGAAGCCATGGCCTCTCTAAATTTCAGCCACAGCCTAATGGTGATCTGGCTAACTCGAATCTACCCCTTCGAGCGGTTCCTAGACCCAGACGGCAGAGAGCGCACCAGCCAGCGCATGAGCAACAAAGGCAACTGGTGTACCCATAACCACAGCCTAGGGCAGTTCAAAGCCGCCCTGGGAGCTGCGATCGAGCAGCCCAGCAGCGGCACCAAAGGCGGAATAGCCCCCACCCGCCAGAAACGCAAGGCCAGGCGATCGAAGGGCGACAAGAAAGACTCTCCAACGCCGATCGGCTGTCGGTGGTGCAGGGTTGCATTCTGGCAATGGTCAGCCCTGCGAGTAGAAACCGGCAGGGCCACTGGTGAGCCAAGCCAAAAGCTGATCACCAAACGCAACGAACTAAAGGAAAAAGGTAAAAATATCTTTCAGCGATCGGGTAACCTGCATGGCTACGCTGCAAGATTGCTGTATCGAGAGCTAAAAACCAGGTTGAAGTAAGCTGAAAGAGTGTCTAAATCTTTAGGCCAACACTCTTAAAGACTTTAGCACCCTACCATGCAAGACCTACCCCCAGATGCCATCTACGCCCCCAATGATGATGCCTGGGGGCTCTTAGTTTTTGCCCTCATTCTGGCCGTGGCCTTCGTCGCCGCCTGGCCCAAGCCCCCAGAAAAATAAAAATTTAGTGCGTGGCCTAAATACAGTGGTGGGGGGTGGGTTGGGGGGAACACCCGGAGTCGATAGCGATTTCCCCCACCAGGGGGGAACGCTCCGCGATCGCCCCCTAGAGCGGGTACCCTACCCGACTAGAGGGAGCCGACTGCCTGAGTCACGGCTTCCCAATCAACTATGTCCCCAGGGGCAAATGCGGCCCAGTTCGAGGCCACCACAATGCCCACAGCTTCAGGCGGTGTATCGGTGTGGTGAGGGTTGGCACAGCGCACCCACAAGATAGAGGATAGTGCTGAGCTTGCAGTTAAGGCTACTCCTAGGGCTTCTCTGCTGGGGGTGCCCTCGGTAGCCAGGTCACAGGCCACGAAAGAGGCTAGGTAATGCGTTGCGGTTTCTAGGTATTCACCCTCGGCATCAGGGAGAGGATAGCGCCTAAATGTGGCGACAATCCCATCAGGATTGTTCAGGGCCGGTGCAACGGCATCCGCAGCGGCGAGGGCGGCGATCGGGACGATTAGGTAGTATTGCCAGATATGAAGTGACAGCATTAGTAAGTCACCCCGTAGTAGTTGCGGCAAAACTCACGGACGGCTGCTCTTTGCCCTGTGTTATAAACAGCTAAATTAAAGGCCATTGCCGATAAAATTCCGATATAAAACTCCAGACCATTACTGAAGAGTGTTCGACTTGAAGGAGCAACAAGAAATGGTGTCAGTCCATCTTGGGATGCGATTTGGGCTCCATTCCATAGCAGTGTTAATGTGCTACCGTCAAGCCTTGGCTGATAGATTGATTTATCTGTAGAGTTACTGATAACGCCACTGTTAATCCGAGTGCTAGTACCAAAATGTTCATAAACCCTATTGTCACCGAACGGAGTCCACGAAAATCCGCCCCCGCCGGTCTGCCAGAAACCCCTCCCGTTAGATAGTTCTGCATCAAGAACGCAAACAGCTTCCATACTCCCAACTGATAGCCCTCCAAGAAGCATCAATTTAGAGCCATCGCCATAAAGCCCCCCAGCCGCACTCGTGGGCTGCAGACTCGCATTACTCTGAGTCGCCAGCTCTACCCCCGTCCAACTCCTAATCGCGCCCACAGGATCGCCCTGCACCGTCACGGCCCCACCAGTACTCGCCAGTAAGCATCCATCGCCAGGCAGCATAGAGCATAGCCCACGACCTACCGATAGAGCGTCAATAATGCTCTGAGGCGTCACGCTCAAGGTTGCCGCCGCTGTATTAGCCGCAGTAGTTACGGCGGATTGTCGGCCAGAGGGCAGGGCCGTGAGGGCAGAGAAGTTGAGGCCCGATCGCACCAGTTGCAAGAGTGCTTCGTGGTAATTCCCAGAGAATCCGACCGAATTGCCTAGAGCCAGTTGAAACGCTTGGACGTGGAGCAAGTGCGACAGCCTGAAATTCAACTGCACCCCCGGCACCGTGCCACCCCTCGCCACGATCGCCGCCCGCCAATTCGCCAACACCAGATCGTGGTAGTTCAACTGCACCCCCGGCAGCGTACCGTCCACCGCCAAGACAATGGCCCGGAGGTGGGCAAGCTCAGAATCGCGAAAGCTTAGGGCGGGAGCCGTGGGTACAACTCCCCCCAAACTCACAATCAGCGCAGCCAGGGCCGCGAGGTAGGCAGCTTCAAAGTTCATGTCAGCAAAGACGGATCACGAGCAGCGATCGCCTCGATTAGCTCAACCCGGCCCATCGAGGAGCGGCCAGGGATCTCCAGATCACTGGCGATCGCCCGCAGTTCCGTTAGGGTCTGCTGAGTTTCACCCCCAGAAGCCGACATCGAGGGAGACTTGGCCTCCCTCGAGGGAGGTTCGGCCTGATAGAGGCGGTGGATCTCCGGGTCAAAATCCGCCACGTTGATCAACATCCAGCCCTGGGGGTTGTCGGCAGCGATCGCCAAAGTAGCTAACTGCATTACGACCCCGCCAACCCAGCAATGCGAACCGCCAGACGAGGATCGACCAACTCAGTACCCCAGAGGCAAGAGAGGTAGAAACCCAGCTGGTGATACTCTTCCTTGATTGAGAGGCTCAAAACGACACCGGTCATGTCATCCACAAAGCTCATGGTCGTGCTCTTGACCCCCGGCAGGCTAACCCGAGACTCCGGGCGAGAGTCAAAGCAAAAGGCGTAGGGGTGGAAGGCCAGGTTAACGCTAGTGCTAGCGGCCAGGGTCACCGCCTCAGAGCCAGCCTTGGCCACCCTCACAGGGGGGCTAATGCTCACGCTGGTGTTGCCCACCGCCAGGGTCACCGCCGTCCGAACCACATACTGTTGAGAATCCCCGGCGAAGGTCAGGATGTCGCCGACCACCAGAGGACTGGTGTTGGTCGCCTTGGCAATCGACACCGTAGTGGCACCCACCGCATGGGCCCCATTGACCGTAGCCGCGCCCGCCGTCAAGGCCGTGCTGGTGTGGGCAATGCCATCCAGGCCCGCGTCTTCATGCCAGTCGAAGCCATAGGCCCGAGACACAACCCCCTCGCGCAGAGTCTCAGAACTATTGCTCTGGTAGAAATTGCGGAAGGCGTCGAGGGCGATCGCATTGCCGTAGGCCGACGTGTTCAGGCTCATTTGCCGGTTAAAGCGGGGAGTCTTTTGCTTGGTCAACAGCGTCAGCGCCTGCTGGGCCACCGTAGGGGAGCTGGCGAAAGGCGTAGTCCCAGGGGTCCCCACCTGACCATAGATACCGGTATAGTTCGCGGCAATGCTAGCGGTGATCGCCTCTGCAATCGGCCCCACCGCATTGTCGAGGAACATAGGCGCGGCTGTATCGGCGTTTTCCAGTAGAGTAATGTGCTTCTCCGTCAGGGGAAAGTTGACCTCCTTCCAGAAATCGAGGGGAACTTGCACCGTGGTCGGGCTCGGCGCAGCAGCAGAAGCGGGAGGCACCGCCGCTGGAGTAATGTCGCGGGTCGTAAATTCTGGCGGTACAATCACCTCGGTAATCCCGCCCCGGCTTGAGCCCTGGGTGCGATCGCCAGCGGTTTCATGGTTGACCAGTTGTGCCAAATTGGTCTGCTTGCGAATAGTCTGCACACCAAGGGCAAGGATTTTGCCATAGAGATCTTCGATAGCCATATCAGTACCTATTCAGTGAGAGGGTGAATCGAAAACTAAGCCAGCGTTACACCACCAGCCAGCACGGCCCCAGGGTCAACACCAGAGATGACCCCATTGGTCACCGCCACCGGCGCGGGGGTACTGGCAGCAGCCTCGGTCGTAGTGGTACCCGTGCCAGCGGCATCGTCAGCATGGAACATGGCCGGATACTTGACCTTCAAGTCTTCCCAGAGGCCAGCCTTGGGGGCGATCGCGCCATCCTCAGCAACCTCAAAGCCGGTCAGCACAGTGGGAAGCAACAGCGCCTCATAGTCAGGCCGCACCCCGGCAGAGACCAGGCCGCGCACAGCGGCGGTTTCCTTCCGTGCGGCGAGCGCCTGGGCCTGTAGCTCAGCAAGCTGAGTTTTGAAGCCATCGCGCTCAGCGATCGCCGCCTGGAGTTGAGCATCACTGGCCGCTCGAGTTTGCTGGGCAGCGATCGCCGCCCGGGCCTGCTCGGGGTCAATGTCGATATAGGCGGTGAGCTCGGTCTCAAGGACATCCAACTGAGACAGCAGATCCGCAGCTTCAGCCGGGGCAGCAGCTCGGAGGGAGCGAAGGACTTTAGCAAAATTAGGCATGGTGATTAGCTCCTAGGAAAGTGTCAGGGAAAAACTTAGTAGCGCTAGCCAGCTCGCGCAGTTCAGTGCGATCGATGGCCTCTAGCTCATGCATCCGCAAGTAAGCCAGCAGAAGCTGCGGGTCACTGGCCAAGTCACTAAAGAACTTAGTTTGCAACTCACAGCGGCCCCCGGAGGGCAGGCCCAACCAGAGGGCATGCTGACGCAGACATTCAGTAATGCCCGCCGCGAAGTCGGAGGCAAACAGGTACAGTTCCGACTCAATCTTTTTGGCGCTGATCATCGTGGTCGCCGCCGCCTGGCGATCGCTGGGCTTGACCAGGTAGTCGGCCCCCAAAAAGTCCATCTCCTTCTCAATATCCTGCACCTCGATCCGACTCATGGCCAGACTCTGAGAGTTGGGCTCAGCCCAGGCAAAGCCGCCGCCGAGAGGCACATCAACAATCTTTTTCGGCCCAAGTACCATATCGTCGCCCTGACCCCCCACCCGCACCGGAGAGGGGAAGCAGCAGTAGTGCATTTTCTGTCGGTGGTCCGAGACGATCTGGTAGTGAGCAATGTTGAGCTTAGCCAGGCTGTAGAGCGTGGGGTTGCTGGAAAAGAAGCCAGTGCGATCGCCGCCGTAGAGGCAAACCAAAGGGATATGGTCGAAGGGCTGGAGAATGCCGCGCACCTTGCGGCCCATCACCCCAGAGCGATCGGGGTGGTAGATCGTGCGAATTTGCCCATTGCGTTGCTTCTCAAGGGTGAAGGTGTCGAAGCGGCCAGGGGTGAGTCTGAGGTAGAAGGTCTGAGCCACCTCGCCAAATTCACCCTCAGGCAGAGTCTGTTCATAGCAGAGCACCGCCATAGCCAAGACATTCCGGCCCGCCTGCCTCATCACCCGCCAGTTGATCACCTGGAGCGGAGTAATCGACTGCCAGTAGGGATGGCGACCGGCCCCCAGGGCATCGGCCAGGCTGACAATGCTGGAGTCTTCGGCAGGGAAGTCCACCAGGCTGAAGCTATGGCCGAAGCGGAGAGCGGCCAGACCCAGATCGGCACACATGCGATCGCCGGTCTGCTCAGTCCCACTCAGGTTGTCCCAGTTGTCAGTGATCGCCCTGGGGACATCCACCAGGCGCACACCGTTGTTAAAGACCAGGCCCAGAAAATCCCTACAGGTTTGGGCAAACTTGTCCGAGAAATGACTTTGGCTCAGACGGAGGGTGTAGTCAGGCCCATCCTCCCCCGGCAGGCGCGGCAGGTAGCGCTGTGCGTTGGCCTTGGGTTGCAATGTGCCATCGGGCTGCGTCTGCACCCAAGCCCGATCGCCAGCATAGACATCCTCCAGCAAATTCCAGGCCGGAAGCTGCGATCGGTAGGAGGCGCACTGGTAGGAAATGTCGGCAGGCAACGGGTAAGACTCATCTTGAGACAAGCCTAGCTTACCCGAATGCGAGAAAAAGAGCCGCTAGGAGCACACAGCGGCCCATAGAGTTCGTCACCCTCGAATTGTACGAGAGCCGCCGCCTTGGGGATAAATGCGGCGGTAGATCCCTAGGCGAATAGTGGCGGCAATCTCATCAATGTAGCCATTGGCCTCCAGATGTAGCGTAGCCATGCGCTGACCCTGGCCGTACTGGCGAGTCCCACCGGCCCCCGAGTTGAAAGTTTCCGCCGCAAAGGGAACCACGTTGGTGATTTGCTGCTGGAGGCGATCCAGCTGACGGAGGTGGCCGCGAATTGTGGCTTCGCTGAAGCTGTCGAGCACCTCTGTACAGCGATTAGTCAGCTCCGTTTTGTACTGCGCCCCGGCAGGATACCCGAGGTACCGACGGAGTGATTCAATTTCAGCGGAAGACAGGGCCATTAGGGAACCTCAGTATTGGGGTGTTCACGCTTGTTCTTTGTGCGGTCGCCGGGGATGAAGGGCCAAAGCGGTAGATCTGTGCAAGCGCCCGCACTTTTTGACGTGTGAACACTTGGCACAGGTTAGGCCTGAGTGGCCTTTGCTCATTTATTTAGTTCGTGTCCAAGCTCCTTGCCGCAATAACAGCAAAACCTGATCCGATGGTCTTTTGACTTGTCACAAGTGAGCATAAACAAATGCCCGCAACCAGTGCGGTAGGCTCCATCGCAATCCTCATCAACAACCCAGTTGCATAAATCCTTGACAATATATGTACTTGTCCAATTGCCCCGATCCGCCATATCAAGGGAACCAGGGCTCTTTGGCTTTTGGCCTCTGCGTACTGCCATTTCTACACCTGAACGATCCGGCCGGACATCAGCCCCACTTTCATAATTACTTGTAGCGCTGTAGCTTGAGGTGTGAACACTTGGCACAGGCTAGGTCTGAGTCGCCCCCGCCGTGTCGGTAAAAATAGGCAACCCAGTGGCGATCGCCGTCAGGGCACAAAACCGGCGATACTCCCGCCGCAACTCCGGCAGAAGGGTAGAGCCCTCCGTGGTGGTCTGGGTATTAATGGCCGTCACTAGAGCATCAAGGCGAGTGATGTAGCTTTCGATCGCGGCAATAGAGTTATCGCTATAGGTCGTATTGGTCATCCCCTGGATCGCCGTCAGGGCGGCGGCAATCTCAGACTGAGACACGTTGGACACCGGGTAACCCAGGTAGCGGCCTATTTTTTCGGCGGTGGCAGCGGCAAAGGTAGCCATGGAATTCCTAGGGTGTGGAAGGTCTTAAAGAGACATATTAAAACTCTGCTCG
>JBEIGU010000117.1:0-12500 GCA_040381765.1 Leptolyngbya sp.
CCTACTCCATAGGTATAGTTTGAGACTCTCTTTGGCTTTTCAAACAACCTCTTAGTCAGCCGAGAAGTAGTCGTCAACTTAATTGCCAACACAAAGACATCGACAGGGCTGAGAGTGAATGCTGCTATCGATGAAGGGAAAGATCCCACAGGCATTCAAGTGAGTCAGGAGCAGCTTGATTCTATCCTGATTGAGCACGACACTTTTCATGGGGAGTGGAACTATCAAATATTGCCTTCTCAATAATCGCAATGGTTCAACTTATTTCTGCGCGAGGCCTCAGTCCGATTCTGGGCACCCCCCAGAATCGGAGATCACCCTTGTCTACCCGTGTACAATAAAGAATTGTGACCCTGAGTTTATTTTCCCCAGCCTATGACCCTACTGCAAGACCTGTCTACAGGCCCAGATACCCTGGCAGGCCGTACCATTGGTCGTAGGTGGCAGGCCGTGATCCTGATGCTGATCGCGGTATTAGTGATGGGAGCCTTTGGGTTACGTCTATTTCAACTCCAGATCGTGAACGGCGATCGCAATCGTCAATTAGCCGATAGTAATCGTATTCGTCTGATTGCCAAACGTCCGGGCCGGGGCACCATTACCGACCGCCATGGCAAGGTACTGGCCAGTAGTCGCCTGTCCCAAACCGTCTCCATCTGGCCCATTGCCCTACCTAAGGAAAAATGGCCAGCGGTAATTAACCGCCTGGCGAAAATCCTCAAGATTCCCCCCCAGGAGATTCAAAGCCGACTGGAAAAGGCCGGTTACCAATCCATTGAGTCGATGGTTGTCGCCAGTGGCATTACCCCAGGCCAGGCAACAGCCCTGGCGGAGTATAGTCAAGAGCTGCCAGGAGTCCGCCTGGAGGCGGAGGCCGTGCGCAACTACCCCAACGGCGATCTGGCTGCCCACCTGCTGGGCTACACCGGTGAGCTGACCGATCAGCAACTTAAGGATCGACAGGACCAGGGCTACCGACTAGGGGATATAGTGGGCCAGATGGGGGCTGAAGCCGTCTTTGAATCCATCCTCAAGGGGAGTTGGGGTGGTCAACAGGTGGAGGTAGATAGTGCTGGCCGGGTAGTTCGTATCCTGGGGAATAAACCAGCGATCTCTGGACAAGATATTCAGCTGACCCTCGACATTGAACTACAAAAGGCGGCGGAGGCGGCCTTGGGTAAACGGAAGGGGGCAATCGTGGCCATGGATCCGCGTAATGGAGCGATTCTGGCCATGGTCAGCCGACCCACCTACGACCCTAATATTTTTACCACCGGCATTACCCAGGAGCAATGGCGACAGCTCCAAGGGACGGATCACCCCTTCCTCAACCGGGCCCTGCAGGCCTTTCCCCCGGCCAGCACCTTTAAGATCGTCACCACCGCCGCGGCCCTGGAGTCCGGCAAGTATAGCCCGGATGCTGTGCTGCCCACCTATCCCTACGTGCAGGTGGGTGGAATTCAGTTTTGGGATTGGAACCGAGCCGGGTTTGGCCCCCTAGGATTTACTGGAGCGATGGCCTGGAGCTGCGACACCTTCTTTTATCAGGTGGCCATGCGGCTGGGGGGCCCCACCCTGATTGAAATGACCCGTCGCTTTGGCTTTGGCCGTAAAACCGGTTTTGAGCTCAGTGCTGAAGAAAGCGCCGGCCTGGTGCCCGACAATAGCTGGAAACAAGGAAACCTGGATATGGACTGGGTAATTGGTGACTCCATTAACATGTCCATTGGCCAGGGCTTTCTCCAGGCTACCCCCCTGCAGGTGGCGATCATGTTTGCCGTGGTGGCGAACGGCGGCTATCGAGTCACTCCCCATCTCCGCAAAGATAACGAAACGGCCCGGGACTGGCGGGAGTCTGTAAACTTAAGCGAGTCTACCCTGGACGTTTTGAAACGGGGGTTACGCCAGGTGATTACCTCCGGTACCGCCTCTTCCCTCAACGTCTCCTATTTGCCAGCCTTTGCCGGTAAGACCGGTACCGCTGAAGCTCCCCCTGGGCTATCCCACGCCTGGTTTGGCGCCTATGCTCCCCTAGATAATCCAGAGGTGCTAATCGTGGCCTTCGCCGAACACTCCGGCGGGGGCGGCGGAAAGGTGACAGCTCCCATGGTTTTGAAGGTGCTGGAGGCTTACTTTGGCCATGGTCAGGCTCAGCCTAAGCAGGCTAAGCCCCCCTCACCGGCGGGGTAATTCGAGGCTAGAACGGTAAGCGCCGCCGTGCCATACCACCAGGGTGATTATCCGGTGGTCTATGGTTTCTGATGTGCCGGGGGGCTGGCCCGTACCACTATTGACGGGATAGGCTGGAAAGCAGGCTGCCGCTAGACTCAACCGTAGGCTATGGCCCCTGGGGATCAGGAAACTGGTGGGATGCAGATCCAGGGCCAGCAGGAGCAGATCCCCAGGGCCGCCCTCCCCTAGGGTTTTGTGCCCCTGGGTAAGGTTGATTACCCGACCATCGGGGTAGACCTCGGATAGGATAGCGCTCAGGTCAAAACTGATGGAATCAGCCTGGCAATAGAGACTGAGGTGCGCTGATCCGACCACCTGCAGAGGGGTGACCAGGGGAGAGGTGGTGTAGGTCAGGACATCACTGCGGCCGTCCAGAGCTGATCGCTCAAAGTAGCCCGCTGGTATGGCGCTATGCCCTCCCTGGGAGGGCACCGGCCGCCAGGGATCGTGAACCCAGGTATCCTGTCCCTGGCGCTCAGGCAGGGTGGTGGTCAACTCACCATCCTGGGGGTGGATGGCGGCTAATCCTGTACTCCTCAGGTAGAGGCACTCAGGGGTGGTCGATGGCCAGTGGTTAAATGCCTGCCACTGGTGACTACCCATCTCAAACAGGTGCACCGACGGTGCTGTGGTTAGGTCCGTGGACTGTCCCTTGAGGAAGTGGTCAAACCACTGCAGCTGTAAGCGGTCCACTGGACTATCCGCCGCTGGCCCAAAGTCCAGCAGGCCCACCCGGCGACTCCAGGGCAGATGGCCCCAGGGGCCGATCCAGAGGTGCTGGAGCTGGGAACTTTGCCGTTGCATCTGGTGATAGAGGCGTAGATCCCCCCGCAGATAGGGATCGGCCCAGCCGCCCATGTGCAGCATTGGCAGATCCACCTGGCTGAGGTCGGGACGCAGGCTCTGCCAGTAGGCGCCATCCTGGGGGTGGCGGAGCCAATCGTGGAAGAAGCTCTCGGGGGCGAGCTCCCGCAGCAGGGCAGGGCAGGCGGGGTTCGGGCCATCCAGGGGGAGGTGGTGGGCGGCCTGGTACAGTCGCTGGTAGGCGGTGCGGTCCTGGCGGCGTCGGGCGGTTTCCGCCGCCAACTGGAGCGCCCAGGCCAGACCCAATTGCAATAACAAGGCCCCGTTTTCGTAGGCCCAGTCCTGGTAGAGGTCGTAGCCCACCATGGCGGGAATCAGGGTTTTCAAAGGGGCTGGCCGTTGGCTGGCGGCATAGAGCTGGGTCATACCCTGGTAGGAAAATCCGTACATCCCCACCCGACCGTTACTGCCCGGCAAATTGGCTGCCCATAGAACTGTGGCATAGCCGTCCCCGGCTTCGTGTCTGAAGAGATCGAACTCTCCGGTGGAGGTGCCTCGCCCCCGCACGTCTTGAATCACCACGATGTAGCCCTGGCTGGCGTACCAGCGAGGGTGGGCGTAGACCACCGTGGAGGCGATCGCCCGACCGTAGGGCTGACGCATCAGCAGCACAGGAAACGGTCCCTCACCCTGGGGATAATAGATATCGGCCTCCAGAATCACTGGCTCACCAGCGGCGCCGGAGTCAGGCGGCAGAGTCAGACACCCTAACTGGGGGGGATCTACGCTATAGGGCCCCATGGCAGCAACCCCCTAAACCTCCGTGGAGGCGAAACCCCGGTCTCGCCGGCCCAGCACCGCCAAATCCTCCTCATCCAACTCAACTGGAATCCCACTACGAATGAGCTCAGCAAAGTCTTCATTCGGTACCATAATGCAAAGGGTATAGAGACGAGTGGAGCCAGTATTTTCAATGACGTGGATACCGCTAGGAGGCACTAAAATACTATCACCAGCTTGAATCGGTACAGCTTTACCATCGCAGCGGGCGATACCCTGCCCCTTGAGGACGAAGAACATTTCCACGGCAATCTGGTGACGATTGGGCGGAGTTTTACCCCCCACATCAAAAATCTCCACGCAGTAGGTCAGGGATATGTTGGCAATCACCGGATCAAAGACCAGGGCTAGACGATTAGTATCCTTAGGACTGATTCGATAGGCTTGGTAATCCTGGGGGGATTTATAAACCGGTAATACGCAGCGGTTAGGCAGGGAGCAACGGGGGGAATCCATAGGCGACAGGAGGTTATCGGGAAGGGGGCTAGGCTTACGGTAGACCGATAACGGCACCAGGGTTGAGGTTCTATGCTTTTCTTTTAGTTTTCTGCAGGGGGCAGAGCCGGGCTATGACGGATATTCTAATTATTGAGCACGATGCCTGCACCCAACAGCCCCTGGTGGAGGCCCTGGTAGCCCAGGGATACACAGTGGCCACCGCCGATAGTGGCGAAGAGGGACTAGCGTTGGCGGAGACCCTAGGGCCGCGGGTGATCATTTCTGATTTAAATATCCCGGGGGAGATCGACGGCCTTACCCTTTGCCACCGGTTAAAACAGGATCCCCGACTGGACATTACCGTCTTGATTTTGCTCACTGCCCGCTACAGCGCCGCCGATCGGGTCAAGGGGTTAGAGGCGGGTGCCGATGACCTGCTCTCGAAACCGGTTGATATTGAGGAACTTAATGCCCGGGTCCGGGCGGGGCTGCGGCTTTACCAGGTGACCCAGGATCTGCGTCAACAAAAATCACGGCTGGAGGCAGAGCTAGCAGAGGCAGAGGGTTACGTTCGCTCCCTTCTCCCTCCGGACCAGGGGGGCAAGATCCCGATTCAGTCCAGATTTTTACCGTCCCAACAACTGGGGGGGGACTGCTACGATTACTACTGGCTAGATCCGGACTATTTAGTGATTTACCTGTTGGATGTTTCCGGCCATGGTCTGGGGTCCGCCCTACTATCCACATCGGTTTTGAATGTATTGCGTTCCCAGTCCTTGCCGGATGTCAGTTTTTATCGTCCTGAAAAGGTGCTACGGGGCCTGAACGAAACCTTTCAGATGGGGGACCAACACCAAAAGTACTTCACCATCTGGTACGGCGTCCTCAACTGTGCCAATCGTCAACTCCTCTATGCCAGCGCAGGCCATCCGCCAGCCCTGCTGGTATCCCTTGATGAGGAGCAAGGGCTCCATACCCAACAGTTGTATACCCCTGGAGTGCCCGTGGGTATGTTTCCGGATAGTGACTATAGCTGGAGCCAGTGTCAAGTTCCTCCCCAAAGCCGACTTTACCTGTTCAGTGACGGTGTCTACGAAATCTGGAAATCCAACCAGGACTATTTCGGCCTGGAGGCCTTTGTGGACCTGATTATTTCTACTCCGGGAGAGATAGGAATTGACCCGATCCTGGATACAGTCAAGGCACACCACAGTAGCCAGGTCGCCCACGATGACATGTCCTTAGTGATGGTGGAAGTTCCCTAGGAGGAGGCAAGAACGGCCTCTGAAAAGGCCTCTTCGTCTTCGTAGACCTCGAACACCTTGTCCATGCTGGTCAGGTCAAATAGCATCTTCACCTGATCATTGATGGAACAAAGACAAAGTCTCCGATTCAGGCTCCTCACCTGTTTTAAAACTACCACCAGGGTGCCCAAACCAGAGCTGTCGACAAAGGTAACATCCCTTAGATTAATCAAAATCACATCGACCTCCTCCGCCAGTAGTTGGTTGATTGTCTGGCGAAAGTAGTCGGCCTTGGTGCTGTCTAGAATCCCAGTAGGGCAGACTGTTTTAACATTTAGACTCATGACTTAGAACAGAATGACTTAGAGCAAAACTTCGCTTGAACAACGACGCCGGAAATACCGCTCTCAGGATTTGCCTTCGATGATAGCGAATCCCTCCCGTTTGGACATCGGTAATCCCCGATTAGGGAGCTGTCATGGGGTAGACTGGGATGACCTTAACTGCGGCAAACCGCAGTTGCTTCCGCCCCTAGGTTTATGGTTTCTCAAGTTTGTTGGCAACAGCTGGTTCCCTGCCCGACGGGGGCGTTAAAAATTCGCCAGGTGGTCGATCTCAGCCCCGGTGAACAGGGCCCCTGCTCGGCTAGCCCCTACCTTTCCCTGGCCATTCCTACCTATAACGAGGCTGACAATATTAAGGCCCTACTACAGCGGTTAATCACCCTGTTGGATCAATTACAACCCCAGTCCTACGAGCTGATCGTGGTGGATGATGACAGCCCGGATCGCACCTGGCAAATTGCCCTGGAATTAAGCTCCATCTACCCCCAGGTGCGGGTCATCCGGCGGCGACGAGAACGGGGACTCTCTTCGGCGGTGATTCGGGCCTGGCAGGTGGCCCAGGGGGAGATTCTGGGGGTGATTGACGCCGATCTACAGCATCCCCCTGAGGTGATTGGGGATCTAATCGGGGCCATGGCGGCGGGGACTGATTTAGCGGTGGCTAGCCGCCATGTTAGCGGTGGCGGCGTCAGCCGTTGGAACCTGGGGCGCCGTTTATTATCCCGGGGGGCTCAGACCCTGGGTCTGTTATTGCTGCCGGGGGTGGTGGGACGAGTCAGCGACCCCATGAGTGGCTACTTTATGGTGCGCCGGGGGGCGATCGCCGGCCCATCCCTCAACCCCAAGGGTTACAAAATTCTGCTGGAGGTGCTAGGGCGGGGCCAGATTGCCACCATTCAAGAGGTGGGCTACGTCTTTCAAGAGCGGCAGCAGGGCAGCAGCAAGGTGAGCTGGCGCCAGTATCTAGACTACCTGCACCACCTGCTGCGACTACGGGTGGGGGGGCGACTCTCCCAGGTGCCGGCCCGTTTCCCCCTGCAGCGCTTCCTGCGCTTCGGTCTGGTGGGGTTGAGCGGGGTGGTGGTGGATATGGCTGTTCTCTATCTCCTCCACACCCATCTGGGGTTGCCCCTCACCCGCAGTAAACTGGTGGCGGCGGAACTGGCGATTATCAATAATTTTTTCTGGAATGACGCCTGGACCTTTGCTGACATCAGTCTGCGACAGCGAGGCTGGCCAGCCCGTTGTAAGCGGGGCTTAAAGTTTAACCTGATTTGCCTGGTGGGTCTGGGGCTGAATGTCGTGGCCCTAAATATTTTCTACAACTTGGTGTTTGGTCAGCGCTGGCCCTACCTGGCTAACCTGCTGGCCATCGCCCTGGTCACCCTGTGGAACTTCTGGCTCAATCTAAAGCTCAGCTGGCGAGTCACCCAGGTCTCCTCAGATTAAACCGCCTAGCTGCACCAGTGGGTCAGAACTTGACTACCGCCGGGGACCAGGGTAACGCCGCTCTGATCTTCTAAACAAGCTTGGAAAACCCGAGGGGGTTTGCCGCAGTTGTCGGCTGAACTGGCGAATCGGGGCGGGCAGTTCCAGGGTGGTGGGTTCTCCGCCGGGGGTAATCCACCAGGCTCGCAGAATACCTGCAGATAGCCCAGAGATCGCCCCAAAGCCGATGCTGGGCAAAATGCCGTAGCCCAGCACCAGGAAGATCAACAAAAACAACAACCAAAACTTTAGGGCAGGGGGAACAATCCGGTCGATCACGGCGGCAGGCTAAAACAACGGCATAGGTCAGGTAGCTAAGGCCCTGTTCTAGCTCCCTACTATAGCGGCGATTTGACTGGGCAGATCCTGGGTGGTGTCGATCTCAGTGACCCAATCCGCCTCTGTGGGGGCAAAGGGCTCCATCCACTGTTGTTCGAGCACCGCTACCGTGGCATCAGCAATATCCCCCTGGCGATCGCTGACCCGTTGGCGCAGCACCGCCTCCGGAGCGGTGCAGTGGAGAATCTGCACGCCTACCCCCACCTGCTGGGCGGCATCCAAGACCGCCTGACGCAGGTGCTGGCGATCGTACTTGCCATCCAGGATCACGGTGAACCCCGACTGGGCCAGCAAAAGCCCCAAATCTAGCAGGCGATCGTAGGTTTTTTGGGTCATCTCCGCTGTGTAGATCTGATCCTCACCCCGCTGGTCTAGGGGGATGCCAGCCAGGTGCTTACGCACCGCATCGGACCGCAAATGGAGGGCACCGGTTTGACGAGCCAGTTCTCGAGCCGTGGTAGACTTACCAGCCCCTGACAACCCCGCCATCAAAAACAGCCGACCAGTCTGGGGTTGTACCACTGACCAGGCCAGCCGATAGTAGGCGGCGGCGGTTTGGCTGGCCCCATCCTTAGTGGCCTGGTCTACACCGGCATCATTGAGCAGGAAGGAGGTGACCTTGGCCCGCACGTAGGCCTGACGACTGATGTACAGGGGTAGGAGTTGTAAGCCTTGCCAATCACCGGTTCGTTCGATGTAGTGGTTCAAAAAGGCGGTGGCCAGGGCAGAACAATCCCGGGCTAACAGGTCCATCACCACAAAGCCGACGTCGTACATGACATCGACGTAGCGGAAGGGCTCATTAAACTCAATGCAGTCAAATAAATAAAGCTGGTCCTGCCAGTAGCAGAGGTTGTTGAGGTGCAGATCACCGTGACAGGCCCGGATTTTGTCGTTATCAACCCGCTGCTGGAATAGGGCTTGCTGTTGGGCAAAGAACTGATTCGTATAGGCTTTGGTTTGATCAAACTGGGCCTGGGTTTGGGGTCCGCCAATGAAGCCCAGGGTTTGCTCATAGTTTTCGTCGAAGGCCTGACGAATTTGACTGACCGCCCCAAAGCTACGGATGTGATCGTCGCTTTCCGCCTGCTGGTGAAAGTCCGCCACCACCTTCGCCAGTTGACGAATCAGATCCTCGCTCAGCTGGCCGTGATCGTAGAGGGCGCTGAGCAGGGTATCTTGGGGAAACTGCACCATTTTGACAGCGTACTCCACTGGTGCCTCGTCCCCCAGGTGGTAGCTATCGCCCTGCTGGCTAATGGCCACTACCTCGAGATAGAGAGGAGCAGCGGTGCGGCGGTTGAGGCGCAGTTCCTCAGCACAGAAATGCTGACGTTTAGCCAGGGTGGAATAGTCTAGAAAGCCAAAGTTAACTGGCTTCTTCACCTTATAGACGTAGTCCCCGGTTAACAGCACGTAGGAAACATGGGTTTGCATCAAGCGGATGGGCTCCTGCACCGGGTGGGGGTAAAAGCCCGGCTGAGCCATTTGTTGAATTAAGGGGGGAAGGGAGGAATCGCCCATAGTGTTTACCTGAATAGTTAATTTATAGGTAGCTTTAGCTGGATGTAAGGCGGCATCAGCCAGTTAGGCGCCTGGTTAGGCTCAGTAGATCGCAAAGTCTCCCTCACCCCCGGCCCCTCTCCCAGGAGGGAGAGGGGAGGCGGAATTGCTTCAAAGTCCCTCTCCCCATTTGGGAGAGGGATTTAGGGTGAGGGCTGGATCATGACAAAAGAGCATGTTTGTGATCTACTGAGGCCTGAATAGGATCGATTGATCGAGTCCTAAGCCCTATGACTTAGGCGATGCCTGGACTAGGCCACGGCTAACCGGACCCTAGCCTGAACCACCCTCTGCTTAATTTTCCCACAATTTAGCAGCCTCTGGTTTGGGAGGCCGGACAAAGGCAAGGGGTAGGACCGGGATAGACCCTATCGTGCCTCGCACCGGGGCATGGCCGGGGGTGATTCCCAAGACTCGGGACCTGTTTCAAGGGTGATCTCTGGTAACGGAAAACTAGCGGGTCGGTTCCCAGCTATCACTATGCAGCGATCCACCTCGTCTAGAGCTTCTGATCCAAGGGATATTTCACCAGGAGCCCGGGGGATGCTTGAATCGGCACCACATCCAACTGGTCTAGCTGGGCACAGTAGGCCAGATCCGCATGGTTGTGGAGGCGCAGCAACCGTTGGCCATGGCTGGCATGGTGCAGCAGATCCAGCAGGCGGTCCTGCCACTGCTGATAAAGGCTGACGGCGGCGATCGCCGCATCATTACCGGTTACCTCCAGCAGGGTTTGGCCCGTGGCCGCCATCACCCCCTGGATGATCGCCCCGGCGCAGACCGTATCCTCCAGGGAGTAGGTGCCCTCCCAGCCAGAGCCCACTAGCCAAACCGTCTCGGGCTGACGCTCCAGCAAAAAGCTCACCACCGCCTGGCGAGTGGTTAAGGCGGCGGTGATCACCACCTCAGCCTGTTCAATCCGTTTCAGGCAGCGGGTGCCATTGGTGGTGGACATAAACAGCCGTTTACCCGCGGAGTGGTCTTGATCATGGTCAAGGGGGGAGTTACCCAGGTCACATCCCTCCACCTTGGCGCCCCCCCGTTCCCCCGCCCGTAGTCGGCGATCGCTGGGCCAGGTGGCGCTGACCGCCATCAGCTCCTCCAGGTCACTAAACACCTGAATGGCCTCGGCGCCAGCCTCCAGGGCAGCAGCCATGGTGGAGGTAGCCCGCAGCACGTCAATGGCGATGGCACAGTCGGGGTTGCTAGGGTTGGGGACTTCTTCGGGAATGTGGTAAAAAAATAGCTTCACAGTCGGGGTCTCAAGCTCAGGTTTAGGGTAGGTGGGGAGTCAGACTGCGGGACATCGTCAGCCAGGGGAAGGGCCAGATCCACCAGGACATCCACCCCATTCAGGGGGATGCGGTGATCCATGGCTATCCCCTTCGACTCCCCAGGGCGAGATCGTTAGTTAAGGATTGCAATTCTCAATTTTAGGCTGGTAGTCGCCCGGTTTTGAGTTTTTTTATAGGAAGCATAAAAAAAGAGCGTCGATGGACGCTCTTGGCACGGAGACAAGGGGCTAAGGCAAAACTAGGGCAACCATTCCAGCACCGCTTCGTCTTTGGTATTGGTATGGCGAGAGGGGGTGGCCCGATCAAAGGTCATGTGGATGGACCGGGTCTGCTCGCCGTCCGCCGCCACCGCCATGATCGGGTAGTCAATATTGCCGTCCTGGAAAGACATCTGGAAGCGGAAGGTACCATCGGGATTGAGCTTAATGGGCTTACCCCCAATCGTCACCGTGGCATCGGGCTCGGTGGCGCCGTAGACAATCAGCTCCGCATCGGCGATTAGCCAGAACTTGCGGGGACGGATGGGGGGAGCGGAGGCGGAGAAGCCCACCCCAGACATGGTCAAACCCGACATATTCGGCACCATACCAGGAATTGCCCCGGGCACAGCCCCGGGCACAGCCCCGGGCACAGCCCAAAGCCCAGCACCGGAGGGGAAGACGTAGGAGCTGACTGCCCGCTCAGGAGCCATGGAACCGGCCACATGCTGCATGGAGCCAAACAGGGAGCCAGCGACCCGCTGGGCTTCCGCCGACTCGGTCAGGGCGAAAATATTGTCGTAGATGGGGTTGCCGTTGTCGATCAGCTTCTGACTGGGGTGCTTCAGGGTCATCAGGGTCTTGCCCCGCAGGTCAGACTGCCAGTCGACGGTGATGAAGTGATCCTCAATCCAGTCGGAGGGGTAGACCGGGGGAATGTGCACCGGCAGGGAACGGGTCAGGGCCAGCCAGCGACCATCGTTGCAAAGGTAACCAATCTCCGCCACGTAGTCGCGATCGCTAACGGGAATGGGCAGGTACCAATCCCGAGCCATTTCGTCACACTCGTACTGCTGCAGACTGTGGGGGGCCTGATAGCTGATATCAATGTCGGTGACGTCGTAGAACCGCAGGGCTAACCGAGCTCCACCCTGGCGCCGCAGGTCCTCCTTATGCTCCATGGGAATGTCCCAATAGGCGTAGGCCCACTGGGGATCCCGGGGCATTAACACAATCCGGCTTTCGCCGTAGCCACCGGGTAGATCCGCTAGGCCCTCATCAACGGAGGTTAGGGCCTCCAGGGGAGGAATGTTAGGCGCCATATACTTGGAGGCTTCCACCTGGGTCTGGGCCACCATCGGTGAGGTGGTGACGGAGGGGGCGGGCACTTCCCCCCGCTGGGCATCGAGGGTGCGAATGGCGTCAATCAACTCATTTTTGCGCATGCGACTGTAGCGCGACACCTCGTAATCGCTGGCGACCTTGCGGAGTTGCCGTAGGGTCAAGTGGTCTAGGGGCTGCTGCTGTGACATAGGCTTATTCTCTCTTCAGGATAGGGCAGGGTGAAAGACCAAACAAATTGACTTGACATCCCAGGCGATCGGGATCAAGCTCAGCCAGGGCACTTAACCGGGGATCAAAAACCCTGCCGAGCGATCCCCGCCGGGGTGGGGATCAGGCTTGCCAGGATAATATGACGAAAAAAGAGCCGGGATCAAGCCCCCGAAAAGCCTTTTCCTAAAGTGATTGCGAGTTTCCAGGGGTCCGGGGATCAATATGTCAGAGCATTTTAACATACTGGAGAGTCGGAAGTTCTCCCAAAATCCGGGGCTTGAAGAAGCCTGAAACCCTTCTACCATAGGCACTTGAGTAGTTTCCGTCTTTGTTGGCAGTCCGAAGCCTGAAACCCTGATGAAATCTCACTTTCTCGGAGAA
>JBEIGU010000118.1:0-12467 GCA_040381765.1 Leptolyngbya sp.
TCGTTTGAGTCCTTTGCGTCCCCAAAATCCCCCAATTCTGGTGGATTTTGAAGGGTTCGGCTCCCCCGGAATTGGGGGCTGGGGGGCAGTTTGTCGCTGATTGGGTTAGATTTGATCACTTGTGTGTACACCGTAGCCTTGATCAAGGGGGGCAGGGGGGGTGTTTACACCGCACTTCAACCCAGTGAAATCCGTTATAGGGCGGTCAGATTTGTCAACCTGGCCAGGGGCATTTCTGTTGACAGAGCCCCATCTAGCGCAGGTTAAAGCCGGTAATAATGCCATTGCGGTTGACATCTAAATCCAGGGACTCCCGACCCCGATCCAGTTGCACCATGCCAGGGGTTTGTGCCACCACCTGCCAACCATCCCGGGTCAAGGAGGTTACCGCAGTTTCAGCGGATTGGCCGATCAAGTTGTCGGGAAACTGGAGTTGGTCTGGCAATTCCGCCAGGGAGTCCAGGTCTAACAGATCCCGCAGGGCGTTGTTAATCGTAGCCCGCTGGGTAGGGTCAAGGACCTCTCGAATCGCCATATTCCGCTGGAAGAGTAGATCGTAGGTAGCTCGTTCGTGGATTACCACCGTATTGCGAGCAGCAATGATCACCTGGCTGTCACTGCTCGGAACTAATACCTGGTTGAGACTTCCTAGGGCATCAAAATAGGCCCTGGCGGATTCTTCGATCTGGGGTTGGTAAAGGGAGAAAATTGCTTCAATATCAGTTTTCTGTTGGTCGGTTAACCCCAGGGCTTCGCCCCATGCCTCCAGGGGGGTTTGGGGTTGGGTTTGAAGTTCCTCGGTCACCTGATTGACCCCGGTGCCACTAGCCTGGCTCAACTCTAAGCCTGGGGTCACCGGTGTAGATTGATAGGGGATTGAGTAGGGGCTTTGGGCCAGGGCGGTGGTATTAACCACCAAAGTTAAACAGCCGGAAACCGCAAATAAGCCCAATAGATCAAGGTAACGTTGCATAGACCACTCCTCACGGGGTTAATTTCTGAAAGAATATAGCATTAGCCATTTCAGCCTGCATGGTAGCAGGTATTATGATTACTGACTACAGGCCGCTTTGCCTTCCTTAACCACCCCTTAATACTGGAGGCCAGGCCCCTTTCCGTGGCCGTAGCATCCTGTAAGGGAAGGAAGGCGCGTCAGATCGCCTGCCTGGCCTTTGCTTTCATCGATCAGCCCTATCCTCAGCGGGCTGGCCAAGATTTTGAATAATAAAACCCCCGGTCTTCAGACCGGGGGAAACCCCATCAGGAGACGCCTCATTAAGGTTCAGCCCATAGTTGAAACTGTCATTTAGCGCTCTACCTAAGCCTACCCAATCACCGTCTGAATAGCACTGTTGAGGAGAGAATTTCATGGTAATCACACAGTTTCCCTAGGGCACGGGTGGAGACCGACTAACCCCTAGTCTTCCTGCTCCACAAACTCGGGGCGAGCACTGCGGGGAATGGGCCAATCTGAATTTTCACCGCCAATCAGGCAGGTCTCAATCACCACATAGTCGCGGCTGAGTTGTTCCAGGGTATTGATTAAAACATCGAGGGCCAGGGCGTCACTGGTACCTAAATCAAACCAGCAACGGGCCCATCGCCCTTCGTATTCTATCTCCCCCATGTTGTGCATCAGAGACAACATGCTATCGCTCAGTTGCTCCTGATCGTAGGGCATATAGCTAAGCTCCAGGCCGGTGTCCTGGACCTGCAGGTTTTCGGCGTTAAAGCCCCCTAACTTGCCCAGGAAGAACCAGGAGGAAAATACCTCGTCAACGTACTGTTGCTCCTGGGGGGAGGGCACCGTGTTAAACCCCAGCCAGATCCAGAGGTTGAAAAAGTCACACTCGCGAAACTCTACCTGCATGGTTACCCTAGCTCCCTCCCCTAACCCTGATTGATGCCGGAACGCTCTGCACAGATCGGCCCCTCTACTCCCTCCGCCAGGCATTCCTCAAAGCGCATCTGTCGCACCGTGGAGCCCGGCAGTTGATCGGCATAGGTGAGGGCTTGGGCGTAGAGGGGTAGGCTGGCCTGCATGTCCCGCTTCAGGAAAAGAATTTGGGCCTTCAGGTAGATCAAGTCGGGGTTGGTGGGGGCCGCCTTCAGAGCCTTATTGACCTCTGCCAGGGCCTCATCGTAGCGCTGCAAATCCCGCAGGCCGAGGGCAATACCCCGGTGGGATAGGTAGGCGGGGTAGCCATTCTGCAGACGGGCAATGGCCTGGTCTGGATTGGCGAAGGGCAGGTTGACCGCCAGCAGCAGATCCATAAACCCCTTTAACAAACTCAGTTCCGGATCGGTGGGGTCAATCTTTTCCGCCGCCCCCACTTCACTAAACACCTGCTGGAGCATGCGCAGGGCGGTGGGGGTACCTCGGGCAATCCCCTGGGTTTGCAGCACATGGGCCCCCTCCAGGAAAATGCCCACCGCCTTATAGAGGTGGCCCCGCAGGGGATCCTTACCCTTCAGGGCATCGGCGGTCTGCTGGGTTAAGCGTGCCTGCTGGAGCAGGCCCTCCAGGTCATTGCTGAGGTAGTTGAGGGCAGCGGTGATGGCATAGTTGATCGGTTCCTGGGGTTCCTGGGCGATCGCCGTCCTGGCCAGCTGGCGAGCCGCGCTATAGTCGCCCTCGTAAAATAGGGCCTTAAAGACCGCCTCACTGGCTGGCCCAATGTCATGGGGCTGGTTCACCCTGAAGGGGTCGGCCCCCCAGGCAGGAATCGCCCCCCAGCCCACCAGCAGGGCCGCCAGGGTACTACCCAAAAATTTGCGGTAGATTGATCGGTTCAAGATCGGGGGGGCCATGGTATAGGAGCAGGAAAGGAATAGGGGACAGGACTAATTGGTGAAAGCTAAGACGGTCTAGGGGTGCTGGCTGGCCTGCCCTGGTTGGGGCTGTCGCTAGGCGATCGCCTGGTTAACTTGCCGTAGATAGGCTTGAATGAAGGGTTCTAGCTCACCCCCCATGACATCCTCAATGGCCGTGGTTTCTACCCCGGTGCGCAGGTCCTTGACCATTTGGTAGGGATGGAAAACATAGTTACGAATTTGATTGCCCCAGGCCGCCTCCACCATATCACCCCGGATCTCGGCGATCGCCTGGGCGTGCTGCTCCTGGGCGATGATCAGCAACTTAGCCTTGAGGATGGCCATGGCCTTCTCACGGTTTTGTAGCTGCGATCGCTCCTGGGTACAACGGACGGAAACCCCCGTCGGTAGGTGGGTAATACGCACCGCCGTTTCCACCTTATTGACGTTCTGCCCCCCGGCCCCGCCGGAGCGGGAGGTTTTGATCTCCAGGTCCTTATCTGGAATATCCAGAGTTACCCCCTGATCCAGAATGGGCATCACCTCCACCCCAGCGAAACTGGTCTGGCGCTTACCGTTGGCATTAAAGGGGGAAATCCGCACCAGGCGGTGGGTACCCTTCTCTGATTTAAGATAGCCAAAGGCATAGCGGCCAGTAATTTCCAGGGTGACAGATTTAAGACCGGCCTCCTCCCCCTCCGAGAGTTCCACCAGGTGTACGCCGTAGCCCTGCCCCTCGGCCCAGCGGGTATACATGCGCAGCAGCATTTCCGCCCAATCCTGGGCATCGGTGCCACCAGCTCCAGCGTTAATGGTCAACACCGCTCCCTTTTTATCGTAGGGGCCGGAGAGCAGCTGCTGGAGTTCCCACTGATCCAGTTGGTGGCCTAGCTGGAGAATGTTATCCTCCGCCTCCTTAATCAGGGCCTGGTCTTGATCGACCTGCAACAGTTCCAGGATCACCGTGGCATCCGCCAGGGAACTCTGCCACTGGCTCAGTTGGCTGAGGTTAGCCTTGTAATCACTCAGCTCCTGCAGGATGTCCTGGGCTTTTTCCTGGTCATTCCAGAAATCGGGCTGGGCCGCCACCTGCTCTAGATCCTGGATTTTTGCCGTCAGGGCAGGTGGGTCAAAGATAGTCCTGGGCTTTACCCAGGCGGTCGGTGAGCTGGTCGAGGTGACGCTTTAAATCAACGGTGTCGAACATTAGGAAAATTAGGTGGGGTAGGGCATAGGGTTGGAGCCAGGGCCACCCAGTTTAGGGGACTGGCCCTGGCGGTTGAGGGCCTCAACCTAATCACGGTTAATGGCGATCAGCAGGCGGAGGATGAAGACAAACAGGTTGATATAGGTGAGGTACATGGACAGAGCGGCGGACAGGTACTGATCGTCCTTATAGCTGCGGGGCAGGATAAAGAAATCCACCACAGCGGCACCGACAAAAACCAAAACCCCAAAGGCGGAAATAGCAATGTCCAGGAACTGGGGAATGGGGCCGCCAAACAGGGTGAAAACAAACTGCCCCACCACCGCCAGCAGGACGCCCACCACCCCTAGACCGACGGTGCGAGAGAGGGCCAGCCCATCCGCCTCGGAGAGGTTTGAACCAATTTGCCGCCCCAGAATAAACACTACGCCACAGGCTAGGGCCGCAGCGGCGATGCCGGTAACCCCCACGCCAGCGGTACCCAGGGCGACGTAGAGCAAGCCACTCAAGGTGTAGCCCGTCAGCAGGCTGTAGGTGGCGAGCAGGGGTAGGGCGGTGCCGTTATTACCCTTGGCGGCAATATTGCTGGCCACAAAAAACAGCACCAGCTGGGCGATCAGGGCGACCCAGAAGGTGGGCATAAATAGGGCGGGGTTGTTGGCCATCATGCCCAGTCCGCCAAAGCAGCCCAGGGCGGTGATGATCAGGCCACCACCCACAAAGGGCAGGGCTTTATTGATCACATTGGGGCCGATCAGGGCCTGACCCTGGGCCTTGCGGATAGCTTCGCGGAAATTACTGGTATTACTCACAGCCTTGTCCTTGTTTTTTAATGCGGTATGAACAGGTTGATCGAGATAGACCCTATTGGCATCATAGCAAGGGGCTAGCAGCCAGGGACAGGTTAAGGCGGTCCTTAACCCTCTTTCTAGATTTTAATCACCTTATTCCCCTCCAGGCAGGGGCGAACCGGTACGGTGATCCAGACCAGAAATTTTTCTCCGTTTCCCCGATTAGGGGTGGAGGACAGAACTCAGCAGGTGGTAAGCCCGACCCCTGATCACTGACCCCTAACCCCTTGTGGTAAATTATTCAAGACCTAACTCCCATCCACTTAGCCGGTGGATGGGGCTGTGTTCTTAGCAAACTGACAAAACGGGCCCATGGTTAAGGATCTGCTTGGTGTCGGGGTGGTGGGTACTGGCTTTGGTCAGAAGGTTCATATACCTGGGTTACAGGCCCACCACCGGACCCGGGTGGTGGCGGTCTACCACCGTGACCTGGCCCGGGCCGAGGCGATCGCCGCCGCCCATGACATTCCCCAGGCCTGTGATCGCCTGGACAGCCTGCTGGCCCTACCCCAGGTGGATGCGGTCACCATCGCCACCCCACCCTTTTTGCATTACCCCATGGCCCGAGCCGTCCTGGAGGCGGATCGGCACCTGCTCCTGGAAAAACCCATGACCCTCAACGCTAGGGAGGCGGCTGCCCTGGTGGATCTGGCGGCCCAGCGGCGGCGGATCGGCACCCTGGACTTTGAGTTTCGCTTCGTGCCGGCCTGGCAGCGGCTGGCGGAGTTGCTAGGGGCGGACTACGTCGGTCCCCTACGGCTGGTAAAGGTGGACTGGACCGTGCCGGGTCGAGCGGACCCGCACCGCCCCTGGAACTGGTACGCCCGCCAGGATCAGGGGGGCGGGGCCCTGGGGGCCTTTGCCTCCCATAGCTTTGACTACCTGACCTGGCTGTTTGGGCCGGTTCAGTGCCTCTGCGCTCGGCTCAGCACTACCATTGCCCAGCGGCCCGACCCCACCAGCGGCGAACTGCGATCGGTGGATGCCGATGACACCTGTAGTCTGATGCTGGAGTTTGCCCAGGGTGTGCCCGGCCAGGTGGCCATTAGCGCCGTCACCTACGCTGGCCGGGGGCACTGGTTAGAGGTCTATGGCGATCGGGGCACCCTGGTGCTGGGCAGTGATAACCTGCAGGACTACGTCCATGGCTTTCGCCTCTGGGGTAGCCAGGGGGGCGACCCCCTGGAGAAACTGGCGATTCCCGACCGTCTCCAGTTTCCCCAAACCTACGGCGATGGCCGCATCGCCCCCTTCATTCGGGTGGTGGATCACTGGGTGGAAAATATTGACCAGGGTCGCCCCACCGCCCCCAGCCTGCGGGAGGGGTGGCGATCGCAGCAACTCATGGACTTGGCCCACCAGTCCCACCAGCACCACCGCTGGGTAGACTGTGGGGATGTCCTGGCGGTCAGTTGACCGGTCAGCCGCTGATCTTTGCCATGGAGTCCTGCATTTGCCGTGGAGTTTAATCATCTACACCTCTATGTTGATGACCTGGGCCCCTGGCGGCGACGGTTTCTCACCGGCTGGGCCGCCACTCCCGGTTGCCCCCCTAACCCCTCCCTGGATAGCCGCCTGCTGATTTACCTCGGTCAGGTGCCCCTGCTATTGTCTGACCGGCGCTGCCCCGAGGTTGAGGCCTACCTGCAGCGGCACCCCCCGGGTATCGGCGACCTGGCCCTGCGGGTGGAGGATCTGGAGGCCACCCTGGGGCGTCTGGTGTCGGCGGGTGGGCACCTGCACACCCCGATCACCAGCGATCGCCTGGGGCGAGGGCGCTGGTGCCAGGTGCAGGGCTGGGGATCTCTACGCCATACCCTGATCGAGTCCTACCGGGGGGAAGCCTGGGTCCCTGACCACCCTAGACCCGCCCTGCCCCTATCCCCCACCCCGATTGACGCCATCGACCATGCCGTCCTCAACGTCTCCGGGGAGGATTTTTCCCGAGCCCTGGCCTGGTACGTTAACCAGCTAGGCTTTGAACCCCAGCAGCGGTTTACCATCACTACCCCCTGGTCAGGCCTGGAGAGTGTGGTTCTGGCCCATCCCCAGGGGGGAGCCCAGCTACCGGTCAACCACCCCACGGGCCCTACCTCCCAGATTCAGGAGTTCCTCCACTGGAATCGGGGGGCGGGCATCCAGCATGTGGCCCTGCATACCTCGGATATTCTCCATACGGTTCACCAGTTAAAACGATCCGGGGTGGGGTTCATTGATGTGCCCCCCAGCTACTACCAGACCCTGGCCCAACAACCCAGCTACCGGATTGATGCGGCCCTGGCGGCGGCCCTCAACCAGCTGAAAATCCTGCTGGATTGGGATGCTAGCGTTCCCCAGGCGACCCTGCTGCAAACCTTCACCCAGCCCCTGTTGGATATTCCCACCCTGTTTTTTGAATTAATCCAACGCCAGGTGGTGGAGGTTAACGGTTTGCCCTACCGTACCCGGGGCTTCGGCGAGCGCAACTTCCAGGCCCTGTTTGAGGCGATCGAAGCGGAGCAACGGCAACGCAGCAGCGGCGATTTGCCGGGGGGGTAGGGTGCCCCAGGGCCATTAAAACTCAATGTTGTCGGGGGTACGGGGGAAGGGAATGACATCGCGAATATTCCCCATGCCGGTGATGAACTGCACCAGCCGTTCAAACCCCAGGCCAAACCCAGCGTGGGGAACGCTGCCAAACCGGCGCAGGTCCAGGTACCACCAGTAGGGGGCTAAATCCAACCCCGCCGCCTGCAGGCGATCGCTGAGCACATCCAGCCGCTCCTCCCGTTGGGACCCACCAATAATTTCCCCCACCTTCGGGGCCAGCACATCCATGGCCGCCACGGTTTCACCGCCCTCGTTGAGGCGCATGTAGAAGGCCTTAATACCGGTGGGATAGTCGGTGACGATTACCGGCTTTTTAAACAACTCCTCCGCCAGGTAGCGTTCGTGTTCCGACTGCAGGTCAATCCCCCAGGCTACGGGGAACTCAAACCGGCGATCGCTCTGCTGCTCTAGAAGCTTCACCGCTTCCGTATAGGTAATCCGCTCGAAGGTATGGTTGAGGATATTTTCCGCCGTGCTGAGGATAGAGTTGTCAATGCGCTGGTTAAAGAATTCCATATCCTCCGGGCAGTCCTCCAGCACCGCCCGAAAAACAGACTTGAGGAACTCCTCCGCCAGGTCCATATTACCGGTCAGGTCGCAGAAGGCCATTTCCGGCTCCACCATCCAAAACTCCGCCAGGTGGCGAGAGGTGTTGGAATTTTCGGCCCGAAAGGTGGGGCCAAAGGTGTAAACGTTGGTAAAGGCCATGGCCATAATTTCCGCCTCCAGCTGGCCACTGACGGTGAGGTAGGCGGGTTTACCAAAGAAATCCTGGCCGTAGTCCACCGCACCGCTGGCGGTCAGGGGCAGATGCTGGAGATCGAGACTGGTGACGGCAAACATCTCCCCCGCCCCTTCACAGTCACTGGCGGTGATGATGGGGGTATGGATCCACAAAAACCCCCGTTCATGGAAAAAGCGATGAATCGCCTGGGCGCAGGCGTGGCGCACCCGAAACACCGCCCCCAGGGTATTGGTGCGCGATCGCAGGTGCCCCAACCCCCTGAGGAACTCAAAGGAATGGCGCTTTTTCTGCAGGGGGTAGGTATCGGCGGGGGCGACCCCCACCACCGTCAACTCCCGGGCCTGGAGCTCCACCCGCTGGCCCTGGCCGGGGGAGGCCACCAGTTCCCCTACCAGGGTGACCGCCGCGCCGGTGGTAAGGTCCTTGACCCGGCGATCGTACTCCGGCAGATCCGCCCCGATCACCGCCTGCAGTCCGGCTAGACTGGAGCCGTCATTCACATCTACAAAGGTAAACCCCTTGGCTTCTCGTCGGCTGCGCACCCAACCCTGGACCGTGACGGTTTGACCAGGCTGCCCGGTTTGTAAGAGTTCTCGAATCCGCACCATTGCCGTGATCATCCAGGGGTAAGGTTCAATTCTCCTATGATATCGCACCCACCCCCAGGCCCCAGGTGGAAGGATGAACGCTTTGCCCCGGCGGGGATGTTGACACCCAAGTCCAACATAGACCCACTGCGGCTGGAGATTGAGGCGATGGTGGCGGCGATCGCAGGTGAGAAAACTACAAACCTCTTGGGTGCAAAGCCAGGTTGAGGGTGTTACTCCCAGATCAGGGTGAGATCCATAACAAAGTTAGGTAATAGGGTTTCACCGTTTCACCAGATAGACGGCTGGGCTGATTAAGTTGATAATGCCGTAGCCGTCTAGACCATGGTTAAAGATGCCGTGCCCTATTCCATTATTGCGGTCGTTGCCCTCACCGGTGTTAATAATGCCGTTGTTGGCGATGCTGTTAGAACCCGTGATGGTGTCATGACCGCTGCCAGTGTCAATTATCCCAGCGTTACTGATGCCGTAGCTGCCACCAGACCCTATGATTTGGAAAAATCCGGCCAAAAACCCTAAGGTTTCATCTATGCATATATCGATCACCATTAAGCACATTCTAAACACACCCGTGCAACCATTGTTGTAGTCTATGTGCATAAAGAGCACCATTGAGCGCATCCTAAACACAGGCCTGTGATCGTTAAAATTTGGCGAAAAACCGTTGTTGTGGTCTATGCGTATGGCGATCACCATTGAGTGCATGCTAAACACACCCCTGTGATCGATATGCGCAGCCGTGCGATCGCTAAACACAGCCCTGCGATCGATGGTTACATGGGTGCGATCGCTAAACACAGCCCTGCGATCGATATGCGCAGGGGTGTGATCGTTAAACACAGCCCTGTGATCGATGGTTACATGGGTGCGATCGTTAAACACAGCCCTGCGATCGGTATGCACGTCGGTGCGATCGATAGATGCGCAGGTGTGATCGTTAAATACACCGGTGTGATCGCTGGCGGTAGGCTGCTGGGGGGTGATGTTGTGCCTTAGTTCTCCATCTGATCACTCTCCCCCGCCAGCCTGATGGGTCACAACCCGCGCCACAGGTACTCGGTTAGGTGCTGGCCGACTCGCCGCTCCTCCTGGGGATCGGTGGGCAGGTCCCAGCGGAGGGATTGGTAAAGCAGGGGGCGGTAGAGGTCAAAGCTGGCTTCGATCAGGTCACCGTAGGTGGTGGCGGCGGCGATCGCCCAGTTGTAGTAGGCAAAGAGGGCGGAGAGCAGGCCTAGGGGAATGGCCCACCAAGCGCCCCAGGCGGCCCAGACTAGAAACAAGAGGCTCCAGAGCCAGAGGCGGGCGGCGCTGTTGAGGTCTGCCCGGGCCTCCTGCAGATCTTTTTTTGTGGCCTCGGGCAGCAGCAGCCAGAGGCGTGGCCAGCAAATAATCGCATCTAAGCCATATTTCTCCAGGGGTCTGCGCTCAGCGGCCCGCAGGATGTTGCCCAGCCGGGTGGGCATCAAGGCTGGGTTGGCGGGCAGGTTATGGAGGGCCAGGCGAAGCTGGGTTAGCCGTTCTTGCTGGGTAGGGGTGAGGAGGGATTCGTGGAGTTGGCGGTACTGATCCTGTTCGGCTAGGGAAAGGTGGCTGGCTCCCTGGCTGGTGATGGTTGCCTTAAGGGCTTGGAAGGTTGCCTTCTGCTGATCCTCCAGTTTTCTTAGGGCCTGGCTGGCGTCGATCAGCTGTTGTTTGTGTCGACGATGGTGGGCAATGCAAAGTTTACGAATCGGTCGCAGCCAGGGGTGCCAGTAGCCCTCCAGGAAGCGGATAATGGCGGTGTCAAACCGCTGTACAGCGAAGCCAGAGGCGGCTACCCCACAGAGGGCACCCACTAAAATAGCAATTTGGAGCGGCTCGGGGTAGGCGGTGTATTGGCGAACTAAGCTGGGCCACCCCAGGCGTTGCAGGGCGGTGAAGAAGCCCCCCAGCCAAAAGATAAAGGCGGGGGTGAGCAGGGTGGCAACCCACTGTTCGGCCAGTTTGCCACCAAAGCTTTCCATCACTTTGGCTGTCATGGGCCTATCTTAAGCTGGGGCCGGCACCAGGGAAACCAGGTGGGTAGGGCAGAGGGGAATTTCTTCATTCGCCTCTCGAGACCAAGTGTAGGAACACTGAGGACATATAAACTTTGCTGGATTGACAGTATGCTCTCCAACGAGGGGATTATAGCCACGATGCTGATCTGCAAATTGTTTATCTCGTAAAAAATTTTCAGCCCATTCCCGCGTGGTTGAGTGCTCTCGTAATTGCTTGAGAACTAGCAGAGGAATGGAGGGGTTTTGTTCAGCTTCAGCCAGGAGATCTCCAAGGCGTTGATCGAGGTTGGCAGCGGGGGTTGGGTGGAGGAGTTGGGGCAGGTAAGGGCGGATGGCGCGGGCGGTTTCAAGGATATCTTCAGGTTGGTACATAGCAAACCTCTCGCTAGGTTAGGGGAGTCCTTAAGGTGTTCCGAGCTTTTCAAAAAGTAGAGAATCGGGGGCATGGCTATATGCCGGTGTAAGTGAAGGCAGCCCAGTGGAAGGGATGGGCAAAGTCCATGGCTTGAGGGTCTTTGAACCCAACGGACTGGTATAGAAATTCTGCGGTTTGCTGGGGCATTCGATAATTGGCAAGCTCTGGAATTTCTTTCTCAAAGTACTGTACCTTTTCGTCGTTGGTTGTATCACGTAGCCACTGTTGGGCTTGGCGGAGTGCTTCAGCAGGCAGCAGGCCATCGGTGCGCCAGAAGTCGTAGAAGCGGCTGAGCAGCATCATGGTGCTGAGGTCGGAGACTGACCAGAGGGAGGCGATTACAGCGGCCACCCCGGCCTGGAGTAAGCCGGTGGGTAAGCTGATGGCTTCGTCAGCATTTTCAGTGCCAATCATACCGGTTTCGCAGGCGGAGAGGATGGCCAGGCGGAGGCCCCCCTGCTCAGCCAGGTTGAGGGCGAAGATGTCCCCCAGGGTGAGCAGGCCATCACTCATCACCAGGCCACTGTTGAGGGGGTCGGTGAGGTTGGTGGTGCCGTGGCAGGAGAAGTGGGCCATGTCGGCAGTGGGAAGACTGTTCTTGACAGCGGCGACGGTGGCTTGGTGATGGCGGAGAACCACCGGCTGGGAAAAGCTGTCGATCGCGGCGGCGACCTCCCCTGCCGAGTTGGGCAGGTCCTGACGGGGATTGTCGATCGCCAGCATGGATTTCACCGCAGCAGCCTGGGCGATCGCCCGGGCCGCCGTTAGTGAGCGGGCATTGGGGACATAGGTAAAGTGGATATCATCCAGGGCATAGCGGCGACCGCTGGCAAGGCTGGGGGCTTCGGTCCAGGCGGCATGGAGGGGTAGCAGGCTGAGGTAACCGGTGGGAATGAGGACAGCTTGCTGGAACTGGTGCTGTTGGAGATGGGTAACGATGGGGGCCATCAGCGGCTGCCAGAGTTGGCGGGTGACGGAGTCAATGGCCTCAAACCAGCCCTGGCGATCGCGCTGAAACTCCCCGTAGGCGGCAAACCAGGTTTGATTCAGTAATTCAATTACTGGACAGTGGGAAGTTCTCCGAGAAAGTGAGATTTCATCAGGGTTTCAGGCTTCGGACTGCCAACAAAGACGGAAACTACTCAAGTGCCTATGGTAGAAGGGTTTCAGGCTTCTTCAAGCCCCGGATTTTGGGAGAA
>JBEIGU010000119.1:0-12421 GCA_040381765.1 Leptolyngbya sp.
CCACCCCGCCAGCGATAACCGGGTGTCGGTGGGTAATCTGAAGGCAGGACTGCGATCGCCCCGGCTCCTTCGTTAAAATGAATCCATCCCGCTATCAAGCCTGGGTCAACTTGCTGACCCTACTACCTGGCACCAGCCTCACCCTGCTGACCATCGCCGTCGCCTTTCTACGTTTCTACAATGAACAAGACTTCCATTTCCTCGGATACCTCGCCCAGCCCCGAGTCTGGAGCAACCGACTCACCGTGGCAGCCCTCCTGGTGGCAGTGGTTAATTTTTGCGTTGAGTGGAACCTTAGAAATCGAGAGACGAATCGCCTGGCTAGAGAAGAGCAACGAAGAGGCGAGGAAGAACAACGAAGAAGCGAGGAAGAGAGACGAAGAAGCGAGGAAGAGAGACGAAGAAGCCAGGCAGAAGCACGAGCTGAGAATGAGCGAGCTGAGGAAAGAGAACGAGCGGCTGGCCGTGCTCGAATCCAAAATCGATGGATTATTCTCCAAGTACAATATCAAGTTGCCCCAGGGGAAGATGCCCGAGCAGCCCTAGGGAATTTCGTGGCGTTCTTGCAGGAGTATGGGGAGTAGGGGGAAAAAAAGAAAAGGGAGTAGGGAATGGGGAATAGGGAGTAGGGTTTTCCAGGAGCAGATCCTGGCCGTGACTATATCTTTGCCTTGTGAAGCTTTCCACTCCGTTAATCGTCCTCTCCATCCACCCGACTCCCTACTCCCCTTTCTTGACGATCGCCACACCAGGTATGCAGACCCTACAGATTTTGCTCCCCAGGGATTGGGGCGATCGCTGCGCCTTGCAAGCGAGCACCGATCCCCTGAGACTCTGGGAGTTTCAGGGTTGGGAATAGCCCCCAACCGTTGAGCTGAGGGGGTTTGGGGGGAGTCTTGACCGACCCTGGGGTGAGGGATAGGGAGCGTTGCATAACCAAGTGGGGATGAAGTAAGAACTTTAGCTATGTTTGTTGGTGGTCTGGTGACCGATCGATAACCAAATGGTGATGAGGTAAGAACTTTGGTGATGTTTATTGATAAGTTGGCGACCGATCGATAATCAAATGCTGGTGGAGTTTAAAGGTTTATCGCAGGGGCTTAAAGGTTTGTCGCTGATCATTGAAGGATCATTACTGATCATCAAAGGATCGTCGCTGATCATCAAAGGATCGTCGCTCACCATCGATGATCGGTTATTGATGGTTAAAGAGCGATCGCTCGTCATGTTTGAAGGGTCGCTCACCATCGATGATCGGTTATTTATGCTTAAAGAGCGATCGCTCGCCATGCTTAGCAGGTCGCCCGTCATGGTTGAACGATCGCTCGCCATGGTTGGCGGGTCAGTCTATAGCAGATTTCACTCGGGTGAAGTGCGATGTGAACACCCCCCCTGCCCTCCCTTGCCAAGGGGGGGTACAGCGTGAAACTCCTACAGCCAGGCGATGGGGGGTAGGACTGAGCAATGGGGTGTCTCACTCTATGGAAAACCGCTATAGAGCTCTCCAGGTCTTTTATTCCCTGGCAACCTGCGGAATCTAGGCTAAAGCTTTAACCAAACCATCGCGTAACCAGGGCGATGGCAGAGGGTTTGCAGGCCGCTGGGCGGGACCAGGTAAAGCCCCAGAACTCACCATTAGTGTCGGGGGCTGGCTACGGAGAGGGCTGAATGCAGCCGGGGAAAGCCTGACTATGACCACCCCGGATGGTCTGGTTTGGATTTTGGGTTGATTGGCTGATCGGTTCGCTAAAATAATTGGGTATGTTATTTGTAAAACTACGACTTTCTTTGTAAAGTCTTTTTACGTGGTCACGTAGTATCGTTGGTCACCGGAGCACACGCCAGATTCCAGTATCGGTTCACCCAGGGGGGAAAGTTCGTCAAGGCTACGGAGGTATATAGGAAGCGATGGGTTATGATTCGACCGCCTGGGGGTGGTGATAATCGCGCCCTGGCTCTCTAGCCCTGTCGGCTGTGTGGTTGTGTTGTTGGTTATCGGTTTATTGAATATGCGTCGTATTATTAGACAGATCTGGCAACTTCCCCGAGTCGCCTTGAAGCAGTTTGCCAGTGACATTCTCCGGCTGGCCTTTTTGCTGACTCGCCCCCGCCGTTTGGCTCAAAAGGGTTTTGTGCTACCCACCACGGTGCTGTTGACCATCATGGTGGCCCTGACGGTGACCGCCCTGACCTACCGCACCTTTGTCAGGAGTGAGCAGGCGATCGGTCAACGAGAGCAAAAGGTGATCGTCAATGCTGCGACCCCCGCGATCGACCGGGCCAAGGCCAAGATTGAGTTTTTGTTTCAGAGTGAAAACATTCCCTACCTGCCCAGCAGTGATGAGCTTTACGACCGTATGTCTACTCGACTGAGTGCTGGTCGAGAGACGAGAGGCTACGGTGGCAATGTTGACCTGCTGAACGGCGGCTTTGACCCTGACAAGGTTGACCCCTACACCTTAGCTGACGAAACCCGACTCGACATTAATGGTGATGGCGTTCTTGATAATGCTTGGGCTTTCAAATCTGAAGGGAAGACCTTAGTTTACTCAATTTTAGTGGATAACAAAATTGTTGCTAGTGACGCAAATTCTACTGATGTTAAGCTTGGTCGTCCTTACGTCAGTGATGCCCTTAGCCAAGCAGGTTCCCTCCTGACCCCTGGAGTAATTGACATCAAGGACCGGGTTAGTCAAGGGAAGGCGAATGCCCTGGTCACCCGCACCGGTCCCCTGGCCACCACTGAGGTTTCCCCCCAATGTGAACAGCGGAGTTCCTCAGGGGAGGTCGCTGGTGATTGGCAAGTTGTGAATCAGGCCGGTAGTTCAACGCTGCAAAAGAACTTTCAGATCAATGCCTTTGTCACCGATATCAATAAGGATATTGATAAAACCTTTGAAACCCTTGAATTTCAGCAATCTCGTAAGGCAGCCCGAGCGAATAAGTGGGGAGCCTGGTTTCGTTACGACTTAGAAATTCCCCTGGGTAGCCAGCCCTTCAACTGGAACGGGGCGATGCACACCGATAGCAATTTAATTATTAATAATCGTGGAGCTGGGGCTCTAAACCTTTACATGGTCAGCTCCCCAGCCTCCTGTGTTTATAGCCGAGATTCCTCTGAAATCACCCTGGGTGGTACTGGAAATTTCCAGGGTCAGGCGATTAAGGGAAGTACGCGAGATGATGACTATGGTCTAGCAAATCCAACCATTCACGTTTTTGATGGTGATCGGGTCCGTCCTCGCACCGGTGATCAGTTAACCAATGGCAACCATTCTGTAGAGGGTGGGCGCCCTTCGGATATCTCCGTCAACGCGCTAAAGCTATTTACAGAAGATACCCTCGAACATATGAGGGCGGCTGGTGCCGGTATTTGGAACCGTCGACCAGCCTGGGACACCGCCGATAATATTTTTGGAGGCTTGCGCGGTGGTCGTTTAATTAATAATGAGGTAGACCGCCCCATTATCGATGACTTTTATCGGGCTGATAACCGTTGGGGACCCAAGCCCCGCTATGACAATAATCAAAATACCCCTCTAGATATTCCGCCGGACACCACGATTGGTGAAGATATTGTTGGCAACCAATACGACCGTCTAACTGAGAAAAATGAGGGATTAGATGGCTTTTGGGAACGGCAGGCTATTCAAAAAGGTCTGCGGCTAATTATCGGACAACGGCTAGAGTTGGGCAATGCCAATGGCTGGGGTCTCCCACCCAGCCCACCTTCAGGTAGTATCACTCCACCGCCACCAGCAGGGGATTCTCTCTATCCTGCCAATAGTCATAAGAGTACCCTACCCCTAGCTGCCACGAATACTGCCATTGGCGGTGACCATGAATACCTGCAACGCAAGGCCCTGCGAGATAACCTGGCAGCGGTGCAGGGGATGGTGGTGTATCACTACGAGGAGGATAATGGGGAGTTCCCCGCCGCCTGCGTGGCCCTGACCGCCCACCCTGGCACCCGGCAGGCCATCGTTGATAGTCGCAGCTTTGGCACCTGGCTGTCAGGGGATGTTAAAACCGACTTTCTCAACGGCAAGGGTACCAACGGCTGGGAGTTTGAGTTCTTCAACCGGTCGGCTTTTACCAGCTTGCCTGGAGGTACCCTGGGCAACGCCCTGCAAAACCTGGCCTACTTTGCCGGTGACCCTGACGGCGGTGCCCCCTCCTTTAAGCCTGTTCAAGACACCCAGGGAGCTAATGCAGTGGTTCACCCCTTTCCCTATATGGCCATGTGGGGTGACTTCTCTCCCCTGCGGCGGATCTTTGATGACTATTTTGCTCAAGGTGTCAGCTACGCCAACTTGAGTCCCGCCGATCAGGCTACCCTCCATTCTGCGGCCTGTAGCTTGGGAATGTTGGCCTATAACTTGAAGAGTGTAGAAGATGAGTTTCAATACTTAAATAATCCAGCCGGTTTTGATACTCCAGCTGGGCCTACTACTTTAGCAGCGGTAGCCGACTTAACTGGTCCTGCTACTGCAGGGACACCAGAGGCGTTTGCAGAAGAAGCCTTACGGAGGTGGGGTCAAGTCAATAGGGATCGCCAGTACGGATTTGCACAACCAACTACTGGTGGAACAACTTGCGATTCAAATGAATTTACTGGAATTCCTACAACTGATACCGTTAGACGGAATGCACTAGCAAATAAGTTTTGCTTACCAACACAACAGCCCAAGTATCCCTCTCTGTTCTATCTCTTTCGTAAGGTAGTTCCTGGTGGAGTACCCCCCCAGCCTGCAACAGAGGACTACATTCGGGAAAGCTCTGGTCCTAATGGATACATTGCCAGAGTAAACGGAGGTTTTACCTACACTCCTGTCGACCCAGGTGACATCGACCTACAACCTCGTGCCTTAAACGGATCTAACTGGGTTTTACCCGTAACCCCTACAACTGGGCGAATTGACCCAAATACTCTTGAAAATAACACCGCTAATGCCAATGGTAATGCCTTTAAGATCAATACTGGTACTACTGGTGTGCTCCAAGTAGCCTTTCTCGATAAGGGCATCTACGACGGTCGGGAACAACTCAACACTCGCGTGTTAGACATCGATCTAGATGCCCTCACCACCCAGACTGTGGGTACGGACTACTGGCTTTCCGCTGATTTGGATAGGGACGCCGAGGGCATCGTCTATGCCTTCCGCGAAGATGCGGTGCGGGAGGACGAAATTGTTCGACCTAAAAATTCCTCCGCCACCATTCTAGGTTGCAGTGCAACCATCCCCGCCACTGGTACTAACCCGGTGAGGTTCGCAATTGAAACAGATGCTAATTGCCGCATGCGGGTTCAACCGGGTACTGCTGTGCAAGACCCTCCCCTCACCGCTAAGAACATCAGCCTCAAACCCGTAGATTTTATCGGTGACCCTGAGCGGCGTCCCTACGGCTTTAGGCTGCGAACTTCAAGGCTGACGGCCACTGGTGAACCAGAGGCGGTGGATTTCAGTGGTAACAGCCTGGACCGCGAGGTGGGTATGACCTTTGTCACCGATAACTCGGTTTATATCATGGGAGACTTTAACCTCCACTCCACCACCGGTCAAAGGGCAGGGATTGTGGAGGAGTTTGAAGATACCCTGCTCAAGGACGTGCCCTTGGGAGCGGGATACGTTGATGCCTTCTACAACCGTACTGATCTGAATACGGATACCTTCGCCAACCTAGAACGGGATCACTGGCGGCCCGTAGAAATCTTGGCCGACGCCAACTCGATTTTGTCTGGGGGTTTTCTAGATGGGGCGGTGGAGGATGGCTTTTTGCGAGCCAGACCCGCTGCTTTAGGAGGTGATGCTGCTACGACTTCCTACATGAACCAAAATCGTCCGATTATCACTGGGGCTGGTTTGCCAGCCGACCAAGTAATTCATGAGCAAGGGACAAATACCAGTTCTCCTGTCTGGCTGGATCGAAACGGTACCTACTATGTTGATCCTCGTGTTCCGCGGACTGGTACATCATTTTTTCCATTCCATGACGTAACAAATGGCTATCGTCTTGACCCAGATGATGGAGGTAATCAGGGTGGCTGCAATACTACCACTAATTTATGCTGGCAATCCTTTGCTCGAAATGATGCTGCAAAAAGTAATCAAAACCCCTATCGTCGCCAGAACGTTCAAACGGCATCCGATACCTTCGTAAATGCCGTGTTTGTCAGCGGCATTGTCCCCAAACGGCCCCAGCAGGGCTATGGCGGTTTACACAACTACCCCCGCCTGCTGGAGTATTGGAGTGGTCAAAACCTCTATATTGCCGGGGCCTTCTTCCAACTTAACTTTGCCACGGCGGCCACCGGTCCCTATGAGCAAGATGCCTGGGAGGAAGGACAAAATCCAACGGCGTCTGAACCGATTGGCTACTACGAAGCACCTAACCGCCGCTGGGGGTATGATGTAGGTCTTCTCTACGTGCCTCCTGCTCCAGCGGCCCGCCGCTTTGTCTTCTTTGGCGCGCCCCGCAGCGAATACTACCGGGAAGTCCCTGCGGATGATCCTTACACCCTTAACCTGCGCTGTGCCCGCGATGCTGACGGGGGCTTACCTACTGATAGGAATGGTAATCCCCTGTTGACTCAGGATCTCTGTCCCTTACCAGGACGTGCCTAGGTTCTTGAATCCTACTTATCCATTGATTATCCTGGCCATGCTTTATCGAGCCAATCGCTTTAAAAAGACTCTGGCGATCGCCATCAAACTCAGGGCTTCTTTAGAAGGTAATCAGGGCCTCACTCTGATTGAGTGCCTGGTGGCCATTCTGATGGTGGCTCTGCTAGCCAGTGCCATTGCCCCTGCCTTGGTGGTTGCCGTGGCCACCCGGGTACAAAGTCAGAAATCTGACCAGGCCCTGAAACTAGCCCAAAGCGAAATTGACCGGGTCCGTCTGGCGGTGGAGCAAGGGTTAGATAGTCAAACCAATGCAGAGTTTTTTCCCCCCAGGGTGTCTACTCTGGCTGATAATGCAGTGCAAGGTTATGGTCCACCTTCTGCAACCGTAGTTGCCAGTCGGAGTGTATTGGATAACGGTACCAAAACCCTGGGGATTAAACTGAACCCTCCGGAAGCGGGTAACGTTGTCAGCCAAAATTGCGTGCAGGATAATAGCTGCGACTTTGCTGTACAAATTTACCGCGCTCAGGGATTAACTCGTGACCCAGACGTCACTTTTGCCATGGGGGTACGGGTCTATGACTATAACGCCGTTATCTCCAACAGTGCCAACCTGGATACGGAAGCCCTATCCTTAGCGATGACTGGGGGGCAGGGCAAGAGATCGGAACGTCCTCTAGCCGCGCTCTATACCACCATAGCTAGAGGCGAAGATAGGGCCTCCCTTTGTGATCTGTTTAATTATACCGGTGCTAACAGTTCAGTAACTGGAGAAACGCCAGATTATTGTAGTAATTAATTATTGCCAAAGGTCATGGTGCACTATCAACGATTTACCTGAATATTTTGAGCTGCTATCCTAAAAATCATCTATGCCATGGCTACAAAGTCCTTCAATTCTAAGTTCTTTCTCCGACTTGTAAAAGTTCGTAGATCAGGTGTTCGAGGGTTTACCCTAATTGAATTGCTGGTCACCCTAATTGTTGGCTCTATTATTGTGGGCGGCTTACTTTACCTGGTGATCGAACTCCTCCAAATCAACCGCCGCGAAGAGGTGCTAACCCGCACCCAACAAGACATGCAAAGGGCCATCGACTACATCAGTCGCGATGTGCGGGAAGCGGTCTACGTCTATCCCCAGCCTACTGCCATTGTTGATCCCGCTGACCCCCCTGTTACCACCGACACCCTCCTGGCTCAATTAGGCACCAGCCTCCCGACCGGGGCCGAACCAGTTTTGGCCTTTTGGCGATTTGACCCGGTGGATGTTAGCCAAATTAGTACTGCAGCCTGTAACAGTAATAGTGCGGAGTGCAACACCCTTAGGGTCCGTCAGGGCACCTATACGTTGGTGCTTTACCTGCAACAACAGAACGCGGCCAACGACATCTGGGGCGGTAAATCTAGAATTCTGCGCTACGAACTCTCTAAATACAGCAACCTGAGTACCCTTCAACAAAGAAGAGGCTACTCAGACCCCAGCGGAACCTGTAACTCCTTTCGTCATTGGAGTAGACCTCCGGGTCGCGACCCTGCCAACCCCTGTGACTCTGGGAATACCGGTACCCCCGCCAGTAGCGTTTTGGTGCTGACAGACTACGTCAACCGACCTGATACCCCCACCACCCAGACCCTCTGCCCCACGGGTTACACCCAGACCCCCGCCACTCCTCAAAGCTTCCACGTCTGCGTCAGCAGTGGCACCGCCGATGACGGGGCGATTGGGGCTAACCAGGTGGTTAGGGTCTACCTGCAGGGCAGTGTTTACGAGCCCAACAACCAAACCTCTCCCCTGGGTTTTCTGGCCCAGGCCAGTAGTCTGCCCACCCTCGAGTCTGAAATTTTGGTGCGGGGGGTGCTGGATAAAAACCCCCAATAAGGCCTGATCCCAGCTTTTTCTCCAGTTGGGATACCATAGGGGTAGACCCCACCTCCCCCTCCAGCCTGGTTAATCTAAAAACGCCATCTACCACCGCCTACCCATGTCTCGCCTCCACCGGTCTAAAACCCCTTACCCCATCGCTGGCTTCACCCTGATCGAAGTGCTGGTGGTGATCATCATCGCCGCCGTTCTAGCGGGCATCGTCGCCCCGGGGTGGTTAGCCTTTGTCAACCGCCAGCGGATTATATCGGTGCAAAACGACCTGGTGGCTAATCTGAATAAACTACAAAGCGATGCCCAGCAAAGACGCACCCCTGTCCAGGTTTGGGTTGAGGTGGGTGATACCGATCGGGCTCAGATCCGCTACGGTGCCAAGGGTGCCACCTTTGAGCAACTTCGCCTCCAACCCCTCGGCGATGAAGCCATTCCCCAGGGCACCATTCGCCTCAGGGCCTTTCGGGGCTTTGATACTAACGGTATCGCCCAAACCACCTGGCAACCCATTACCACCACATCATCGGGCCTCTGCAATAGTATTGATCAGCCCTGCTTTATCCTGGACTTTTTGGGCAACCCAGACCGCAATCGGGTACCCTTCAAAATTGAGGTTTACGAAACCAACTCCCCCAATGGCAGTGGTCGGAAATGCGTGATCATGCCCACCCTGCTGGGGCAAATTAAAACCGAGCAGGGGGATGGCTGCAACACCACCCCAAGCCAGTGGGCCGGTTTACAACCTCCTTAGCCTTCAGGTATAGCTTCCGCCTGCTCCTTCCCTGTCACCATAGACTCCACCTGCCACTGGCGGTGCTGGTAGTACTCCCCCCGATTAAAGCTTTGTCGATAACCCACCCTAAAGCGCAGGTTATCCAAGGCATCTAGGGTATACATCGAACCCTCTTTAAGAAAGACTTTCATGGTGTAGGACCCTGGCCTCAGCCCCAGGTAGGGTAGGGTCACCACCAGGCGATGGCGGCCTGGCGGGGTGGCCAGGCAACGCTGGCGTAATTGGCTATCCAGATAACCATTCAGGTGTAGGGTTAGGGTCTCCGCTTCAGAAAACCGATACACCGCCATAAATGCACAAACATTTTGCAGGGCCCTGGTGGTGCTAAACTCCACACAGATCTGCACTGGCTTGCCCGTCATGGGCGTCTCGATTACCTCCCCCTGGGGTAATTTAAAATACACCGCCCTAATTTCTGCCTCCGATCGCCGTTGTCTCCTGGCCCCCTCCAGGGGGATTTCCGGCTGGCTGGCCAGCAACTGTTCTTCATAGTGCTCCAGCACCTGACGGGGCTCCCCCGCCATGATCAAACGCCCCTTAGCAAGGTAAATCGCCGAGGTGCAGGTATTTAGCAACGACTGGGGGGCATGGCTAACCAACACAAAGGCCGTGCCCGCCTCCAGCAGCCCGTGTAATTGTCGCTCACACTTAGCCCGAAACTTCACATCCCCCACCGACAGCACCTCGTCAATCAGCAGGATATCCGGATTAGTATGGACCGCGCAGGCAAAGCCTAACCGGGCCGCCATCCCCGAACTATAGCTCTGCACCGGGGCATCAATGGCCTCCCATAGCTCGGCAAAGTCCACCACCTGATCAAAGCGCTCCTCAATCTCGCTGCGGCTCAAGCCTAAAATTGACATGTTGGCGTAGACATTTTCTCGACCGGTCAACACCGGGCTAAACCCCGCCCCCAGGGCAATTAGAGGGGCCACCTTGCCCCGCACCCGCACCCTACCCCGATCGGGGCGAATTAACCCACTAATAATCCGCAGGAGGGTGGTCTTGCCACTGCCATTTGCCCCCACCAACCCGATCGCCTCCCCCCGCCGCACCTCAAAACTGAGGTTATCCAGAGCCCAAAACTCCTCCCGGCGGAGATCCACCTGGTGACGACGGGCGCCCAGCAATTCCCCCGCTACATCTTGCACCCCGTAGAACAGCGATCGCTTCAAACTGCGGCAAAACTTCTTAGATACCCCCTCCACCGACAGCACCACTGGGCCCTCTAACCCCAGCTCCGCCTGGCCCTGATCGTCCCTCATCGCCACCATCAAGCACTCATCCGTTCAATCACAAAGGGCATGGTAATCCGATAGACCAGCCAGCCCACCAACACTAAACCCAGGGCTAACCCACTGGCCCAGCCAAACCCCAGGGGGCTAGAGACTATCCCAGGGGCAATGGTCAACTCCCGCACCGTCACCAGCAGCGGCGTCACCGGGTTCAACCGCACCAGGGTGGCAAACAGCCCGGTGGTAGGGGTAGGGAAAATCACCGGGGTCAGAAACAGCCAGACCGCCATGATCAGGGTGAGGCCACGGGAGACATCTTCGTAGAGGGCGCCAATCGGTGTCAACAGCAAACCCACCCCCGTGCCCAACAAAATCAGGTGGATCAGGGGCACCACCGCCAGCACCGCCCGGCCACTGGCGCTGATATCAAACCACCAAAACAACCCCAGGATTAAGATCAGCTTGACGGCAAAGTTAAAGCAAACCTGCCCCAGCCCCGCCAGGATCAAGGCCTCCCGAGGGAAGTTAATCTTGGCTAGCATGGGCTTAGCCTCAATCACCGACTGCATCGGTCGGTTGGTGGCCTCCACAAAGGTTTGCCATAGGGCCATGCTAAACATCACATAGGCCGGGTAGGGAATATCCGTCTCCCCAATATTCAGCACCTGACTATTCTTGGCCAGGGTTAACCCCAATGCCGTCACCATCGGCGGAATAAAGGCCCAAAAAACCCCCAATAGCGATCGGCGGTACTGACTACTCAAGTCCCTAACCAACAACCGCCAGGCCAACCCCCGCGATCGCCCCAGGTCCTCCACCATGGCCCTGACCAACCATCGGGGCCGCCGCAGGGCACTGGCCGGGGTATAGGTCACCCAATCCCCAGCCCCGTGATCGTCCTGCCCAGGTTTTGCCATAGCCCCCACCCCCAGAGCACCGCAACAGTCTTACTTTAGCAGGCAGGGCAACGGGCGCAGGGCGCAAGGCCCAGGCAGTGGGCAGTGGGGTGGATGGAGAGGACGATGAACGGAGTGGAAAGCCTCAAAAGGCAGCGTTCAGGAAACCAGGTTAGACCAGGCTGAAACCATTAATTTCTCGTTGCCAGAATCAGGATTTACACAAAATTCTGATTACTCTCAACCCTACTCCCTTTTCTTTTTTCCTTCTTCGTTCTTCTTTTTTCTTTTTTGTTCTTCCTTCCCCTACTCCCCATACTCCTGCAAGAATGCCACGAAATTCCCTAGGGCTGCTCGGGTGTCTTCCCCTGGGGCAACTTGATATTGTACTTGGAGAATAATCCATCGATTTTGGATTCGAGCACGGCCAGCCGCGCGTTCTCTTTCCTCAGCTCGCTCATTCTCAGCTCGTACTTCTGCCTGGCTTCTTCGTCTCTCTGCCTGGCTTCTTCGTCTCTCTGCCTCGCTTCTTCGTTGCTCTTCTCTAGCCAGGCGATTTGTCTCTCGATTTCTAAGGTTCCACTCAACGCAAAAATTAACCACTGCCACCAGGAGGGCTGCCACGGTGAGTCGGTTGCTCCAGACTCGTGGCTGGGTGAGGTATCCGAGGAAATGGAAGTCTTGTTCATTGTAGAAACGTAGAAAGGCGACGGCGATGGTCAGCAGGGTGAGGCTGGTGCCAGGTAGTAGGGTCAGCAGGTTGACCCAGGCTTGATAGGGAGATGGATTCATTTTAACGAAGGAGCCGGGGCGATCGCAGTCCTGCCTTCAGATTACCCGCCCGCATCTTAGCGCCGCTGACGGGGTGGCGTTTTTAAGTCACCTGGCGCAGGGCAGAGGAGTCAGTGGTCAGTAATCAGTGATCAGGAGGGGCCAGAGCAGTCTCTTCTGGTAGCTGATCGCAAAATTGTCATGGCTCAGCCCTGGACCCGTAG
>JBEIGU010000120.1:0-12025 GCA_040381765.1 Leptolyngbya sp.
CAACAGGCTTCTCTGAGTGTTTTCAAGTAAGCACTGCCTGGTTACCTGACCAATCCTTTTCCCTAAATCCCTTGTTCCCTAAGAGGTTGGGGAAAGGGTTCACTTCGGTAAAGTGTGGCCTGAACACCTCCCCTTATCAAGGGGGGGTGCAGCCTGAAACCCCTACAGCCAGGGGCTGGGGGGTAGGCCTGAGCAATTGGGGGCCTCACCTCCCATTCGAGTGAAGTACAGACAAAGGGCTTAAGCCCCTTGTTAGCAGGGATACTGCGTACTCCATCTGGTCAAGAATTGCTATAAACCCATAATTTTTTACTGCTATTAGGATCTTTTGTAATGCAAGGACATCTTTTCTGGCTGACTCTGCCAGGTCTGGTGCTGGCCCTGGGCTGGGGGGCGGGCTTACCGGCCTATGCCGACTTTACCCAAAGTCGGGCCACCCAGGTGCAACTCACCGTCGATGGGGCCTCGGGCAGTGCCAGTGCCAGTAGCACGGCGGGCTTTGCCGTTTCGGGTTCGGGTATCACCGTAACTGAGCCCCTCAATACTGGCGCCACGATTAACCCCGATGCCCAGTTTAATGCCCCCACTAACGGCGGGGCCTTTACCTTTTCTATGAATACCTTTACTCCAGATAATCGCACCACTACCCATTTAGGTAGTGGCAGCAGTGTGGTGTTGCCCGCCTATTCAGAGGTCAGCGTAACGGTAGGGGGTTCCCGAGACAATCTGGGGGGTTCGATTACCCCCACTGGCGAGGGCACCATTACCCCCGGCGGGCCGGGCACCCGGGCGGTGTTAACCCAAAGTCGCAGTTTTAGTGTCTTCGATCGCACCAGTGCGGTCAGCCCCTAAGGGGTGGTGCCGATCTATTGGTGATCTGGCTCGACCACCCGTCCCTTGAGGGCCTTCTTCCTTTGCCAAGGTTAATTGCTCATATTAATTAATACCAATGAAAAACCTACGGATCTTAGTAATGGGCAGCCCCCTCCTAGTAGGGCTGGGCTATGGCCTTCCGGCCCGGGCTCAGGTCTTTCCTGACAATGCCTGGGGGTTTTCCCGCACGGTTACCTGCAGCGAGCAAACCACCACCACCACCATCACTGAACAGCAGTTCTCTAACCGGGGTGGGTTTGCGATCGCTGGGGAGAACGTGGCGGTTTCGACTCCGGGCCACGTGGTCTCACCCCAGGCCTCCTTTGTGATTGTGCAACCCCAACAGCAATTTAACCTGGGCATTGACCAATTCACCCCGGGCCTAGACAGCGTCAAGGTGACCAACCAGCAGAGCGACACGGAAACCCATTCCAGGACATTTTCGGTTTTCCAGTAAAGTCTTCACACCGGTGTGGACTGTGGCTAAACAGGCAAGGGTATTGGTCAGGATCGATATTTTTCCCAGTATTACTAAGTTTTAAGGCTTATTTCTGACTTCTATGTTGACCTCCTATTTAAAGCTACTCAGGTTACCCTATGGGCCGGTCCAGGGTTGTGGCCACCTGAGGGCCGTTCAAGGGTTGCCCATGCCTTGGCTAGCCTCCTTGTTACTGCTGTTGCTGGGCTTCGCCCCCCAAGTCTCGGCCCAAACCATGGGGTTTTCCGTGGGCTTTTCCACCCAGGTGACCCGCGGCACCAGTGTCTCTAGCGAGGTGGAGGTGCGATCGGGTCGCGGGTTTTATCTGGAGGGAGAGAATGTCACCCCCGTCGATGGGTCCACCAGTATCCTAGCCGGAGACACGGATTTCCAAATCCGCAATCCGGCGGAGCCCTTCAGCCTGGTGCAGCAGGACCTCACCGGTGAACATATTCGCACCGCTGCCAGCCAGGCCGCCACCTTCTCGGCGGGGCGATCTACCAACCTGAGCGTGTTTAGTAACTTTTAGCCATGCCCACCGCCGTCACTACAGCAAACAGGGCAGAGGCAGACTCGAACATCTACCCAGCCCTAGCCTTGACCAATCTACCCTGGTCTGCCCAAGGCTATGCAATCCTCAGCCTGCTGAGTGTGGCCCTGGTGGGTCACCTGGGTCTGCCCCTGCTGGCCCTGGCTAGCGAGTTACCTGCTGAGGAATCGATCACGCTGCCGGCATCCGGTAGCAGTTCCCGATCCACCTCCAACAGTGCCGGCACCACCATCAACCAGCAAAACAACACCCAGACCAATAACGATCAATTCTTTGGCTTTGGCCCTGGCATTCAGTGCCCCACCCCGAGTCTGGGAGTTTCTCTCTACGGCGGCGGCGGCGCTGGCGGATCGGGGTTGGACGGCGGCGTCTCCACCTCCGCCTACGGGGGCATGGTTACCTTCAGTACCCCCCTGGGGGGCCGTAACCAGAGTAGTTGCGCTCAAATTGGCGAAGCCCAGATCGAAGCGGTGCGGGCCCAAATTGAGCGCACCCAAATGGAGGCGGCCAAAACCGTCACCGACATTAATCTGGTCACCATCCAGCAGTGTATTAGCATCCTGCAAACCGCCCGGCTCTCCGGTCAATTCCTAGATGCCTGTAACGGGGTAGAACTGGTCCGCCAGCAAGCCGCTGCCCCGCCCCCCGCTACCCCCCCCGCCCCGCCGTCGGTCCCTTCCCCTGACCAGGCCTGGCAACAACTCCACGCCGCCGTCCCCGTTTGGGACCTGGACACCGCCCTGGCCACCCTGACCACCCTAAAACAGGCACCCAATACCTGCATCGCCCAATTCGCCGATCGCTTTGCCCAGACCCTCCGCCAACGGGGGGTTGAGGGCTTCAGGGAAATCAACTCGATTAAACGGGCCCTCAACCAGCAGCAGGGCTGTGGCTTGGAAATTCGACCCTACGAGTTTGCTCCCTAGTGAGTAATCAGTAATCAGTAATCAGTAATCAGTAATCAGTAATCAGTAATCAGTAATCAGTAATCAGTAATCAGTAATCAGTAATCAGTAATCAGTAATCAAACAAGATACCCACCCACTCCCCACTCCCCACTCCCCATGAAAAAGGCTTTCCTCCTGATCAGCGCTGGTATGCTGGGTTACCTCGGCCCAGGTAGTATGGCCGTCGCTAGTGAGGTGCCCAGTGAGCTATCCGAGCAGCCGATTACCCTACCGGCCTCTGGCAGTAGCTCCCGTTCTACCTCCAACAGTGCCGGTACCACCATCAACCAACAAACCAACACCCAGGACAATAACGACCAGTTCCACGGCTTTGGCCTGGGTATTCGTTGCCCCACCCCTACCCTGGGGTTTTCCCTCTACGGCGGTGGGGGTGCCGGTGGCTCAGGCCCGGAGGGTGGGGTATCCACCGCCGCCTATGGCGGCATGATCACCCTGAACCTACCCCTTGGTAACCGTAACCGACGTACCTGCGCAGAACTGGGGGAAGCCCAGTTGCGGGCGGTGCAAGCCCAAACGGAACGGGCCCAACTGGAGGCGGCTAAGGTGCGCACCGATATTAACCTGGTCACTATTCAGCAATGCCTGACTATTCTGCAAAGCGCCAGGCTATCGGGGCGTTTTGCCGATGCCTGTGCCGGTATCGAGACAGGGGCCCAGGCCATGGGCTTGCCCGCCCCCACCGCAGCAGCCTCGGTGCCGGTCAACCCGGAGCCTGATCCCTCCTCGCCGCCCTCCGTGGCCTTTACCCCTGGTCAGCCCCAGCTCCGCCAGGGCATGACCCCAACCCTGGCACCCCAGGGGCAGACACCCCAGTTTACCTCCCGATCGCAACCGGATCAGGGCCAGCCCCCCCCAACCCCGCCGCAGCTAGCATCCCACCCCGTCCGCCCCACCATCCCAGACCAATTGCCCCCCATCGCCGTGGCCCCCGTCACCGGGGAATTCCCTGCCCAGCCGAGCCCCCAGGATCTGCCGGTGATTGCCCCCGCCACCGAGGAATTTGCTACCCAGCCGAGCCCCCAGGACCTGCCGGTGACTGCCCCCGCCGCCGAGGAATTTGCTACCCAGCCGAGCCCCCAGGACCTGCCGGTGATTGCTCTCCCTGCTGATCGAGCCTCCCATGCCACCGCCAGCCCCACTCACCTGGCCTCCCTACCCACCATTGCCCGGGTACAGCCCGCCTCCTCAGGGGTGTCCGCCCCGGTTCAGCCAGCCGCGATCGCTCCCAGCCCAGCCCGCCCCCCCGTTGCCCCGGCTTCCCCACCAGAAACCAGCCTCAGCCGGGGGGCAGCACTGCCCGCCATTGCTAGCATACCGGCCCATCGGCCCCATCCGGCAGCGACGGTGTCCTTCCCAGAAACCACCGAGGGGGTGGCATTTGCCAGGGACGGTGGGCCCTGGGCTGGCTATACCCGGATCGCGACAGACTAAGCAGAACTCCTGTCTGGCTGTGGCTTTGATCGATTCAGCCGATCCTCAGCCGGCCAGCCAAGGCTATAGCTATAACCTGCACTTATGGTGTGAATTGCAAATTCTAGAGCTCTAGGGCAATCCCGGGGGGTTTACAAACAACAATTTATCTATAGAATTTAAACTATCGGGATTGAGCTACAGATTGATTCAGATAAATGGTTTATCTGCCAATGAATCTGTGGTTAATCAGAGTCTGAGCGATCGCCGGGTTTAGTCTCCCTCTGGGACTACCCCTCGCAACGGCCCACTTCCCGTGGAGAGTCCTTAAACAGTTAGGGTCTCTGGGTTAACACCCCGGAAGTCTCAATCAACCCCCTGTCGGCCAGGGGTGGATGTTCTGCATCCCATTTCCCTGCCGGCTCTCTAATCGGCCCCCAGGTTTGGGGGCACGGTCCTTAGTAACCTAATTGGCTGGAACGTTTTAGGAGGTTATCTGTCATGTCTGATTTTTCCAGAGTTGGTCGCCGTAAGTTTCTGGTTACCGCTGGGATGGCCACCACCGCATCGGTGTTTTTGAAGGGCTGTTTGGGTAACCCCCCCTCCAGCGACGCTCCCACCGGTGGTAGTACCAGCACCCCAGCACCCGGCCCCCTGGCCGCTGGCGATGCCCCGGAGGTGACCACCGTTAAGCTGGGCTACCTGCCCATTGTGGAGTCAGCCCCCCTGATCATTGCCCAGGAGAAGGGATTTTTTGCCAAGTACGGTATGACCGGGGTCGAGGTGGCCAAGCAGGCTAACTGGGCCTCCGCCCGGGATAACGTGGCGATTGGCTCCGCCGGCGGCGGCATCGACGGCGGCCAGTGGCAAATGCCCATGCCTCACCTGATCAGCGAGGGTATTATCACCAATGGCAGAAAAGTACCCATGTACGTGCTGGCCCAGTTGGTTACCCAGGGGAATGGCATTGCCGTTGCCAACGCCCACGCCGGTAAGGGTATTGGGCTGGATGTGAGCCAGGCAGCGGGCTACATTAAGGGATTTGCCGGCAGCCAGGGGCGCAAGTTTAAGGCCGCCTTTACCTTCCCCAATGCCAACCAGGACTTCTGGATTCGCTACTGGCTAGCCGCCGGGGGCATTGACCCTGATAAAGACATTGAGTTGCTCACCGTGCCCCCCTCGGAGACGGTGCAGGGGATGCGCACCGGCAGCATGGATGCCTTCAGTACCGGTGACCCCTGGCCCTACCGGATTGTGGCGGACAAGATTGGCTTTATGGCTGCCCTCACCAGCCAGATCTGGCCCGCCCACCCAGAGGAGTACCTGGCCATGCGGGCTGACTGGGTGGATGCCCACCCCAAGGCCACCAAAGCCCTGTTGAAGGGGGTGATGGAGGCCCAACAGTGGGCCGACAAGCCCGAGAATCGGGCGGAGCTGGTGCAGCTTTGTGCCGGGCGCAACTACTTCAACATTGCCCCTGAGATCCTCACCTCTCCCTTTGAGGGACGTTACGCCATGGGGGATGGCAAGCCGGATATCAATGACTTCACCGCCGGTCCCCTCTATTGGACTGACGCCAGGGGGAATGTCTCCTACCCCTACAAGAGCCATGATCTGTGGTTCTTGACCGAAAGTTTGCGCTGGGGCTTCCATAAGGGTCAATTGAAGGATTTCGATACGGTGAAGCGCCTGGTGGATTCGGTAAACCGTGAAGATCTCTGGCGCGAAGCGGCGAAGGAAGCCGGGTTTAGCGATATTCCCAACAGTACCTCCCGAGGGGTGGAAACCTTCTTCGATGGGGTTAAGTTCGATCCGGAAAATCCAGAGGCCTACCTGAGCAGCTTGAAGATCAAACGCACCTAGTCTTGGGTGGGGGTGACTCGAGGGCCACGATTGACTCGCTCCTGCCCTCGCTCCTGACTCACCACCCCCGCCCTTTCCTCGTTTTTCTCCCTGGTCCAGCCTAGGCGCGCCAGAACGCCTAGCCAGCCCTGGGGTTTGATGGCTCCTAACCCGAGCTCGCTGCCCAGTTACCCGCCATCAAACCCCAATCCAGTCTGTCCTAATGGTTCTGGCCAAAGTGATATTCCATCCATTCAAGGTTAACTATTCATGGTTGCTAACACCCGTAATCGTCTCCAGGCCCGCCCCCGATCGCTGGCCACTGGTCTCCAGGAGTTCTGGCAAAAGCAGGGGGCCAACTGGTTGCCCCCCCTGCTGGGTATTGCGGCTTTTTTGATCATCTGGCAATTCTTTTCCTGGTCAGGGCTCACCCGCCTGCCCGGCCCCCTCAGCCTTTGGACCGAGCAACGCACCCGAGAGCTGCTGCTCTATCCCTTCTACGATCGCGGCGGTCTCGATAAGGGCCTATTCTGGCAAACCCTGGCCAGCCTGGGCCGGGTCGCCAAGGGCTACACCGCCGCCGCCATCGTTGGTATTACGGTGGGGGTGCTGGTGGGGACCAATGATTGGCTCAACAAGGCCACCTACCCCATCTTTCAGTTCCTGCGTATGGTTGCCCCCCTGGCCTGGGTGCCCATTGCCCTGGTGGCGCTGCAGCAAAACCAACCCGCCGCCATCTTTGTGATTTTCATTACGGCGGTGTGGCCGATTTTAATTAACACCACCGAAGGGGTACGGCAGATTCCCGAGGACTACAACAACGTGGCCAAGGTACTGAAGCTATCTCGTAAGGACTATTACCTGAACGTCCTATTCCCCTCGGCCCTGCCCTATATTTTCACCGGTCTGCGCATTGCCGTTGGTCTGGCCTGGCTAGCCATTATTGCCGCTGAAATCGTTATGTCGGGGATTGTGGGGATTGGTTTCTTTATCTGGGATGCCTACCAGCAAAACTACATCAGCGAAATCATTCTGGCGGTGCTCTACATCGGTGGCGTCGGCCTGCTATTGGACCGGTTGATTGCCTTCCTGCAGAGCAAAATTGCGCCGGCCCGCAAGTAATTCCTCTGTAGTTTCTAGTTCCCATCCCTAATGTTTGAACGTGTTTTAAGGAGCGAATCATGGGTCTTTTAGTCGCAGCGGACCAGGTCGATAAGGTGTTTTCCCTGGCCGATGGTAGTGAGTATATTGCCCTGAAGGGTATTGATTTGACGATTAAGCAGGGGGAATTTATTTCCTTCATTGGCCACTCCGGCTGTGGTAAGTCCACCCTGCTGAATATGATTGCCGGGTTATCCCTACCCAGTTCTGGGGTGATCACCCTGGAGGGTAAGCAAATTAAGGAACCCGGCCCTGATCGCATGGTGGTGTTTCAAAACTATTCCCTGCTGCCCTGGCGATCGGTGCGGGATAACATTGGCTTGGCGGTCAACACCGTCTACGGCGACCTGCCCAAGGGGGAACGGCGCTCCATCGTTGAGGAGCACATTAACCTGGTGGGTCTGCAGGCGGCGGCGGACAAAATGCCCGACCAGCTATCGGGGGGGATGAAGCAACGGGTGGCGATCGCTCGGGCCCTGGCTATTCGGCCCAAACTGCTACTGCTGGATGAGCCCTTTGGGGCCCTCGATGCCCTCACCCGGGGGAATCTGCAAACCCAACTGATGCGTATCTGCGATGAAAATAAGGTAACGGCGGTGATGGTCACCCACGACGTGGACGAGGCGGTGCTACTCTCCGATCGCATCGTCATGCTCACCAACGGCCCAGGGGCGGAGATCGGGGCCATCCTGGAGGTGGACATTCCTCGGCCTCGCCAGCGCATGGAGGTGGTGGAGCACCCCAGCTACTACAGTCTGCGTAGCGAAATCATCTACTTCCTCAACCAGCAAAAGCGGATTAAAAAGCTGCGGGCTCGCAAGACCAGTGAGATCGCCCGCCATGGCCTGGAAAAGGTGAATCTAGATTTTGGCTTTGTGCCCCTGACCGCCTGCGCCCCGGTCGCCGTTGCTAAGGAAAAGGGCTTTTTCACCAAGCACGGCCTGGATGAGGTCAACCTGGTGCGGGAAACCAGTTGGCGCGGTGTGGTGGACGGCATCGCCGGCGGCTACCTGGACGCCGCCCAAATGCCCTCCGGCATGCCCCTGTGGTTTACCCTGGGGGGGCACCAAAACCACCCCTTGCCGGTGGTCACCGCCCTGACCATGACCCGCAACGGCAACGCCATCAGCCTGGCCCGCCGCTTCTACGACCAGGGAGTCCACAGCCTGGCGGATTTCAAGGCCATGTTGCAGCGCACCCCCGATCGCCAGCATCGCATGGCCATGGTGCACCCCTCCTCTATGCACAACCTGCTGTTGCGCTACTGGTTAGCCGCCGGCGGCATCGACCCCGATCTAGACCTCACCCTGCAAACCATTCCCCCGGCCCAGATGGTGGTGGACCTGCGGGCCGGCAGCATCGATGGCTTCTGCGTAGGAGAACCCTGGAACCAACGAGCCGCCATGGATGGAGTCGGCTTCACCATCGCCACCGATCGGGAAATCTACGATGGTCACCCCGGTAAGGTGCTGGGGGTGCGGGAGGAGTGGGCCAATGCCTACCCCAACACCCACATTGCCCTGACCAAGGCCCTGCTGGAGTCCTGCCGGTTCTGTGCTGAGCCCGAAAATGAACCGGAGATTCGGGAGATTCTCTCCCAGCGGGCCTACCTGGCCACCCCGGTGGAGTACATCCAACTGGGTAACCCCAGCGCAACGGTCTGTGAGCGCAACCCGGCCCTACGGGAGTACGCCCACCACCTATTCTTCGGCGATGGCGCCAACCGCCCCAGCCGCACCGAGCACCTCTGGCACATGACCCAGATGGCCCGTTGGGGAGATGTGCCCTTTGCCCGCAACTGGTTGGAAATCCTGGAGCGGATGGTGCGGGTGAGTGTCTACAGCACCGCCGCTCGGGAACTGGGGCTGCTGGATGAAAAGTTCACCCGCGGCACCATTCAACTGTTTGATGGCACCCGCTTTGATGCCGAAGACCCGATGGGCTACCTGAATAGCCTCACCATCAAGCGGGATGTCACCATCGCCGAGGTCATCCTCGACCAACCCCGGGAGATCGCCGCCTAACCCCCCGGGGGACAGCCTCACCCTGTCCCCTATCCCCTGTTCCCTATTCCCTATCCCCTTCAAATTAGGACACCCCCTATGCGACCCACTACCTTACTCCAATCCCGCCCCGCTACGACCTACGGCACCAACGGTTTTCTGAGCTTCGATCAGGTGTCCAAGGCCTTTCCCACCCCCAAGGGCCCCTACCCCGTATTGGAGAACGTCAACCTCACCATTCAAGAGGGGGAATTCGTCTGCCTGATTGGCCACTCTGGCTGTGGTAAGTCCACCCTGTTGAGTCTGGTGTCTGGCTTCCAGCAGGCTACCGGTGGTTCGGTGACCCTCAAGGGGCAGCCCATTCGGGAACCCGGCCCCGATCGCATGGTGGTGTTTCAAAACTACGCCCTACTGCCCTGGCGCACGGTGTTTGAAAATGTCTACCTGGCGGTGAATGCGGTGTGGCCTAAGCAACCGGAGGCCCAAAAGCGCGCCATTGTGCGGGAGCACCTGGCCATGGTGGGGCTCACCGAAGCGGCGGATAAGCGCCCTGACCAGATCTCCGGCGGTATGCGCCAGCGGGTTTCCATTGCCCGGGCCCTGGCGATTCGCCCCGAGGTGTTGATCCTGGATGAGCCCTTCGGCGCCCTGGATGCCATTACCAAGGAGGAACTCCAGGAGGAGTTACTGAAGATCTGGAACGATCACCGTTGCACCGTGCTGATGATTACCCACGACATTGATGAGGCCCTATTCCTGGCCGATCGCCTGGTGATGATGACCAACGGTCCAGCAGCTACCATAGGAGAGATTATGGCCATTCCCTTTGATCGGCCCCGCAGTCGCGACCAGATCATGGAGGATCCGCAGTACTATGATCTGCGGAACCACGCCCTTGACTTTCTCTATAATCGCTTTGCCCATGACGATGACTGAGGTGGGTCATCCCCATCCCTTTTTTGCCGGGCGGGTGGCGGTGATCGCTACCATGCACCGCAAGCAGGAGGCCATTGCCCCCCTGGTGGAAGCCCACCTGGGGGCGTGTGCTTTTCCAGTGGCGCTCTCAAATAGGCAGATCCAACGGGCTAGGACTGTGGACGACGGCCAAAGTCAGGCAGTTCTACTGCCGCCAGGGAGGTGATTTTCTTTGGAGATCGCAAGGGATAGACCAGGGGTGAGGGGGAGGCTCGGTGGTGGCTAGAGGGCTGCCTGGGTAGGGTCGTGGTAGTAGTGGCTCCTGACTCAGGTTTAAGGGGCTGGGATGGTAACTCTAAGGCTGACCTATCCAGGGAATTAATCCTGCGGTCCCTGTCTTCCCTTACCACTGCCGCCGTTACCAGATTCGGCTCAGGTTCTGGATCGGCGATGGGTTGTTCGATTGGTAATGGAGTTCCCCAGGGAGAGGGTTCCGTAAAGGCCACCTGGGGAACTAGGGGCTCCACTCGGCAGGGAGTCGTCTGCCAGGGGTCTTGGGTTAAAACGGGATCGGGGGTTGGGTGCCCAGGCTCAGGGCAAGGGCTGACCACGAGGGGGGGAGTGGCCACCAACGGCGGGGAGGCAAGCAGGGGATCAGCCTTAGGCTGGGAATGGACAGAACCGCCTGAGGTCTGAGGTCGATGGTCTCCAGGGGCCTGGGGGAGGGGTTTTTCGGTAGACCTGAGGTTGTGCCACAACTGGGTCAGGGAAGACTGTTCTGCATTGACTCCAGGCATGGCGGACCAGGGTCTGATCTGATCAGCTTTAGGCATAGCTACTCCAGGGTTAGCCCCACTATCCAGGGTTGAAACCGGGGGAGTATTCAGGCACTTTTCCAGGGCCGCTTTGAACTGAAGGGTATACTGCTGTTGACGATGCAGTCGAGATTTGAGGTCTTGACAGGTGGCTTCAGCCTTAACCAGAGCGGCGCCTTTTTCACTCAGGCGATGCTGTAAGAGGGTACACTCCCGCTCTAATTGGCCAATACGCTGCTGCCCCATCTCCAGTTCGCTCTGCAGAGTCTGGTTATGGATAGTGGTACGCCGCAGCCCATCATTGGCAATGTCTAATTCACTGAGTAATTGCGCGACCGGGGAGGGGGTGGCGGGCCCGGGGCTAGGCTGACCCTGGTAACGTTCTAACTCAGCTTGGAGGGCGGTCTGCGATCGCTCCAGCGCCTCCTCCAATTCACCCACCCGTTGTAGGAGGGCGTCATTGCAGTGATTCAGGTCTTGAATCAGGGTCACCAGATCCTCTGGGTTAGTTTGGTCTGAGGGGATGGCCAGGATGGGGGTGGCTGGCTGGGTTTGGGCACCCTGGCAGAGGGGCCGGGAACTGGTTGTAGCCCCAGGGGTACTGATATCGGCGATCTGCAACTGATCGGGGAAGGTCACCATTTCCCAGCTACAGGAGACGTCATCCTGGTGATCAGGGTTGACCATACCAGAAAAGACCTGATCACCAGGCTCTGGAGAGGGATGGGCCGCGTTAGTATCAGTCATAGCCTTGCCACTACTATCTATCACTACCGGTGTTGTAGGGTTTTTACCCCTACGCTTGTCTATAGAGTAATGCCCTACAGCAATATATGCACAAGGGTAGCTGACTTTGGCAATTTATTCATCTAACTGGACAGTGGGAAGTTCTCCGAGAAAGTGAGATTTCATCAGGGTTTCAGGCTTCGGACTGCCAACAAAGACGGAAACTACTCAAGTGCCTATGGTAGAAGGGTTTCAGGCTTCTTCAAGCCCCGGATTTTGGGAGA
>JBEIGU010000121.1:0-11961 GCA_040381765.1 Leptolyngbya sp.
ATTTTTGCCAAAAGCCCACCCACGCTACTTTTGCCTAAATTCCTGACGGCTAAACTTGACTCCCTACAGTCCCCTGATACACCATCTTTAGCAGCTTAGGCCAAAGCTTGGATCCAGAAAAAACTTAAGACTGTCCAGTTCTTAAAGATTTAGAGTAAAACTTGTCATCCAAAATTCAGACCAACCCCCGGTCTACCCGGATCCACCATGGGGGCTCGACTAAAGCGTCCTATCCGGCCTCTGCCCGACTGGCTCCCCCCAACTACTGGCCGCCGCTGCTCACCCCTGGTCAGCAGCGGCGGCTCCAGGGACTGGTTACCCTGTGGCTAGTGGCCTCGATCGGGTTTTGGATGTGGTGGTTTCAACCGAGTCATCAGGTGAGCTGGGCGGGGGGAGGGTTAACCAGCTTGGTTCTGGGGGTTGAACTGTTCCTGCCGGCCTACTTTTTCTGGTTTGTGTTGCGAATGCAGCGGATCAATCCCCAGTTACCCCTACCGTCCCACTGGCGGGTGGCCATGGTGGTCACCAAGGCCCCTTCAGAACCCTGGCCCCTGGTCCAGGCTACCCTGACGGCCATGCTAACCCAGCGGTTTCCCCACCATACCTGGTTAGCAGATGAGGCCCCCACTCCAGAAACCCTGGCCTGGTGTCAAGCACAGGGGGTACGGGTGTCCTGTCGGCAGGGACAGGCCAACTACCACCGCTCCACCTGGCCCAGGCGCACACGCTGTAAGGAGGGGAACCTCGCCTACTTCTACGATAGGGTTGGTTATCAAGCCTACGATTTTGTCTGCCAACTGGATGCCGATCACCGGCCAGAACCAGGCTATCTGGAGGAGATGTTACGTCCCTTTGTTCACCCCGGTGTTGGCTACGTCGCCGCCCCTAGTTTATGTGATGTTAATGCGGAGATTAGCTGGGCCGCCCGGGCCCGTCTCTGGGCGGAAGCCACCCTGCACGGCCCTCTCCAGGCGGGCTACAATCACCACTGGGCGCCCCTCTGTATTGGCAGCCACTACGCGGTCAGGACTCAGGCCCTGCAAGAGATCGGCGGTATTGGGCCGGAGCTGGCGGAGGATCATTCCACCTCCTTAATGATGAATGCCCACGGCTGGCAGGGGGTGTTCCAACCCTCGGCGATCGCCCATGGGGAGGGTCCCGCCAGTTTTGTTGATGCCATGATCCAAGAATTTCAATGGTCCCGCAGCCTGACCAAACTCTTGCTGGAAACCACTCCCCATTACTGGCGCGGGCTAAGGCCCCATCTGCGGGGGCAGTTTCTGTTTGCCCAACTTTGGTACGCCCTCTTTAGCACGGCGGTTTTAGTTGGTTTTAGTCTGCCCCTGCTGGCCCTGGCCATGGATCACCCTTGGCTGGCCATGAATTATCCAGTCTTTTTAGCCGCCTCCCTGGGACTGGCCCTGGTCACCTGCCTGCCGGTGTGGTGCTTGCGGACCTGGGGCTGCCTGCGCCCGGTCCATGCTCCCCTGATCAGTTGGGAGGTGGTACTATTTACCATTGCGCGGGCTCCCTGGGTGCTGCTGGGGGTGACCCAGGGGGTGCTGGGCAGCCTCTGGCCCCGACCGATCAGTTTTAAAGTGACCCCCAAGGGTGCTGACGGCCATCGTTCCCTCCCCCTTGTCACTCTGCTGCCCTACGGGCTACTGGCGGCCCTGGCCATTGGCGCTGTTGTATCCCTTCACCGGGTGTACTACGCTCAGGGCTACTACTGGTTAGCCCTGGTCAATGGCGGGTTCTACGTGGTGGCCGTAGCCGTGATCCTCGCTTTACACCGATGGGAAAACCCTGGCAGGGGGAGGGCCTACCGGTCCCATCAGATTCTGGCCCTAAGCTTAGTCGTCACCTTTTTGCTTGCCGCTGGCCTAAGGCTACCGGCCAGCCTAAAAACCTTTTTAGGCCAGGGATCCCTGACCCTGGCCTCCCTCCCGGCTGCGGCGACCAGCCTCCCTCAGCTAAATCAACCCCAACCCACCTTTGGGGTCTATGACCCTGACCATAGCTTTGATGGTCTGGATGGGGTTGAAATTGACCACCATTTTGTTACCTGGCGACTGGACAATGCCACGGAGATGACAGCAGCGATCGCCGCCGCCCAAGCCCGCCACCGACTCCCACTCATCACCCTGGAGCCTTGGCCCTGGAACTGGCAGGGCATGACCGACGCCACCCTGCTACAGGACATTGCGGCGGGCCGTTACGACCCCACCCTGGAGCGTCTCTTTCAGGTGATGGGGGCGGTCTCACCCCAACCCCTTTTGCTGCGCTTTGCCCACGAAATGGAAATGGTGGGGCGTTACCCCTGGGCAGTGCCAGAGGCCGAGACCTATATCGCTGCCTATCGCCATGTGGTTAACCTGGCCAGAACCATGGGGGTTAGGAATATCCGGTGGGTCTGGTCACCGGCGGGTAATACTGAGGCCAGGGCCTATTGGCCAGGGGCTGGTTACGTTGACTATGTGGGGCTATCGATCTACGCCACTCCGGAGTGGACCTGGGGCCTGGCTCCCCCCGGGGAATTGTTGAGTTTTGCCGAGTTAATCCGCCATAAGTACTGGGTGGCAGAGGCCTACCATAAACCGGTGCTGTTGACCGAGGTGGGGGTCAACGCTGCGCCCGCCGCTAAACAGCAGTGGCTACAGCAGGCGGTGACCGTGTTTAGCGACTTCCCAGCGATTCGGGCCTGGGTGTACTTTAACCAGGTACAACCGGACATTGTCCCCCTCGAGATTGGCAAACCCGCCTGGCAGCTTACCCCTGATCAGGTGCACCGCCTCAGCCAGGACTGGCGCCAGGTGAAGCCCCAACCCCCCTCCCAGGCGCCATAATAGGATTAAGAGTTGGTTCTGCCCGGTAGGGGGGGCCATGGCATTAGCACAACGGCAAGAGCGGTTATCGGAGGAACAACACCTGAGGGTCATTAACCAGGGCCTCAGCCAGGAAAACCAGCGCCTTAGGGCTGAGAACGAGCAACTGCGTCAGGATCTGGACCGGGCCAGGCGGATCATTCAGCAGTTGCGGTACTGGCTACGGCAAACCATGTGATCACGGATCACTGCAATGGGTGAGGGTTTGGGCTTAAGTAGGGCCTACATAGCTAATCCCTGGGCAAGCCTGGGATAGCCCTTAAGCATTACGGTAACTCAAACTATGATCAGTCGGCCTTCCCCACCCTCGATCGCAGCGGATGTGCAAACCGGTGAGCAGCTATGGCTGTTTGAAAAGTGCCCCTCGAAGGCAACAGTTACCCCCATCAAGGGGTGGGTAGTAATGGGTGACCTGGGATTCGAACCCAGAACCAGCGGATTAAGAGTCCGATGCGCTACCGTTGCGCCAGTCACCCCCGCAGTGATCGTTTTGGCCAGACCCTCTGGCTCAGGTTGACCCCGTAACCCGGAGTTACCGATATAGGTTATACCACAGTCCCGATCAGCTTGGGCAGGGAAAGGATGAACTATCAACCCTAACTGGGGGCATGCCCACCGGCCGACTTCAACCGGTCTCCTCTAGCCAGGCGATCACCCGATCTCCCAGGCAGGTCTGGTTCAGGCGATCGATTTCCCGTAGACCGGTGGGGCTGGTGACATTCACCTCCGTCAGGTAACCACCGATCACGTCAATGCCAACGAAGTAAAGTCCGTCCCGCCGTAGGGTGGGGGCTAGCTGCCGACAGATCTCCTCCTCCCGGGGGGTGATCGCCACCGCCGCCACCCGGCCCCCTACCGCCATATTACCCCGGAACTCACTACCAGTGGGGATTCGGTTAACGGCCCCAAGCGGCTCCCCGTTCAACAAGATAATTCGCTTGTCGCCGTCCTGAGCGGCGGGCAGGTAGGTTTGGATCATCACCGGTTCCTGGCCCTGGCGGGTGCTGATTTCCACCATGGAGTTGAGGTTGCGATCGCTGGCCTGGAGGAATAGAATCCCTTCCCCCGCCTTACCCCCCAGGGGTTTGAGCACCGCCGCCCCCCACCGCTCCACGGTCTCGCGGATCAGGGCCTTATTTTGACTAACCATGGTGTCAGGGATAGCCCCGCTAAATTGCAGGGCATACATTTTTTCATTCGCCGCCCGCAGACCCTGGGGGGAGTTGATCACCCGGGTTTTAGCGGGGTTAACGTAGTCCAAAAGGTAGGTGGCGTAGAGGTAGGGGACCGTCACCGGCGGATCCTTGCGCATGAACACGGCATCCATGGCCTCCAGGGGCAACTGCTCCACCTCGTCCACCTCGTACCAGAGCTCCGCCGCCACCCAGTGGCCCTCCACCAGCCGCACCGGGGTGAGTTCCACCCGTCGCAGCAGGCCCCAGGCCTGTCCCTCCACCACGCTCAGCAGGGAGGGCTCGGTGATCCAGACTTGATGGCCCCGCTGTTGGGCCGCCTCCATCAGGGCCACACTGGTATCATGGCCAGGGTCAAGCCGTTCAATGGGATCGATGATAAAAGCAAATTTCACGGTATGCTCCCTCCATGGTGAGGCCCAGGGGCCATCCCTGGGTTTACCTTCAACTACCTTACCCGAGCAGGGGACGCCATGATCGGAGGATTCGGACCCCAACTTCAACCAGGGCCAGAACCGGTTTATCTGGCCATCTTGCTGACCCTGGCCGCCTGTCAAGGGGCCCCGCCCCAGGCCCTGGGATCAATCCCCTGGTCTGTCACCGGTCGCCAGGCCCTGGCCTACCCTGCTTTTTTAGTGCAGCCGGCCACCGCTGACCGCTACCGCCAGCAGGGCCTTAGCTATCGCCAGCGGGGTGATCTGGAACGGGCCGTGGCCACCCTCACCCTGGCCGCCGCCCTCGACCCCCACAACCCTGAGGGTTACATCATCCTGGGCTGGACCCAACACCTGGCGGGGCAGCGCCCGGCGGCGATCGCCAGCCTGCATCGGGCCCTCGACCAGGCACCGGATTCTGTCCCCGCCCTCAATGCCCTGGGTATTGTCTACCTGGTGGCCGGTGATTTGACGGCGGCGGTCAGTACCCATAATCGAGCCCTTGCCCTCCAGCCCGATAACGAGATCGCCCACTACAACCTCTGCCTGGCCCACCACCGCCAAGGACAGTGGGACCAGGCCATCCACCATGGTCAACGGGCTACCCAACTGGAACCCACCAACCCCCACCCCTGGGTGGCCCTAGCCCTGGCCTACAACGCCGCTGGGGATGGCACCAGGGCCAGGGCCAGCTACGATCAAGCCCTGGCCCTGGATGGCGGCTATGGTCAGCGGTCCTACCTGGACCATCTGGGGCAGGCGGGCTTTAGCCCGGAGCAAATTGGGGCGATCGCGGCCCTAGTTCCCTAGCTACAGGTGAAGATCTATGGACTGGGGCAGCAGGTGGAGGCGCGCAGCTTACCCACGAAGATCTCCGGGGCAGCGGTGTTGCCTGGTTTTCGGTTGACCGTGGCCCGGTTTTAAGCAACCTCTGCCGCCGATCAGGGGTTGATCAGTCCTGTGGCGTTCCATTGATCGATTAATTCAAACCAGCGGTGGATCTGATCCGGCTGGGTGTAGGGATTGAGCAGGACGGCTTTCAACCACTGCTGGCCACGCCACAGGGGTAGGGAGAAAAACACCTGGCCCTGCTGGAGTAACTGTTGCTGTAGGCGAAGGTTCCACCCATCCCACTGACCAGGGTCGAGGGCCGGGGGGCAACTGCGGAAGCAAACCAGATTCATGGCCGGGGGGCAGGCCAGGGCCAGATCAGGCCGTTGCTGAATCGCCTCCACCAGGGTTTGGGTAAGGGCATAACTGGTTTCGATCAGGGCGGCATAGCCCGCCTTGCCCAGGTGTTGCAGAGATAGCCACAGTTTGAGCCCATCGCCGTGGCGAGTGCCCTGCAGGGAAAGCTCCCCCAGGTTGGGGCAGTCGGCCTGATTGTGCATGTAGGGGGCGGGAATGCGAAAGTGATCCACCAGTTGGGTCATGTCTCGAAACAGGACGGAGGCGCAGGTCTTGGTGACGTAGAGCCACTTCTGGGGATTGAAGGTAATGGAGTCGGCAGCCTCAATGCCCGCCAGGCGATGGCGCTGCTGGGGGGAAAAGATCAGGGCGCCGCCGTAGGCGGCATCGACATGGAACCAGAGACCATGGGCCCGGGCCAGGTGGTGAACCTCGGGCAGGGGGTCAATGCTGCCGGTGACGGTGGTGCCGGCGGTGGCCACCACCGCAAAGGGACGCTGGCCCCGGACCCGGCAGCCCTTGATGCAGTCCTCCAGGGCGGTGGGGTCCATCTGGCCCTGCTGGTTGGTCGGTACCGGCACCAGGCCCTGGCGGCCCAGCCCCAGCACCATGGCTGCCTTTTGTAGGGAGGTGTGGGCCAGTTCCGAGGCCAAAATCACCGCCGGCGGCTGGCCGACCAGGCCCCTATCCAGACACCCCAGTTGCCTATTGCGGGCCACGGTCAAAGCCTGCAGGTTAGCCAGGCTACCGCCGCTGGCCAGCAGCCCTCCCGCCGCCGGCCCCAGGCCAAACAGTTGGGCGATCTCCGCCAGCAGCTGGGTCTCCAGCCGCGACAGAACCGGTGACATCTCCACGCTGAGCATATTGTTATTGAGGGCGGCGGCCACCCAATCCCCCAGGATGGAGGCGGTGGTGGGTAGGGGATCCATATGCCCCAGATAGCCCGGGTGGGCCGGGTTCATGGATTGGGCCATGATCCCCTGCAGGGGGGCTAGCAGATCCGCCAGCTGTCCCGGTTGATCGGGGATGGGAGGCAAGGCTAGATCCCCCATCTCCGGCAGGGGGGTGTGGCTGGCGGCGCCACTGAGATAGTCGAGGATTTGGTGGCTGAGGGAGTCCAGGATGGGGGCGATCGCCCCCCGGTTTTGACCGTAGGGATCGACAAAGGCATCCAGGGGTAGGGGCAACACCATGGTCAAGCTAATTAGACAGCTGTTTTTGGAGGCGCTGTAGGGTTTTGTGCAACTCCGGCAGCCGGCGGTAGACGGCGGAGGCCTTGAGAAACACCTTGTGGGGCAGGGCGGGGATACCGGTAACAATTTCCCCGGGGGGGACGTCGCTATGGATGCCGGCCTTGGCGGTGGCGATCGCCCCTTCGCCGATGGTAGCCTGGTTGGCAATGCCCACCTGACCCGCCAGGATCACCCGATTGCCCACGGTTACCCCCCCGGCCATGCCCACCTGGGCCGCCATCACCACCGCCTCACCAACCTGGCAGCCATGGGCAATATGCACCAGGTTATCTAACTTGCTACCCCGGCCCAGGCGGGTGATGCCCACGGCGGGCCGGTCCACCGTGCTATTGCTGCCCACCCGCACCCCATCCTCGATCACCACCAGGCCGGATTGCTCCATCTTCTCCCAACCGCTGGCGGTGGGCACAAAGCCGAACCCCTCGGCGCCAATCACGGCGCCACTGTGGATGGCGCAGTCGGCGCCAATCTGAGTGCGTTCGTGGATCACACAGTTGGCGTGGAGGACGGTGCGATCGCCCACCCGCACCCCCGGGTAGATCACCACGTTGGGGTGAATGCACACCCCATCCCCCAGGCTCACCCCCGCCCCGATCACCGCATGGGCCCCGATGCTAACCCCGGCTCCGTACTGGGCGCTGGAGTCGATCACAGCGCTGGGGTGGATGCCGGCGGGGGGTTGGTAGGGGGTGTAGAACAGGGCAATCGCCCGGGCAAAGGCCAGGCGGGAGGCAGCGGCACTCAGCCAGGGGATGCCCCGATCGCTGGCCCGCTGCTGCAGGGCCAGGGTGTCAGGCAAAATCAGGGCACTGGCGGCGGTGGTGTCAATATGGTGGGCAAACTTGTCCCCCTCCACGTAGCTGAGGCTGCCGGGGGTGGCCTGGTCCACCGCGCTCACCCCACTGATCTCGGGGTCCAGGTCGGGTTGGGTGGCAAGGCTAGAGGCGGTGGTGAGGCCAAGGTTGGCGGCGATCTGGCTGAATTTCATAGGCTGAGGGGGGCAGGGGAGTAGGGTGCTGGCTCCTACGCTACCAGAAAGGCGACACATTCCACGTGGGGAGTCTGGGGAAAGAAGTCGGCGGGCTGCACCCGGGTGAGCTGGTAGCCCCCCTCCGCCATCAGGATTTTTAAATCCCGGGCCAGGGTGGCGGGATCACAGCTCATGTAGACAATCCGGGGCGGATGTAGGGCCAGCAGGGCGTCTAAAACCGGGCGATCGCAGCCCTTGCGGGGCGGGTCTAACACCACAATATCCACCGCCTCCGTCAGCTGATCGGAGACCTGGGGCAACAGGGCCCCCACCTCCCCCGCCTGGAAGGCCACATTGTCGAGACCGTTGAGGCCGGCGTTGGCCAGGGCCTGCTCCACCGCCTCCCCCTGCAGCTCTAACCCCAGCACCCGTTTAGCCCCCTGGGCCAGGGGCAGGGTAAGGGCACCGACACCGCAGTAGGCGTCCACAATGGTCTCCTCACCGGTCAGGGCCAGTTCCCCTAAGATCACCCCCAGCAGGGCCTCCGCCTGCTCCGTATTCACCTGGAAAAAGCTAGTGGCGTGGATGCGGAAGTGCAGGTTGGCAAAGCCTTCCTCCAGGTAGGGGCGGCCCTCGATCACCAGGGTTTCGGCCCCAAAGATGGCATTGGTTTTAGCGGGGTTGAGGTTGACGCACACCCCCACCAGGTGGGGGTAGCGCTCTTGCCAGACCTGGGCCTGGAGCTGGATGTCCTTGAGGTTGGGGGCGGTGGAGACCAGGGTGAGCAGTTGCTCGCCGGTACGGCGGCCAATCCGCAGGGCCAGATGGCGCAACCGGCCCTGGTGGCGGTCTTCGTTATAGATCGACCAACCCCGTTCCTGGATGTCCTGCTTCACCTCCGCCAGCAGGGGGTCCAGACGGCTATCCTGGACTGGACAGCGGTTCAGGTTCACCAGGCGGTGGCTGCCCTGGCGAAAGTAGCCGGCTCGCACCTGCCCCTCCGGCGATCGGCCCAGGGGATAGGTGGCCTTGTTGCGGTAGCCCAGGGTAGCCTCGGCGGGCAGAATAGCCGCCACCGGAGGTTGGTCAATTTGCCCAATCCGGCCCAGGGCATCGATCACCTGCTGTTGCTTGGCCGCCAGTTGGGCGGAGTAACTAATCGCCTGCCACTGGCAGCCGCCGCACTTGTCCGCCACGATGCAGGGGGGCCGCACCCGATCGGGGGAGGGGCTCAGCACCTGGCGCAGTTGGGCCCGGCCAAAGCTGGGCTTGGCCTGCACCAGCCGCACCTGGACGCGATCGCCCGGCACCGTGTTGGGGACAAACACCACCCGGTCCTGATGCCGTCCCAGGCCATCGCCGCTGCTGCTCAGGTCCGTAATCGTCAGGTCCAGGGTCAATCCCTGCTGCCAGTCATCCATGGCCATCATCCTCGGGGGTAATTGGGAGCCTACCGGCGGACCCTGGGGAAGGCTAATCCGAACAAGAGTTCTACTGTACACCCTTAAACCCGCCAAAATGCAAGCTATAAGTATAGTGAAGTGTGAGGGGATGGGGTGATGGGTCGCCCATCACCCCATCCCTTTCCAGTCCCCCTATTTTTACCCGATTAACCCCATGGCGGTGATTACAGCCCAACCCTACGACTACCCCCTGCCCAGCCAGGGTCAACTGGCCCTGCTGATCATCGATATGCAGCGGGATTTTCTGGAGCCCGGTGGCTTTGGCTCGGTGTTGGGCAATGATGTCACCCCCCTGGCGGCCATCGTTCCCACCGTAGTGCGGCTGCAGCATGCCTTCCGCCAGCGGGGCCTGCCGATCTTCCAAACCGTCGAGGGCCACCGCCCAGACCTGGCGGATTGCCCCCCCAGCAAGTACCAGCGGGGCAATCCCCCCCTCAAAATTGGCGACCCTGGCCCCATGGGGCGGATTTTAGTGCTGGGGGAACCGGGTAACGCCATTATTCCCGCCCTGGCTCCCCACCCCGGCGAAACCGTGATCCCCAAACCCGGTAAGGGGGCCTTTTATAACACCAACCTGGAGTTTTTACTGAAAACCCAGAACATCAGTCATCTGATTGTAGCCGGGGTAACCACCGAGGTCTGTGTCCAAACCACCCTGCGGGAGGCCAATGACCGAGGCTACGAGTGCCTGCTGGTGGAGGATGCCACCGCCAGCTATTTCCCAGAATTTAAACAGGCTACCCTGGCCATGGTGCGGGCCCAGGGGGGGATTGTGGGGTGGACCGCTGGGGTTGAGCAGGTGTTAGCGGGATTGGGAGTGACGGGGTGAAGTCCTTAGAGGTTGTTTGAAAAGCCAAAGAGAGTCTCAAACTATACCTATTGAGTAGGATAATCACCGCAAAGTTCTGTATTTTGGCGGCCCTTTGACGGCGAACTATACCTGAGCCCTTTTCAAGCAACCTCTAAGCTTGATAAAACACTAGTCAGATCCTCCACCTATGGCTCTCTTGTTCCTACTAGAGCAATATACTCTCCGCCACCCAGAGCAGGTGCTGTTAGTCCACGCCCTGGTGGCCGATCGTCCCGAGCATGTGATTGTGTTTCGGGGCTTTTCTAGTTCCTTGACTGGCTCTACGGCCTTTGATCCGGATGTGTCGGTCTTATCGGTGGAGGCTACTATTCAAACCATTGATATTCTCCTGGCCCCCTATCGCCCTGATCAGCCAAACTACTTGGAACGATCTCTGAGTTGGAGGGATATGGAACAACGGCTGCAAGCAAGGTAACGGTAACATAGCCTTAGTCGAGCGAAGGCAGAAGGGGGCCAGAGGGTTTTAAGATGCCTCAACCGTCTAGAAGCTTGATGGCGTAAATATCCCGGCCTCCGGTGAGGGCAAAGCGGAGGGAATGGGGTAGGTCTTTGCTGGAGCTGGTTATAAATATTCCTAAGGCCACCAGTATCAGTAGGGCGCACAGGCCAAAGATATCTCGATAACTGAGACTATCGGCAACGGTACCGAGTACGGGTCCGGCTAGGGCAATGCCGATATCAAAGCCAACCATGGCCAGACCAAAGGTACGTCCCCGATCGCCAGCATTGGAGCGATCGCTCATTAGGACTGCCACCATGGGAATGAGGGTGCCCGCTCCTATCCCCTGGACCATCCCTGCCAGTAAAAACCAGGAGGCACTATTCGCCAGCCAGAAAAGAACCATGGCCAGACTATAGATGCTCAGGCTAGCGGTAAGGAAGCGCCCCCGACCGTGCTGATCGGAGGCTCGGCCCACCACCAGGCGGGCGATAAAGCTGGCGATCGCTGAGGCAGTATAAATTAAACCCACATTCAGGTTTACTCCTGCTTCAGCCACGTAAAGGGGGACAAAGGTACTGAGGGTGCCAAAGGCTAACCCCACCATCAACAAAATCAGAGCTGGGGTACGGATTCGCCCTGTCCAAAGATGGCGCCAAAAGCCCTGGGCGGAGTGGGGTGGGGTGGGGCTAGCGGCGTCACCAGGATGACTGGGCCCTCCCATCGCCAGGGCTAGAGCTAGGCCGATACAGCCCAAGACCCCCATGGCGGCAAAGGCGGTACCAAAACCCCAGAGGCTATAGAGATAGCCTCCCAGGGCGGGCCCCAGGGCCATACCCATGGGATTAACCAGGGTCATGTAGCCAATTAGCTCACCGCGGTTAGCTGGTGGGGCAAGATCTACTACCAGAGCATGGTAGGCCACTACAAAGGCAGCAATACTTAACCCATGGAAGGCTCGGATGGTCACCATGGCCAGGATCGCTGTCCGCAGGTTGAGAGCGGAGGTATCAGGCCATATGGGCTGGGTTAATAGCATCACTGCCAGATAGCCGAAGGGGGCGATGGCCACCGCTCCCAGCCCAATCACCATCACTAGCTTGCGTCCGTGGCTATCCGCCAGATGAGAGAGGCCAGGACGAAATAGTAGTAGCCCCAGGGCAAAGGAGGCCATCACCAGGCCAATTTGCTGGCCGCCTCCCCCCAGGGTGGCGATAAACAAGGGCAGGGTCGGTAATAGGCCAGCCAACCCTGCCCAGAAGCAC
>JBEIGU010000122.1:0-11873 GCA_040381765.1 Leptolyngbya sp.
AAAGCCAAAGAGAGTCTCAAACTATACCTATGGAGTAGGATAATCACCGCAAAATTCAGTATTTTAGCTGCCCCCTGGCGGCGAACTATACCTGGCACAGCCCTTTTCAAACAACCTCTAAGCCAATGTTTTGTCAGTCAACCAGCCTTTGGACTCATTCCAAGACACTATAGGTAGCGTTTAGCAATTGCAGAAGGCACTGAAAAAAAGAGCGAGCCACGAGTTTAAAGTCTAGATGAGCATCACTCCCAGCCTGTAGTCTGTAGGTATTGAATATACTATAATTATAAAATACTAGATGTTTATGGCAGATTCCACTCGGGTGAAGCTTAGCTAACCAGCCACTAGGGGGATTTAGAATTTAGAAATTATGTATCTCACTCTATCGAAAACCGCTATATTCTAACTTTTATTGACAATTCTGATTTCTCCTGACCTGCTTAACTGAGGAAACTTGTGAGTCAAGTTTTCCAAGGTTTGCTCCGAGCCAGATGAGCTGATCATGTTTGTTCAGTAGTTCTCCTGCTGTGCTTTGCCTGCTCCGAAACTTAATATATTAGTTGTTAATACAGTTATGTTAATAGATGCTCGCTGTCTACCCCGAGATGAAGTCATTGAAACTGAAGTATGTATTGTGGGAGGTGGTCCTGCGGGTCTCACCATTGCCCATGAACTAGCTGGTCAATCATTTCGAGTTTGTGTGTTGGAATCAGGCGGACAAGAGCAGAATGGAGCTATCCAACTGTTAGCTTCATCTGAGGAAAACTCCAGGCAGGATATGTTTTATCCGAAAGCAGAGTTTATGCGGCGACGCCAACTGGGAGGTACAGCCAATGTATGGGCGATTGAATACAAAGGTAGTCCCTGCGGTGTGCGCTATGTGCCACTAGAGGAAATTGACTTTGAAAAGCGAGATTGGGTTCCCTACAGTGGTTGGCCCTTTAGTAAGGCTCATCTTGATCCCTACTATAGTCGTGCCCATAAACTCTGCCATTTAGGTTCCTATTCCAACGACGTCAGGGACTGGCAAGATCCTGAGGCTACTCCCCTGGATATTGGCGACCGGTTTCAAACCCGGATGTTTCACGTGGGTCCACGGGAGGTTTTCACCCAACATTGCCTAGACTACTTGCAACAAGCTCCAAATATTAGCCTTTACTACCACGCCACGGCTACCCAACTAGAGCTAGACGAGACCACGAGAACTATTAAACGGGTATATGTTGCCAATCTTGAGGGTGTCAGATTTTCGGTAGTTGCGCGGATTGTCATCCTGGCACAGGGAGCGATCGATAATGCTCGGTTGCTTCTCATGTCAGATGACAAGCAAGGGACAGGGATAGGAAATGAGTACGATTTAGTGGGCAGATTTTTGATGGATCATCCGGTGGTCAGATCGGGTGTGTTGTTGCCCAAAACTAGGAATTTACTTAATAAAACAGCACTTTACGATCTTCGACGGGTAAACGGGGCGTCTGTGATCGGACAGATTAGTTTAAAGCCAGAAATAGCCTGTCGCGAGGGCTTACTGGGTATGACTACTTCTATCTTCCCTCTCCATCCCATATACGGCTACAATCTGCGACGCTGGCTATTTCCCCGTGGTAAACGATACGACTCGCCAGCCGTTGATGCTGGAATGTCCCTGAAAGAACAGCTCCGTAGTGGAAAAGTTTCAAGCCAAACTTTTACATATTTGCGGCAAATATTAGCTGGCATTGATGATCTTGTTTACCATTTTGGCCGCAAACAATCCAGGTCCCTTTTCTCACTACCCTATCGCTATGGATACGATGCTAACGGTTGGTCAATGCAGCAAGACAAAACTAGTCGATATGGGTTGTTTGAAGTAGTTAACATGACTGAACAGGCCCCTGACCCTGACAACCGGGTAACGCTAAGCCGGGATCAAGACGACCTAGGCTGTAGAAAGGTAAAACTAAACTGGCGATGGAACGAGAGAGAACGTAATAGTATTCGCCGTATCCAGAATATGCTTGTGGAGGATATTAGTCATTCTGGAATCGGTCAACTTAAATTAGAGCTAGACCGTGACGATCCTCAAATGCTTCTGTCTAGTGCTCATCACAACATTGGCACCACTCGTATGCACGACAATCCACGACAGGGGGTAGTCGATGGAAATTGTAAAGTTCACAGTATAGCCAATCTATATATTGCTGGTAGCTCTGTATTTCCCACTAGTAGTTACGCTAACCCAACTCTAACCATTGTGGCTTTAGGGATTCGATTAGGGGATCATGTGAAACAGATGATGACCTAGGATTCGGTGATGTAGAAAAGCGAGCATCAATGATGACATGGGGCAGAGGCCAGTCTTGATATAGGGAGGCTGGTCCCGTGTCCTAGTCTTTAACGACAGGCTCTTTTCTATCATCCAGCACTAACTCAATCCATTGGCTTACATACATGACAAATTCAGCGGTGGATTCGTAGGGCAGGACGTTGCGACCAGTCATGATTTCTCCCTGAGCCTGGGGCAGGTGAGTAAGATAAGCCTGCAGCCGCTGATGAGCGCTGTCTGTCTTGCTCAATCGATCAATGCCGGAGGCCCCTGCCCCAAATAGCACTAAGGTGGGTAGGGTCAACTGCGAGATTGCTGCCCCATAGTCCTCCCGCCAGAACCCCGCCAGGAAGGAATAGACCGCGTAGCGACCCCGTTCTCCTTGGGCATCCTGGCCCAGGGAATCAATCCACCCCTGATCAATATCCGCTTCACGCCCAAATAGCTGGCGGCGAGAAAAGGAGCGCAAAAATTGATCGCGCCGCACGTAGCGAAACAGACCCCAACCCACCGGTCCACTAAAGAGCAGGTTCCACAGCAGGCGCTGGCGCCAGGCCGGGGTGGCGGTGGTGATCAGTCTCCAGCCCGGTGGGCCGCTCAGCACCAGACCTCGGACCCAGCCCTGCATTTTGGGCAAGAGGAGAAGTTTCAGGGCAATCGGCAGGGTGGCGCCCTGGGCCACCACCACCACAGGCCGTTGGATCACCTGATGGGTAAAGTCAGCCAATTGGTCCGCCCAGTCCTGGGGGGTATAGGCAGCCACGGGCTGATCGCTCTGGCCACAGCCTAGCAGATCAGGATTGTAAATAGGGTTTTGCTGGCCCTGCCCGTACCAGGCCTGGCAGAATCGTTCCCAGAACCAACCCGCCAGGCCTACCCCGAGGGGATGGATCAGCAAGAGAGGGGGAGTCTCTACAGATCCGGAGTAGACCTGATAACTACAGCGGTACCCCCGCCAGGTATAGACCTCAGTCCTAGGAATAGGGATCATGGCGCCTTCAAACTTAACCAGCTAGCTCGACAACAGGGTAACCGACTCAATGGAAGGATAACGACAGCTTTGCTCCCAACCCCTTTGTAGGACAGACCGGCGATCTTGGCAGACATACCAGGCAACCCCCTAAGGTAATCGGTCCAGGAGGGGCCTCAACAGTTTGGGAGGCAGTAGCCAGAGTAAAATCGCCTGTCCGGGAGCGACCTGGCGCCAGTCGCTGGTCTGGAGGTCTAGACAAACCAGGGTGGCGGTGGGTACCTCCACATGACCTCCCCCCATCAGCCAGCTAATGGTGTCAGACCAGGTGGGTTGGTGGCCCACCAGCAGAATACGCTGGTGGCGATCGCCCTGCCCCCGAATCACCCCCAGCACCTGCTCCGGGCCAGCCTCGTACAGATCCGCCGATACCGCCACCGTGCAAGACCACTGCCCGGCCTCCCTAGCTAACTCGAGGGTGCTATGGGCCCGCACCGCCGGGGAGGTGATGGCGTGGTCGGGCTGTGCGTCTAGAGTGGTTAACAGTCTTCCCATCGCCTGGGCTGCTGCCACGCCCCGAGGGGCCAGGGGGCGATCGCGATCTAATCCGCTGGGGGCCTGCCAGTCGGACTTACCGTGGCGAAAAAAAATCAACTGCCTACTCGTCACCCTTGATAGCCTCCTAGGGATACCGTAATACCGCCACCTGTATCTCTAAATCATTGTAATCATCCAGGCTGATTTGGTCCTCAAAGCCCAGCTCGTAGAGATTGCCGTTGCTAAAGCGGCTACGCTTAACCTTCACTCCCCGACCACTGTCCCAAGTGCCCTGGGCGTCGATCCGGTGATCGCCGTCGAAGTAGTAGGTTACCGTCCCCTTGACGGGCGGCAGGACAAACCAGCCGGTGGGGGTGTTGCTGGTCAATTCCTGGCGCAACTCAGAGGGCGGCGGTAGTTGGTTTTGGGGGCGAGGGCTGGCCTGCTCTTGGTAGACCCGTAGACGCTGGCGAAACAGGGCATCACCACCGGAAATGCGGTACCAAACCTGGTAGCTAGAATTGGCATCCTGGTTGAACAGCGAGTAGGCGGTGGCCTCCGGCATGATTGCAGGGGAGTAATCCTGCACCAAGCCTCGCAGAGGGGGTGAGCTCTGGCTGCTGATCTGGGCCAGACCTGGGCTAGCGAGAGCCATGGTTAGTCCAGCCATGACTACCGCCAAGAGAATATAAACCAGGTGACGCCGCTTCATAGAATCTACCGTTGGAGGACCACTGCCCACAGAATACCCCAGATCCCTAGGGAGGTAACGGACGCAGATCCCTCGAGGGGCTGGGGAGTCACACCGCCAGCCCTTAAACTTACGTTAAATAGTGTCTTAGACCACAACGCGAAGACCGACAATTTGATCTGATAGGATATGTTCGCGACATCCTACTAGGCTAAAGCAAGGCTTGAAGACCCATGGAGACCTCCGCTACCGCCGCCGTGGCCATTGCCCTGGCCAGTGAGCGCACTGACACCAGCGTCGACAGTATTAAACAGGCATTTTTAAGTAACCTGTTTTTTGTTCAAGGCAAGCCGGTGGCCTTGGCTACTCGCCACGATTACTACATGGCCCTGGCTCACCTGGTGCGCGATCGCATGCTAGAACGTTGGAACGCCACCGCCGAAAGCTATACCCAGCACCATGTCCGCACCGTCTGCTATCTATCTGCGGAATTTTTGATGGGGCCCCACCTGGGTAATAACCTGGTGAACATGGGGATTTACAACACCGTCAAGCAGGCGATGGAGGAACTAGGCCTGGACTTTGACGACCTGCTGGCCCAGGAGGTAGAACCCGGGCTGGGGAATGGGGGGCTAGGTCGCCTAGCCGCCTGCTATCTGGATTCCATGGCCTCCCTGGAAATCCCCTCCCTGGGCTACGGCATTCGCTACGAGTTTGGCATCTTCCACCAGGATATTAAGGATGGCTGGCAGGTGGAGCGGACGGATAAATGGCTGCGCTACGGCAACCCCTGGGAGGTGGTGCGCCCTGAGTGGGCTGTGGAGGTCAAGTTTGGCGGCTACACCGAAACCTACGTGGATGAGCGTCGCCGCTACCGCATGCAGTGGATCCCCGCCCGCAAGGTGCTGGGGGTGCCCTACGATACCCCCATCCTCGGCTACCAGGTAAACACCGCTAATACCCTGCGCCTGTGGAAGTCGGAGGCGATCGAATCCTTTGATTTCGCCACCTTTAACCAGGGTAACTACTACGGTGCGGTGGAGGACAAGGTCACCTCGGAAAACCTTAGCAAGGTGCTCTATCCTAACGATGAAAAGTTGGCCGGTAAGCAGCTGCGGTTAGAACAACAGTTTTTCTTTGTTTCCTGTTCCCTGCAGGATATGTTTCGTATTCTGAATAGGCAAAACGTTCCGGTAGAGAAGTTCCATGAAAAATTTGCCATTCAACTCAATGATACTCACCCCGCCATCGCCGCCGCCGAACTGATGCGGCTGTTAATGGATGAGTATGGATTAGGCTGGCCCGTGGCCTGGGACGTCACCCAAAAAACCCTTGCCTACACCAACCATACCCTCCTCCCCGAGGCTCTGGAAAAGTGGCCAGTGAGCCTGTTTAGCGAGTTGCTACCCCGCCACATGGAAATCATCTACGAAATTAATAGTCGTTTCCTTGATCTGGTGCGGATGAAGTTCCCTAAGGACGCGGAACGGCTGGCCCGCATGTCTTTGATCGATGAATCGGGGGAACGGTACGTACGCATGGCCAACCTGGCCTGTGTCACCAGCCATACCATTAACGGGGTAGCGGCTCTCCACAGTGATCTGCTGAAGCAAACAGTGCTGAAGGATTTCTACGAACTATTCCCCGAGAAATTCTGCAATGTTACCAATGGGGTTACCCCCCGGCGGTGGATTGTGCTCAGTAACTCCCGCCTGACCACTATGATCAGTAGCCGCATTGGCGATCGCTGGATTAAGAACCTGGAGGACCTCAGGCAACTGGAACCGCTGGTGGAGGACGGCGGCTTCCGCCAGGAGTGGCGAGATATCAAACAGGCGATTAAACGGGATCTGGCTAGCCGTATCCACGATCAATTTGGTGTGCTGATCGATCCCGCGTCCCTATTTGATGTCCAGGTAAAACGCATCCACGAGTACAAACGGCAGCACCTGAACGTACTGCATATTGTCACCCTCTACCACCAGCTTAAGCAGAACCCCAACCTGGACATTACCCCCCGTACCTTCATCTTCGGCGGTAAGGCGGCCCCTGGCTATACCATGGCCAAGTTGATGATCAAGTTAATCACCGCCGTTGGGGACATGATCAATAAGGACCCTGATCTGCGCAACCGCCTCAAGGTGATCTTCCTGCCGAACTACAACGTTACCAACAGTCAGCGGATCTATCCGGCCTCTGATCTGTCGGAGCAAATTTCCACCGCTGGTTACGAGGCCTCAGGTACGGGCAACATGAAGTTTGCCATGAATGGGGCCCTGACCATCGGCACCCTGGACGGGGCCAATATCGAGATCCGTGATGCGGTCGGTGCGGAAAACTTCTTCCTCTTTGGTCTAACCACCGAGCAGGTGATCGCTCTCAAGGCGGAGGGCTACTACCCCTACACCTACTACCAGACCAACCCCCTCCTGAAGGAGACCATCGATCTAATCGCCTCGGGTCATTTTTCCCACGGGGATGGGTCTTTATTTAGACCCCTGGTTGACAAACTACTCCACCAGGATCCCTTTATGCTGATGGCGGACTACCAGGCCTACATTGACTGCCAACAGCAGGTTGGCCAAGCCTACAGCGACAGCGACCATTGGACGCGCATGTCGATCTTCAATGCCCTGCGGATGGGAGGCTTTTCCTCCGATCGCTCGATTCGCGAGTACTGCCAGGGCATTTGGCAAGCGTCCCCCTTCACGGTGCCGCTTGCGGAACGACGCCAGACCACGGATGGCAAGGGTGGTGAACTCACCTGCCAGTTAAGTTAACCCCTTAGGGGTCAGAAGTCAGTGGTCAGAAGGTAAGCAAGACACTAAATTTTGTCTTCTCTCTTTTACTATTATGCTGCCCCTGCTTTGCGCAGTTGATCGCCCATCGCCAAAGCGTAGTTTAAGCAGCGGCGTACCACCAACCCTAAAAGGGCGATCACTAACACCAGGCCCAACCGGTTTAACCACCAGTTAGGCTCCATAGCCAGGGCGTTAAAGGTGGCATGGGCAAACATAGCGGCCAATAAACCCTGACCCACCAACCCAGGGCGTTGATCGGGGGTGACAAACTTGGCTCGCCCCAGGGTATAACCCCAGAGGCTAGACCAGAGGGCCTGGCCCGGCGCAAGGAGTAAGCCCTTCAAGGCAAAGAGGCTCAGCACCGATAGCCAGGTGGCGGTCCCCACGGCCTGATCAGGAACGCCCACCGTAGCTATTCTCAGATAGGCCTGCACCATCGACCCCACCACCTCCAGGGTGGCAAAACCGAGGCCAGCCACGGCAGCAAAGATAATGCCGTCCACCGGTTCATCGAATTCTCGATGATGGTAAACCGTCGTCTTCACCACAGCAAACTTAGCCAGTTCATCTACTACTGGCGCTAGAAGAACGCCCGTTAGCCAGTAGGGCAAGGGGATAAGCTGGCGGCACAGAAAGGCTGGGATAAAGGCCAGTAGGCCGAGCATAAAGACTCGCAACACCAAACCGTGGGGCTCCGGGTTAAGCTTGTCGCGGGTATAGGCAAACCAGAGGAAAAAGGCTAAGGGGGCCAGGGCTAGGGCGATTACCCCCGCCAGCACAGGCCATAGACTGGGATGGGCTGCCAAATTCACCATTGCTGCCACCGGTATTGCATCGTCCTGATAATACCCTGAAGCTCTGCCTGGAAATGTCCAGAGTAGTCTAGGTTTGGTCTGAATCCCTGGGAAGATCTAAATCGGTGCATCCCAGCTGAAGTTGTTAGCCAGCCGAGTCTTCAAGTCCTCACTAAATGGGATAATCCTAAACCAGAGTGGTTGTCTACCCTACCCGTGGGGTGTCATAGACCTTGCTCCTGACTACTGATTTCTGATTTCTGATTCCTGGCTCCCCTTGAAGCGCTGCAGTATTTATGCCGCTCAGGGCTAGCCCAGAAGAAGCGTCAGAACCTATCAGCCGGGTTTGAATCTAATCACCTGAGGGCTAAACCCCTATCGAGGATAAAACTCTCTAGAATAAAAAATTGATTTAGCGAATCAAGGGCAGCTCATGGTTGATGTGGTGGTAATTGGGGCAGGACCGGCGGGGCTTTCCCTGGCGGCCGAACTGGAACAACGGGGCCTGCAGGTGGCGGGGGTCTCCCTGCACCAGCCTGCCGATCCCTGGCCCAATACCTACGGCATCTGGGTAGACGAACTGGAGGATCTGGGGCTGACCGGGCTGCTTTCCCATCGCTGGAAACATTGTCTGGTGGAGGTGCCGGGTAAAACCCTACCCCTACAACGCTACTATGGGCTGATCGATAAGCACCGCATGCAGGCCCATTGGTTGGACCAAGGACAGGGGGTACGGTGGCATCAGGGGCAGGTCACCCAGGTGGTTTCCCACAACGACCATAGCCAGGTGCTAACCAGTGGGGGGGAGGTGATTGGAGCTCGCCTGGTGGTTGACGCTAGTGGGCATCAGGCGGCGGTGGTGCAGCGATCGCACCATTCTCCCCTGGCCTTTCAGGCGGCCTATGGCATTGTCGGTCGCTTTTCCCGGCCCCCCATTCCCCCTCAACACATGGTCTTGATGGACTATCGGGACGATCACCTGCCGCTCGATCAGCGGCACCATCCCCCTACCTTTCTCTACGGGATGGATCTAGGGGACGACACCTACTTTGTGGAGGAAACCTCCCTGGCCCATAGCCCGGCAATCACCATGGCGGTGCTGGAACGGCGCCTGTACCAACGTTTGCAGCAACGGGGGGTAGAGGTGCGGGAGATCCACCATGTGGAGCACTGTCTGTTTCCCATGAATTTACCCCTGCCGGATCTCAACCAGGGGGTGGTGGGTTTTGGCGGGGCCGCCAGTATGGTGCACCCGGCCTCAGGTTACCTGTTTGGGGCGCTGCTGCGACGGGGGCCAGACCTGGCGGCGGCGATCGCCACCAGTTTGAGCCAGGCCAGCACCTCCCCCCAGCAGGTGGCCCAGACGGCCTGGCAAGCCCTCTGGCCCCAGGCCAGGCGCCGTAAACACTACCTCTACCTGTTTGGGCTGGAGAACCTGATGGCCTTTAGCCCCACCCAACTGCACCATTTCTTTGAGGCCTTCTTCCAGCTCGAAACCCAGGCCTGGTCTGGCTTTTTGGCCGATGCCCTGCCCTTGCCAGAGGTGGTGAAGGCCATGGTGGGGCTGTTTGGCCGAGCCTCCAATGATGTGCGCTGGGGCCTGATGCGATCGGTGTTCAGCCATGGGGATTTGTTGAAGCGCACCCTGGTGTCCTAGGGGATAGGCTAGCCAGGGGAGTCAGGAATCAGGAGCCAGGAGAGGTGGATAGATTGATGCCAGCTTCTATCTTTCCCCGGTCTGCCCCTCTCCCCCGGCTGGCGGTCGCAGTTCAATGGTGGCCACTACCTGGCCATGGTCGGATTGCCAGGGCTCGATGGTTTGATTCTCGAGGGTTTGATCCACCAGGTGATCGTTATAGACAGACACGTAGGTAACCCGTCCCAGGCGGTGTACGTTTTGGGCGACAAACTCCTCGCTGACCATAATCTGGTCCAGGCTATCGTAGTAGCCATTGTGGATGTGGGTATAGTAGTGGTCGCCGTAGCCCAGCCGGGCCTGAATGTCCTTGACCTGGTGGAGCAGCACATCCCACACCGGCGCCTTTCTGCGGAAGGGCCAGGCCTCCCAGGGGGGTTGGCCGCTGACGATTTGGGTGGTGATGGCGGTGGGGTTATCGTTGACATCGCCCATGACAATTACCGGGTGGCGGCGGTGCTGCAACAGGTCCATGAGCAGGAACCGCAGGGCGGTGGCCTCTGCAGCCCGCCGAATCAGGGAGCGGGCCTGGCCCTTGGCCAGTTCCACCGGGTCGGTGCGATCGCCACCTTCGCTTAACATGGGCCGCTTAGACTTGAGATGCACCACCACCACCGTACAGGTAATCACCTCGGTGAGGGCCAGATCCACCGCCAACACCGGATGGGAGAAGTTACGCACCGGGATGGCTAGCCCCTCTAAGTCCAGACAGCCCTCGGGGGGAAACTGGTCATAGATGCGTTGCTGCAGGATGGGGACGCCGCTAGCCAGGGCCACCCCCGGTCCCTTCCCATTGCCCGGGGCCAGGGCGATGGCATGATCCCGATGGTAGGGGCTGCGGTGTAGGGCCTGTTCCAGGGCTGGGCGATCGAACACCTCCTGGAACCCGACCAAATCAACTCGCATGTGGTCCAACTGGTGACCAATCCACTGCAGTTTTTTTTCGTACTCCTGGGTCGAATAGGCTTGGTGGGGGTAGTATTCCCGATCGGGCAGGGCCAGGTTACAGAGGTTGAAGGTGCCGACCCGAAAGCAGTGGGTTGACTGACAAAACTTGGGCTGGGACATGCCGGTACGGGGGATTGTTAACGATAGTCTACGATGGCCTTGTTCAGGAAACCAGGCCAGATTAGAAAGTGGTCAGCGGTCAGGAGGGGGCGCAGGGCGCAAGGTTTCTTTCTTCTATTTTATGGAGATTCCTGCGTAGTCTCACGGATTGCGGGCCTGACAAGTGTATTATTTTAACTTAGAGAAGTCGATGGAGCGTGGATTGAGGGTGAGGGGCTGAAAGGCGCTTGAAAAAGGGGATATGGGGGTTAGGGTTAGTTGCCAACTAGTAGGCGTTAGCGGCTAATGAGAAGGCGTTTACTGAAAACGAGTTCACGTTTGTTACAAACAAGTAAGTGTTAGCCGCTACAGAGTACCTTGTAGGAGCTACAGGGTAGGGGTTAGGAGAGTGATCGGAATTTTGTCTAAATCCTGGCCAGGGGGGAAGGGGTTAGGGGCTTATGGTTATAGAACAGCTATGGTTGGCTGGGAAAACCAAGGGGTTAGCGCTTGACAACTTCAACGGGGAATACTAAACCCAGGCCAACGGACAGGCTTAGGAGGGGCAGATGGCGGCCATCAACACGATGATTTATCTATCCCCCGGCAATCTACCCTCCCAGATGGCCCATACTAACCAGATTGCCAAAATGGGTCAGGCCCTTGCTCAGCAGGTGAATCGGTTTGATCTGGTGACCGCCGGTGACTGGGGTAGTCTGGGTAGAAGGACCGATCCAGTACTCCAGGAATGGTATGGCCTGAAGCGCCCCCTACCCGTGGTTCCCTTGCCGGTACACTGGCGACGACCTACCGTCTTCCCTGCTGACTACCGCCATTGGACCTACTACCGACTGGCTAGCCTCTATGCCTATCTGCGCTGTCCTGACCTGATCTACACCCGCACCACCACCCAGGCTCGTTATTTAACTGGCCTGGGGGTACCGTTTCTGTGGGAATGGCATGAACCGCCCCAACCCTACCACCAGGACATTGTTAACAGCCCGTCCTTGTTGGGTTTGGTGACCATATCCC
>JBEIGU010000123.1:0-11739 GCA_040381765.1 Leptolyngbya sp.
ATTTTTGCCAAAAGCCCACCCACGCTACTTTTGCCTAAATTCCTGACGGCTAAACTTGACTCCCTACAGTCCCCTGATACACCATCTTTAGCAGCTTAGGCCAAAGCTTGGATCCAGAAAAAACTTAAGACTGTCCAGTTATCCAGGTTAGACCAGAGTTGTTCCGTCTGGTTGCTGCCCTATGCTTGGCCAGCGTGACTAGGCCTACCAGGCATGGCCTGGCTAGGACATCTGACTTACCCCCTTCGACTGGACCGACTGGTAATTGGGAAGCAACCAGCTATAAAAAATCATTAGCCCGGCTGATTTGAGCTATGATTACTAGTTGCGTCAAATTAGTTTTAAACTGAAGTTTTAAAGTAACTTCCCCCCTGGACGCTGTCACTGTATATCTTGTTGAGCTGGTATCCCCCATGAAAGTAACCCAGGAAGTTCTACCTGATAGTCAGGTAGGGCTAGAAATTGAGATTCCCTCTGAGCTTTCCCAAAGGACCTACGACCAGGTTCTAAATAAGCTGATGAGCACCACGAGTATCCCGGGTTTTCGCAAGGGTAAGGTGCCCAAACCGGTGTTCTTGCAACGTATTGGCGTTACCCAGTTTAAAGCCACCGTCCTCCAAGAACTGCTGGAGACCGCCATTCAATCCGCCATCAAACAGGAAGAAATTACGGCGATCGGCAATTACCAGCTGCGGTCTTCCTTTGAGGATCTGGTGGCCCAGTACCAACCCGGCCAAATCCTGACCATTTTCGCCTGTGTTGATGTGCCGCCCCGGGTTACCCTGAAACAGTACAAAGGTTTCTCCTTGCAGGTAGAAGAGGTTTTACCCGACCCGGAACGGGTGAATCAAACCCTGGCTACCTACCAAAATCAACGTGCTACCCTGGTCCCCATCGAGGATCGACCTGCCCAAATGGGAGATGCGGTGGTGATCGACTTTCTTGGCAAGGTCGCTAATCAGGCCGGCGACCTGGAGGAGTTTGCCGGTGGATCCGGTGCTGACTTTAGTCTGGATCTAGATCCGGGGCGGTTCATTCCTGGTTTTATCGAAGGCATCGTGGGCATGAATCTGGAGGAGAGCAAGGATCTTGATTTAGCCTTCCCCGAGGACTACGGTCACGCCGATCTAGCCGGTAAGGCGGTAATCTTTTCTATCACCCTCAAAGAGATTAAGGAAAAGGAGTTGCCTGAGCTGGATGATGATTTTGCCCAGGAAATTAGTGAGTTTCCTACCATAGAAGAACTGCGTAGCTCCCTAGAGGACCAGTATGCTGAAGAGGCCTCAGAACGGACCAAAACCAATCAGCATGCGGCCCTTCTCAATGCTCTGGTGGCCAACCTGGAGGTGGAAATTCCGGAGACTTTGGTGCAACAGGAAACCGACTTTTTGGTCAGACAAACCCTGAGCCAGGTCAGTCAGCAAGGGTTGGACCTGGGCAAGTTCCTAACCCAGGATCTAGTGGAGGGAATGCGCAAAGAAACCCGTCCCAATGCCATCGAACGGTTAAAGCGGACCCTCGCCCTGGGAGAGGTTGCTAAACAAGAGGCCATCAGCGTTACCCCGGAGGAGCTCCAGACTAAGTTTGACCAGACCCTGGCCGATCTGGAAGACCCAGATCAATACGACCTAGAAAGACTGCGGCAGGTTCTGGAGGAGGAACTACTGCAGGATAGGATTCTCACCTGGCTGCTCACCGCCAATACGCTGGAGTTAGTCTCCGAGGGTAGCCTTGAGCCTGAGCCGGACTCTAACCTGGGGGCTGAGGCGTCAAATTTCACTGACGTCTCCCCAGCAATGAGCAGTGACGAATAGGAATGATCCTCAACCCCTAAACTTTCCCAAAGCAACTGGGGGGGCAGGAAAAATTAGGGCATAATGTTTCATATCAGCCCCTTATCTGCCAAACTTTCTTAAGTTTTATGTCTATCGAAATTACCCGGTTTGGAAAAAGCCAGGCAGCCCCTGGATAGGCGTAACTCCCCTAAGTTGGCATTGCAGTTTGAAGGGGTTCAATGCTGGAGTCATAATGACCTTCTCCTCCAGGGGATAGTCAGTCTGACATGATCTGAGCAACCCTCGTCTGAATAACCTTCTCTGAATAAATTTAGTTGTTGCAGCCCCTTGAAATATTGGCCAAACTGATTATGATCGCATCGAACCCTAGCCAAAGGTCAATTTTCAACTTGAGTTCTATTGCTAGTCAATCCAGTATCAGCAGTGTGCTGCCCGTCGTTATTGAGCAATCTGGACGAGGCGAACGGGCTTTTGATATCTATTCCCGTCTGCTGCGAGAGCGCATTATTTTTTTGGGAACTGCCATTGATGGTCAGGTAGCTGATTCTATCGTGGCTCAGCTCCTCTATCTAGATGCGGAGGATCCGGAGAAGGATGTACAAATCTACATCAACTCACCGGGTGGATCCGTAACCGCTGGGATGGCTATCTACGATACTATCCAACAAATTCGCCCCAGTGTGGTGACTATTTGCTTTGGTCTAGCCGCCAGCATGGGGGCATTCCTGCTCTGTGCCGGCACCAAGGGTAAGCGACTTTCCCTGCCCAGTTCCCGCATTATGATTCACCAGCCTTTAGGGGGCGCCCAGGGCCAGGCTGTGGATATCGCCATTCAAGCTAAAGAGATTTTGTATCACAAAAATCGTCTTAATCAGCTGATTGCCTTCCATACCGGTCAACCCATCGAACGGGTAGAAGCCGACACTGAGCGAGATTTTTATATGTCAGCCCAGGAAGCTCAGGAATACGGTTTAATCGACGATGTGATTGAACAGCATTCCCTCTCAGTCCACCCTGCCGTGACTGCACTTAACTAAGGTCATGTTATGTCTAAGTACGACTCCCATCTAAAATGTTCCTTTTGTGGCAAGTCCCAGGAGCAGGTAAGGAAACTCATTGCCGGTCCCGGTGTGTATATTTGTGATGAATGCGTGGACCTGTGTAACGAAATTTTAGATGAGGAGTTGTTTGATACCGGTACGGCGGTAGCTCAGCCAGTACCACGGCGGGAAGTGGCAGCCCCGGAACGATCGCGCTCGCCTGCCGTGCCCATCTCCATGAGTCAAATTCCCAAGCCAAAGGAAATCAAAGACTATCTAGATGATCATGTGATCGGTCAAAATGAGGCTAAGAAGGTTCTTTCCGTGGCCGTTTACAACCATTACAAACGCCTCAGTTACCTGCAAAACCTGCAGGACGGCTCTACCGATGACACTATCGAACTGCAAAAATCTAACATTTTGCTGATTGGCCCCACCGGTTGCGGTAAGACCCTGCTGGCCCAAACCCTGGCCCGGATTTTAGACGTTCCCTTTGCCGTAGCAGATGCCACTACCCTGACGGAGGCCGGTTACGTTGGAGAAGACGTGGAAAATATTCTACTCCGCCTGCTGCAGGTAGCCGATCTAGATGTAGAAGAGGCCCAGCGGGGTATCATCTACATCGACGAAATTGATAAGATTGCTCGAAAAAGTGAAAACCCCTCTATCACCCGGGATGTCTCTGGGGAGGGTGTGCAGCAAGCCCTGCTAAAAATGCTAGAAGGGACCATCGCTAATGTTCCTCCCCAGGGTGGACGCAAGCACCCCTATCAAGACTGTATTCAAATTGACACCAGCAATATTTTGTTCATTTGTGGTGGAGCCTTTGTCGGCCTGGAAAAGATCGTAGAACAGCGGATTGGCAAAAAGTCCATTGGTTTTGTTCAACCCGGGGAAAATCAGGTTTCCCGGGAGAAGCGAACCGCCGATGTCCTACGTCACCTGGAACCCGATGACCTGGTTAAGTTTGGACTGATTCCCGAGTTTATCGGCCGTATTCCCGCCACCTCGGTAGTCGAACCCCTGGATGAAGAGTCCCTCATGGCTATTCTGACGGAGCCTAAAAATGCTCTGGTTAAACAGTTCCAGAAGTTGATGCGAATGGATAATGTGCAGCTCGAGTTTAAGGCCGATGCCCTGCGGGCGATCGCCCGAGAGGCCTACCGTCGTAAGACCGGGGCTAGGGCTCTGCGTGGCATTATTGAGGAACTGATGCTGGATGTCATGTATGAACTGCCCTCCCGCAAGGATCTCAAACGCTGCACGATTACCCGGGAAATGGTAGAACAGCGGTCTACCGCTGATTTGCTCCTCCATCCCTCCTCTATTCCCAAGCCTGAGTCCGCTTAGCCATGGCCTACCTGCGGGTTAACCAGGTCGATCACTACTACCAGTGGATTGGTACGGAAACTCCCCGACCTCCTCAGTCCAGGAAACCAGTGTTAGTTTTTTTGCATGGCTGGGCTGGTTCCTGTCGTTATTGGGAAAGTACGGCTCAGGCCCTTGCCCCCTACTACGACTGCTTACTGTACGATATGAGGGGCTTTGGGCGATCGCAGATCGCCTCAGATCAGGCGGCTGAAGTAGCGGCCCGGGGGTACGAGCTGACCACCTTTGCTGAAGATTTGGCACAACTGCTGACCGCCCTGGATCTGTCAACCGTGAGCCTAAATGCCCATTCTATGGGGGCGTCGGTGGCGGTTTTCTTCCTAAATCGCTATCCCCAACGGGTAAAACAAGCCATCCTAACCTGCAATGGCATTTTCGAGTACGACCAGGCCGCCTTTGAAGCCTTTTATCGATTTGGCGGCTTAGTGGTGAGGTTTCGCCCCGCCTGGCTAGGTCGCCTGCCCTTAATGCCCAGGTTTTTCATGGCTCGCTTTCTGCATCAACCGATTCCTGCAGCAGAAAAAATTGCTTTCCTAGAGGACTTTCTCCAGGCCGACTACCAGACCGCCCTGGGTACCATTTTTACTTCGGTGAGTAAGGCCGCTACGGAAATCATGCCGGTTGAATTTGCCAAAATCTCTGTCCCCACCTTGTTGGTTTCAGGGGAGTTTGATCAAATTACCCCCGCCCAACTGGGGCGTAGGGCGGCAGACCTAAATCCCCTGATTACCTATGCCCTGATGGAGAAAACAGGACATTTCCCTATGCTGGAGGATCCCTCTACCTACCTGAACCAGGTAAACCACTTCCTGGGGATGATCTAGCCTTAAATCCTAGGCAATTTCCATCGGCAGCTGAAAGGATCTCACCCGATTAAGGGCCGTATAGCATTGCCGCAGGGTATCCAGCAGGCTGCTGGTGCAGCGGCTATCCCCCAGGGCACAGACAATGGTCAGGTGGTGTTGGAGATGGATAATCGCCCGACTGTAATCGTGTACGGCCAGGGTAACCGTGGTCAAATGGGTAAGAATGCGGCGCAGGGTGTTGTGATCGAGAACCTCAGGGGCCTGTCTTTGGTGTAAATCCAGGAAGGCTTCATAACACCTGATCGCCTGACTATAGTGCTGCAGGCTTTTGTAGGTGTTGCCAAGGTTCTGCAGGATTTGCATCTGTATTGTTAGGTCCTCAAACTCCTGAGCGATCGCCAGGCTAGCCTGGTAGATGGCGGCCGCTTGGTGGTTTTCTCCCCTGGCTCGGTAAACCATAGCCAGGTTGTTCAGGGCTCGCACCTCCGCGTATTGATCCTGGAGTTGTCGGGCCAGGGTCAGACTGCGGTTCATATACTCCATAGCCTGGGACAGATTCCCCTGGTGTCGATAGCTATTCCCCAGATGGTCTAATAGCTCCTGCACCAGGGGGAGATTGCCCAGCTCCTGGGCCACCACCAGGCATTGGGCGCCATAGTCTACGGCGCAGAGATAATCCCCCAGGCGATAATGCATGACAGCCTGGGTGAGTAATACCCGGGCTACCAGGGGACGATCGTTAAGCCGTTTATAGGCCTGGAGGGATTGCTGAATCAAGGCCAGGGCAGGGGTAAATCGGCCCTCCTGGAAGTAGCTCAGGCCCTGTTGCAACCACTGCTCTGCATCCTGACCCAAGTACCGCTGATCCAGGGGGGAGAGTTGTTCTCCCGCAGCCATGGTTACTTCTGGCGAAGTCGCCAGTTGGGACGGATTGGTGAGGATGAAGGTGGGGCGTAGCGCCGCGGGTACGTAGGATGCCATAGATCTACTCAGGCTGGCTACAGGGGTACCATTCGTCGCCCTGGGGGTCGGTGTTTTTGATCACTTAGAACCCACCCGAGGCGACAATGGCGTAGCTTTTATCCTAACTTTACAGTTCTATATAAGCACTCCGTAAAAGCACATATCTATCGTGTAGAAAATCGCATGGAGCATCGGCGGGAAATTACCGAAACCATGGCAACGGGGGTCTCAGTCAGGGGTTTTCGAGGCTTTAGAAACAATCCTTACGACCCCGTAGGCGCCCAAAGGTCTGCTCTGGGGTTTGGCCCTGGACTGCCCTCTGCAGGGCCGGTTGATCCCATCGGAGAAAGGGATTAGTCAGCTTTTCTAAGCCTAAATCGGCGGGTATGGTGGGCTGCCCCTGGTGCCGAGCCCTTTGAACCACCTCAAATCGCTGCTTTAAAACAGGATTATCCCCATCTACGGTAAGGGCAAACTCCAGATTTTTGAGGGTATACTCATGGGCGCACCAAACTTGGGTGTGATCGGGAAGTTGCCTGAGTTTACTCAGGGATGTGACCATCTGACCAGGGCTACCTTCAAAGAGCCGACCACAGCCGCCGGCAAACAGGGTGTCACCACAGAACAGATCCCCCCAGGTGCCTGTTTCAGCGGGCGGGAAATAGTAGGCGATGTGGGCGTGGGTGTGGCCTGGCACAAAGATGACCTGGCCCTGGCGATCGCCAAAACTAACCCTATCCCCCTCCTCCAGGCCCACCCGCTGTCCAGGAATTCGACCCCAATCCTGGGATCCACCGTAGACCACCGCTTCGGGAAAGTGTTCTAGCAGGGTGAGGTTGCCCCCCACGTGATCGCTATGGTGGTGGGTATTGAAGATCGCCACCAGGGTCGCCCCCAGATCCCCAAGACAATTGAGTACCGGTGCAGCGTCTCCCGGATCCACGACGGCAGCTTGTCGTTGCTGGCGATCGTGGAGCAGGAAAATATAGTTGTCCCTAAAGGCGGGTAAACGGTAAATATCCATGCCTAGCTAAAGGTCTGGTTGGAGACCGGATCTAAATCAAAGAGTAGGGTGAGGGTTTGCATAGCTCGCTTACGGGCTTCGATATCTCGCTGGGCCCGCAGTTGCACCATCGGGTCATGGAGAATTTTATTGACAATCCCCCGGGTCAGGGCCTCAATCACCTCCTGGTGTTTTTCGGCAAACTCACTACCCAGGCGAGATAGGGCCTTTTCTAGTTCCTGCTCGCGGATGGACTCCACCTTGCTACGCAGGCTGCTAATGGTGCCGATGGTGTCCAGCGATCGCCACCAATCCATAAAGCCCTCCACCTCCTCATCCAGCAGCAGTTGGGCCTCCATCGCCAGGCGCCGGCGGGTGGCCTGGTTTTGGGCCACCACCGCCTTCAGATCATCCACGTTAAAGGCATGGACATTATCCAGCTCGTTAACGTTACTGTGGACATTCAGGGGTACGGAAATATCAAACAGCATCAGGGGGCGACTAGCCTCCAGCAGTGGCGCCAGATTATCTCGATGCAGCAGGGGCTCGGTGGCGGAGGTACAGGTGAAGACCACGTCAGACTGTTGCACCGTTGCCAGCATGGTGTCTAGGGTGCCGGTGTAGATGGTGACCTCACTAAACTGACGGGCCAGTTCGTCGGCGCGATCAAGGGTGCGGTTGAGGATGGTGATCGGACAGGAGTCCTTAGCAATTAAGTGCTGGACCAGCAAGCGAGCCATCTTACCCGCCCCCAGGATACTGACGCGGCACTGGCTGAGGTGGGGCACCTTCATACGGGCCAGTTCTACGGCCGCGGAGCTGATCGAAACGGCGCCAGTACCAATAGTGGTTTCTGTGCGCACCCGTTTGCCTGCGGTCAGGGCTTGCTTCAGCAGACGATCTAGCACCCGGCCAATACTCTTGTGTTGCTGGGCCAACTGGTGGGCGTGCTTGACCTGGGCCAGGATTTGCCCTTCCCCCAGCACCAGGCTATCGAGCCCCGCCGCCACCCGCATCAGATGATTGACAGCATCCTGGTGGAGCAGGATAAACAGGTGGGGACGGAGGCTACCCAGGGGTAAACCGCTGTGTTCCGCTAGAAACTGTATTACTTCGCCGATTCCCTGTTCTGTGGCTGTGGTGACGATGTGGATTTCTAACCGGTTACAGGTACTGAGGATGGAAACCTCATCAATGTGGGGACAATGGGTCAGGTGGGCGATCGCATCTCCTGTCTGAGCCGTAGGAATACTAAGCTTTTCCCGAATCTGTACCGGTGCGGTTTTATGGCTCAGACCAATGACGGCGATGTTCATTCTTCCTCTATGGGTTTGGTTAATTGGGTCCCTGGATAGCCGGGGCCACCCTGCTGGCTCAATCGGGGATCGGCCATGGTCAAAGGGGCTGCCATGCCACCCCCTCAGCCCCATGACCCCTATGGTTGACGTTAAGGACAAATGGCCCTTGACTCAAGGAAACTCAACAAAAGTCCATGAAAAAGTCTTGAGCACTAAAAAAAGATGCGGAGAACCCGCATCTTTAGTTTATGCCATTTACAAAAGACCCCTAACGGATTTGTAAGGTCTTGGGCTGCTCAAACATGTGGATGGTATCAACAAAGCGAGCGGTCTTAGACTGGCTGGAGATCACCAGGGACTGGGTGCGAGCACCGCCGTGGAAGAAGCGCACCCCATTCATCAGTTCCCCAGAAGTAATACCACAGGCGGCGAACAGGACGGTTTCCCCCGAGGCCAGTTCGTGGGTGTCGTACACCCGATCAATGTCGGTAATCCCCATTTCGTTGAGACGGGCAATGTTAGCTTCTTTACTTTCACCAATCAAGCCAGTTTTCACAATCGCTGGATCGTAAATCAACTGCCCCTGGAAATGGCCCCCCAGGCAACGCATGGCAGCAGCACTGATCACCCCTTCAGGAGCCGCCCCGATTCCCATCAGGGCATGGGTGTTAGTACCCGAGAAGGCACAGGAAATCGCTGCTGACACATCCCCATCGGAGATCAGTTTAACCCGGGCGCCGGCATCACGAATTTCCTTAATCAGATCGGCATGGCGATCTCGCTTCATTACCACCACCACCAGCTCATCAATGGACCGGTTCAGGCATTCCGCCAAAATCTTCAGGTTCTCGGTGGCTGATTTATTAATGTCTACATGGCCCTTGGCCTGGGGTGGGGCCGCCAGCTTCTTCATGTAAAAGTCGGGGGCCGCAAACAGCCCCCCCTTCTCAGCAATCGCCAACACCGCCATGGATCCATTTTGACCGTAGGCCACCAGGTTAGTCCCTTCGCAGGGATCCACAGCGATATCGATCTCCAGCAGTTCATCCGGATTGCAGTAGGCCTTGGCATCGGGTTGGGTACAAATACCTACCTCTTCGCCGATATAGAGCATGGGGGCGTCATCCCGTTCCCCCTCACCAATGACGATGCGGCCTCGCATATGAATTCTGTTCATGCGTTCCCGCATGGCTTCCACCGCCACCTGGTCAGCGATATTTTTTTCACCCTTGCCCATCCATCGGGAGGAGGCGATCGCGGCCTGCTCCACCACCTCAATAATCTCTAAACCGAGGGTACTTTCCACCGGGCTAATCCTCCAAACTGCTTTGTTTAACTCGTTTCAGGTTATCTATCTCACCGTTACTCAGTCTATCAGACCCGGGGATCAAGGCATAGGCTATGGTAGGTAAAGGGGTTACACCCTCAAAGACTTAGCAACTGTTGGCAATGAGTAACGAGGGTCAGGGTACACCGGATAGCGAATCGCCTACCTACGGGCTGCAGAGGCTACTGAGATCGGCCCAGCAGTTGAATCGCCCCTGGGGTTTAGGTCTGCCCTCCCTGGCGCTACTGGTCGTCCTGGGGGGCCAGGCAGGGTCAGGGCAGATCCACCCGCGATCGATCCAGGACCTGGCCTCCACCTCCCTGTCCTCAGTTCAGGTCGCGACCCCAGGCATCCCCCCCCTGCCGACCCCGATTCCCGCCCCCTTCGAGCCGCCCCAAAGTGGGATTAGGGGGCAGGTGCCTGGTCCCCAGGAGGATCTGGGGCTAGGCCACCTCCACCCCAGGGATCTCACCGCCCTCCAGGGCGCCAACTGGGTGACCAGCCCCCTCCGCTATGCCGGCTGGTTGCAGGGGGTCAGCTTACCGATCTATGCCCAACCAGGGGGGGAGCCCTGGGCCTGGTTAATCAATGGTTGGTTGTTAATCGATGGGGTCGATCCCATCGCCATTGGACGGGATGCCAGCTTTACCATGGTGCAACCCGATCGCGCCCTCTACAGCTTCCCGGTCCTGGAGATCAGGCCCGATGGCTGGTTTCGTTTTCGCTACACGGCGGCGGGGAGTGCCTGGGCCCATAGTTCCCATCTTGCCCTGGGCAAGGTTCCCCTGGTGGTGGAACCCTGGGCCGATCAGGTGCGCCGAGCCAGTCGGGTGCAGTTCCGCAAACCGGGTCTATCGCGAGGCTTGCGAGCGACACCCCAGCGGTCTAGCCGACTGCGATCGCTGATTAGCCCCAACAGTTTGATACAGCCCCTGGAGCTGCAGGAGGATTGGCTGCGGGTACGGGTGACCCAGCCAGCCCAGGGTTGTACTCCCCTGCCGGGGGCCACCAGTGACGAAGGTTGGGTTCGCTGGCGCGACCAGCAGCAAACCTTGTTGCTGTGGTTTGGCACAGAGGTTAACTGTCCTCTAATTGGCGACTCAAGCTCTAGAAACAGCCCTGCGGCCAGGTGACCGACGGAAACTGGCCAGCTCGGTACTGCACCACCCGTCCCTGCTGATCGGTTTCGAACACCAGACGGTAAAGATCCTCTCCCTGATCCTTTGGGGTGAAGGTAATGGTCTTACCCAGGGTGAGGGGGTTGGCCACCGCCTTTAGTTGGGTCGCATCGTAATACTGGATCAAATCCGCTTCGGAGGAGCCGATCTTAACACCACTGCGGGTGGGAGTCAGGCTACCCGGCCAAATATCAACGCGGAGAACTTGACCCTGAATGGCCATCAAGCCAATCGGTTCGCTATGGTCCTTAAGCCGATAGTATTGACAACCGCCGTTACCCGTTTCTGGAATGGGTAGGAGGGTGAAGCCCAGATCTTCGATCTCCGCCTTGGTCATGCCAACCCGAATCGGCCCCAGACCTGTGGTGGTGATTTCGGCGTTGAGAATGGCTAGGGTCGGCACCTCAGTAACCTGAGGGGTAGAGGCAGCGGCGATCGCCCGCTGCATTAACCGGAGGGAGGTGAGGGGGGTGATCGCACCCTGGAGTAAAATAGTGGATTGGTGGGTGATGATGGTGGCAAGTCCATCGCGCTGGGCTGGGTCAGCTCGACCTGCGGACCGCGGCACTGACAAGACTCCGTACAGCCCAGCGCCCAGCAGCACCAAGCCAGCGAAAACCCCAGCTATTATTTGTTGTGCTTTTACCATAACTGTATTATTTTACACCCTGGCGATCGCCTAGGGGACTTGATGCCTACTTCCCAGGGTACCCAAATTGCCTAGCCTGGATAATTCACGAAGGATAAATAGATCACAGAAAAAAGAGCCTGAAACGCTTTAGAATCAGACTCTTCAAGAAATTAAGTGCTTCTATTTTGCCATGACAGTGTGTAAAACGGATCTGCCGTTTGATTTTCCCCAGCCCCGCCCGCTGAGCGTGCAGTTTTCGGATTTAGAATTGAGTTCAGACGCCGGCCTGCTGTTAGTGCGCCAGGCGG
>JBEIGU010000124.1:0-11530 GCA_040381765.1 Leptolyngbya sp.
ACGGAGGTGATGATTCAGGAGGCCCTGGAACGATTGCTGGTGAACCGCAGCGCCATCATCATTGCCCACCGCCTCTCCACCATCCGTAATGTGGACCGCATCCTGGTGTTGAAGCAGGGCGAACTGGTGGAATCCGGCAGCCACAGCGCCCTACTAGCCCAGGACGGGCTCTACGCCAGCCTCTATCGCCTACAGCAGTTGGTTGACCCTGGCAGCAAGGATAATCCGCCGATTGCGGTTGGTTAGCAAGGGAACTGACAAGGCGATCGCACTTCGCTTTGCCAGACCCCGGTTACTTGAGCAGAAGCGTCCTAACGGTGGGGGCGTCGGTGACCGGGGCTCCTGATCACTGACCATTGATGACTACCCCAAATGGAGATCACTTACCCATTAAAAGCCAACCGAAAACTTGATCAACGGTTAACTCTAAATCAATCCCTTCTAGTATCGGTAGACGATCGCTCCCTTGCATCAATTCAGGTTGTTGATTTGGTAAAAATGCCAGCACACTGCCATCATCTGGATCAATAAACCACCCTAATCGACATCCATACTTAAGACAGTGGAGGATGTTGCCAATTACCTTATTGGGTTTCTGTTCAGGAGAGAGGATTTCAATGGTCCAGTCTGGAGGTAAATTAAAGTCGTCCAGGATTTTGCCCTCGGTACTGAAGGGAATGTGTAGCCACTGAAATATGGCTATATCTGGGACGATGGAACGCCCAGCAAATGTACACCTGAGTTCTGGAAAGGCATAGGCAATTTTTTGAGCCTTTGCGGTTTGATTGACATTGGTGCAAAGCTCACTTTGCAAACTACTATGTCTTCCCTTGGGCATTGGTTTTTGGGTGATTGCACCGTCAATATATTCACTGGCTGGTTTTGTTTCAGGGAATTTGAGAAACTCTTCCAGGGTGATAAGGCGAGAGGCTGTGGCAACCATAGTCGTGTCTTGCCTTGAGTAGATGGTTGAGATCATAGCTGGTTTTAAAGGAACCTGGGGGGATAGCAGGGATTGATAGGTTCAGTAGATCGAAAGCCCATGATCACACGGGTAAACATCCAGCGCAGTGCCATGACGGTGACGGGGTTGAGCGGCCATGGGGGTGCGGAAATTGTCGGTCTATGCCTGGACCTCAAGTAAAAATACGCTTGATCGCAGGAACATGGCTCAGGGCAAAGCGGTCTAGCAGCAACACAATGATTAGGGAAAGCCCCACTAAGGGAAACACCAGTCCCAAAACCGCAGTAATTACCAGTGGAAACCGCCAATTTTGGGCATAGGGTAACATGGCTGGAGCACCAATCCCTCCAGTTCCCTGAGGCCGACGTTGCCACCACATAACAGTTCCCGTAATTGAGAGCAACATGGTAATTAGGGCCGCAACCATCATTAGCAATTGGTTTGGTAATCCAAAGTATTTCCCCATATGGATAGCCACTCCCATCTCCACCGCTTTAGGAACTAATCCATAGTCTTGCCAACGCACATCTGCTAAAACCTTGCCACTGTATTGATCAATGTGCATGGTTACTTCCTGCCTTGGGTCATCTGGAAATGCCGACACCGTGTACACACCCGTTTCACCTTTAGGCAGAACTACACTAAACCCTGGTGGCGCACCTTGAGCCTGGGCCAGGGTAATCACAGAGTCAATGGTGACTGGTCTACCAGGGACAGCGTCCTGCGGGGAAATGGTGGCACCCTTATGGCTATGGCTATTGGAGTTGCTATGGTTAGAAGCGGTGGATTGAGGCATCTGTAGCTGCCCTACTGCCCAGGGGACGACCTGACCTTTCTGATTAAGGGAACCCGTTAATACGTTCGATTGAGGAATGTCATCCCACATTTGGGCTGGAAATTTGCCCCACACCTGGGCGAAGGTGTTACCCCAAAAACCAGTCCAGGGTAAACCCGTAAGAATCAGAAAACCAATTAGAAGCACACCGTAAAACCCAGGGACAGCATGTAAGTCTCGCCAGAAAATTCGTTTGGTTTGGGTCCACAGGCGCGGAACCAAGGTGCCTAGGATGGAAAATTGATAGCGTGGCAACCACAAATAAAGCCCCGTAATCAAAAGAACTAATGCCCAGCAGGCTGCCAGTTCCACAACGTAATCACCCCACCTACCAATCAGTAGCTCCCCATGAATTCTCCGGGCGATCGCCTGCAGGTTGTTAACCTCATCGCGATCTCCTAACACCTGCCCCGTGTAAGGGTTGACGAATGTCATCAGCTCCCGTTGGTCAGATGTGGTCAGCAGCACCTCCGTACTGCGATCGGCGGCCATATTGGGGGTCACCTTAGTCACTACTGCACCAGGATAGGCTTGTTCAGCAAACTGGACCTGGCCTGAGTAAGGAATGGTAGTGGTAGCAGGCTGCACAAACATTAGGTTGTGATACATGGCCGCATCTAATTGTGGTTTGAACAAATAAATCAGGCCTGTTGCTGCCAAAATCAGCATGAAAGGGATGACAAACAAGCCAGCATAAAAGTGCCAACGCCACACTGTACGATAAAACCGATTGGCGGGAGACTCAGATGACGAGCTCGGATGCCAATCTCTTCTGGACTCGGTCATGGTATACCCCTTACCTGGCAAAAAATACCTAGGTATTGTCTTTCAACCGGAAGGGTATATCAACAGACATAGGGTCAAGCAACGATATCCTGGGCCAAAATTATTACAAACCGTAACAGTTTGGTTGAGGTAGTGATCAGAAATCAGGAGAAGACGATGGAGGTATGAACAGAAGCTTTCTATGGGTGGGAATCTGGATACAGAGGGCTCCCGATTACTGATTACTGACCACTGACCCCAGCAGCAGTTCACCACGATCGCGGTTGAAACTCTGCATCGTTGGCCAGGGTAACGGTGTCGCCGGTTTGTTTAATCACCCACAGCCCTCGCTGGTAGGCGTAGCGGTCGACGCCGCGATCGATTTCAATGGCGGCGACGGCCCCGTAGATGCGGTAGTCGCCGTAGTGGGGAAAGGCCAGACGAAAACGGCTGAGGGTATCCAGGAAGTCATCCACATCCCCCCGGCTGAGGCGAGATTTAACCTCGATGGCCACCGCTACGTCCCCATCTACGGCCCAGATGTCAATTTCCATGGGGGCCTCGAGCCGGTGGGATATCTTGCGTTGGGCGGTTTCCTTCACCTGAATGCCCCGTGCTTGAAACAGGCGCACCACGGCGGGCTCCACCAGGTTTTCGACAAATTGGCCCCAGCGGGTGGTGAGCCCGGCGACTTCACGGCTGGTGTTAGCCGCCACTTTTTCTAACTGTTGTAGCCGACGGTCGGCTTCGGCGGCACGACGGTCGGCTTCGGCAGCCAGTCGATCAGCTTCAGCAGCCCGTTCGGCAGCCAGTCGATCAGCTTCGGCGGCCCGTTCGGCAGCCAGTCGATTCGCTTCGGCGGCACGACGGTCGGCTTCGGCGAAACGACGGTCGGCCTCGGCTTGGGAGGCTTGGAATAGGGCGTAGATATCCGCCAGGGTAATAGGCTCGGCCATGGCAGTAGGCATAGGAATGATACTATTTTATGACTTTTGTCGGGAAGGTGTCTTTACTGGGCTTTGTCTGGCGGGGGGCCGCGATCGCGCTTCGCTTTGGACTCAGCCTGTAGACGCCGGTTGCTTGAGCAGAAGTTTCCTAACGGTGAGGGCGTCGGTGGTCAGGGCTTCTGATTACTGATTAGGCCATTGGGTTATTAATAATTCTTCGGTTGTCATCGTCTCTCTCCACGGCTCTGTTTGGATTTTACCGCCTTGCCCTGGGGTCGCGCCTGCCGCTCGGCTTGAATGCGCTCTAGCAATGCCGCTGCGGGTTCGTCGTTGGGGTCTTGGGGTACGAGTTCACCCCGAAAGGCTTTGGCAAGGGTGGCTTGCTCCAGGCGATCGAGCAATTGGCTGGCTTTTTGATGTTCCTGCTCTATCAAGTCAATGGCTTTGAATAGCTTTTCAACTCTCTGAACGATTTCTTTTTGTTCTGATAAGGGTGGAATTGGTACAGCCAAATCATTCAATATCTCAAGGTTAATATTTTTCTGCGCTGTCGCTGGAGCAAAACTTTCTAGATTATTCTGAGCTACTTTTAGATAGTACATAGCGAATAGGATTTCAAACATACCTTCTTCAGGAATAAAACCTACAACGCTATCAGGGAAACAAGCTGGATATGTAAGAATTGCTGTGTCTGCAATGTTTGCCGCTATAGTTATACAAAGAGTATTGATAGGAAATAGACGACTTTGAGTTAAGCCTATTTCACTATATGTTTGAGTATGTTTTGTAATCCACCCATTAGACCTTGCAATATCACCTGTTTGAATAAATGGATATTCACCACCAAAAAGTTTTGGATCATTTCTAGGGCGATGCTTTGATTTTCCTCGGCTTAATTCACCTATATCTCGTAATTTACTCCAACTCCAGAACGGTGGAAGTTCAGGTAAAGAGGAATCATCAATAGATTGATTACGAAGTGTTTTAATATGTCTTAGTTTACGATTAGCATCAATTTTTCTGAGAAGCTCTGACACTGGTTCTACATCAGGATTTTGCTCACGCCAATCAGCGGTGAGGCGACCGGAACAGGCGGCGGCTAGGACGGCTTGTTTGTAGCGCTGAACTAACCCAGACACTCGCCCCAATTCTTCACGGGCGCGGCGACTGCGGGTAAAGAGGCTGTCCAGCTTAGCCACAATCCGCCGTTGTTCGTTGAGGGGGGGGAGAGGAATAGAAATGCCGTATGCTTCTTCTCTCGTAAGTCCTGGGATAGCGGTTGCGCGGTTGTAGGAGCCTAAATTCAGATGCTTAAGAAGATAAACAAAAAATTCTTTGGGTTGACCATGAAAATCATCAATGTAGTATGTCGTATCAATCGGCCAGCAAGCAGTAGATGAGAGATGAATTTCACCAATGCTTCCTTTCCGTCCCACAATTATGGTGGAGCCATGCGTTACTGCTGCTTCATGAAGACCAATAATCCCATTCGATCCATAAACTGGATACCTTCCAGGAACACGGCTTTTTTCAGGCAATCCCTTTCCATACTTCATTTCAATTACTTTGCGTAGCTCAGGGAAAGCCCACCCCATTGGCAGTTCACTCACGCGGTTTCCTCCCCTTGCGGCTCATCGACTGACCAAGTCTCATGGATTTATCTCCTCTTGAGCGGCCATTTGTACAATCACCGTCTTAAGCAACGGCAGAGAATCTTGCAGCGTTGACCACACCACATCCGTATCGATTTCCCAGTATTGATGCACGAAAATATCTCGTGTTCCTGCGATAGACTTCCAGGGAATTTGTGGATAAAGGTTGCGCTTATAGCAGATTTCACTCGGGTGAAGTGCGATGTAAACACCCCCCCTGCCCCCCCTTGCCAAGGGGGGGTACAGCGTGAAACTCCTACAGCCAGGCGCTGGGGGGTAGGACTGAGCAATGGGGTGTCTCACTCTATGGAAAACCGCCATATCTTGTAAAAACTCCAATAGGCTGCGTTTTGTCATACATAGATAACCTCAGCCAAAACTCGTTCTCTGACTCTTGCCTTCAGACCATTTCTGGTCACTAGATCAACTTCGGTGGCAAATAACTCACTCAAGTAATCTCGCAACTCAATTCCCGTTGATCGCACTCACCTTGGTCACCTCGTTCTAAAGGTTCACCCTGCCATGCTCCTGCCGTGCGCTCAAAAAAGCCCGGACTCCAACCCAAATAATGGTCAGATTTTGGGGAGTTTGGGGAGTTTGGCTTCTTAAGTATTTCTGGCTGCAACAACTCGATTAACAGCTTGAGCAGTGCCCAGAGATCCTCCGTAGGCAACTCCGATACTTGCTGTTTTAGTTCTTGTAAAGTCATGGGGTATCTCCTCCGTTGGTAAACTCCTCCATCGTAATCTCAATTTCCCGCAGGGCATTGCCCAAATGGGTCGCGATCGCGGCGGCAATCTCCGCTGGCTCGGTGAGGTCATCCTCTGGGTCATTGCTGGTATCCCGCAGCCAGGCAATATCCAGATTATCGTTGCGATCGGCAATCTGCTGGCGGGTAAAGCAGCGAAATCGCCCGTCCTCGCCTTGGTCGGTGCGCGGGGCTTGCCCCAAGGGGTCATCCCCGAAAGCGGTTTCAAACTCGGCAAAATCCGCCACGGTGAGCAGCCTGGTCTTACCAAAGCTGTTCATATTTGCCCGTAGGTCATAGACCCAAACGGCTTTGGTGTTGCCGCTGTCATTCTTGCCCCGCGTGAAAAACAGCACATTGGTTTTCACCCCCTGAGCGTAAAAAATCCCGGTCGGCAACCGCAAAATGGTATGGAGATTGCATAACTCCATCAGCTGCTGCCTGAGCTTGCGCCCCGTATTGTCTTCAAACAGCACGTTATCGGGTAATACCACCGCCGCCCTGCCCCCTGGTTTCAGGCCACGATAAATATGCTCAACAAAGGCAAGCTGCTTGTTAGAGGTTTCAGCCGTCACCGAAAAATCTGCTCTGTTGGGTCGTCCGCCGCCTTTCTTTGTCCCGAAGGGTGGGTTGGTCAGCACCACATCGGCTTTGCCCAAGGCTTCTCCATCGGCTGACAGGCTATCTCCACACCCCACCCCACTTTCAATACCGTGCAACATCAAATTCATTAGGCAAAGGCGGTGGGTATCGGGCACTAGCTCTAGCCCTCGATAGGCCTCCTTACGCTGGAAATGCGCCTGATCCTGGGTCAGGGTATAAAGATCATCGGTATGCTGCTTCACATACTGATCCGCTGCCACCAAAAACCCACCCGTCCCCGCTGCCGGGTCTTGGATCACCTCCCCCGCCTGGGGCTGCACCAGCCTGACAATGCAGTCAATCAACGGGCGCGGCGTGAAGTATTGCCCTGCCCCCGATTTCTTCTCAGCGGCGTTCTTCTCCAGCAACCCTTCATACAGATTGCCTAAGCCTTCGTCTCGTGCCGAAAACCAGTCCAGCCGATCAATCGCATCAGTGAGTGATTTCAGATTGGTGGGCTTTCTCAGTCTGGTTTGAGCATCGGTAAAAATAGCCAGGATCACGGGGTCAACAACCTTCTTCTGATTACCCAGATCCAGCAGTAGCTGGCGGTAAAACACCAACTGCTCTTCCCCTTGGCGGCTATCCAGTTCACTCCAGCGATACTCAGTCGGCAAAGGGCTTTCGCGCCCGGTCTCCGCCAGCATCTTGAGAAATAATAAGTAGGTCAGCTCGGTAACGTATTCGTTGTAGGTAATGCCGTCGTCACGCAGGATATGACATAAATTCCAGAGCTTGGCGACAATGTCGCGGGTTACGCTGCTAGTACTCATTAAGCCGTCCTTCGCCACAATTCCTCGTTGATATCGCCTAGTATGGCTTCCAGTTGTCCATCAAAAATACGGTTCAAACGATTAAACCCACCATCCGACTGGAAAGGTTCCTGGTCAAGGGTATCGCGATCGACGATAAACTCACGGGCGACCTGTTCACCAATGCGCTGTAACCATTTACGCTGTGGGTCTGTCCATAGCCGCTTTGCCAAGATGCGCTTCATGGCATTCCTAACCCGATCATCATAGGGAATCAGCGGATCACCCAAGGCCGCCTGACGGATAAAGCCAATAATCGAGGCAGCAATATCTTCATTTCTGGTATCTTGCCAAGCTTGGCGCAAACTGGTTTCTGAATAGCCCATCTTATCGAGCTCCAGCCGCAATTCACGCAGCTGGGCCCGGGTTAGCTCCCTTGGCCGTTGTAGTACCACCGTTAGAGCTGCCAGTTGGTTGACGTTATCCCGAATATAGGCGGTAAAGCTATCTAGAAAATCATCGGGTCTTTGTCCCGATCCATACCCACGGGTCACAGCCACAACCTCATCAGGATGATGGGAAATCGGCAAATAACTGCCATTGCCGCCTGCGGAGCGACCCTCCAGAAGCCGCCCAATACCAGGACGCTCCCTCACCCAGCCGGCCAATTCTGGCAGCGGAGAAGTATTGAACCGCTCCAGCGTTGCTTCTGGCGTTTCGCCGATATGCGCCTCATAGCTCTCCCTGGCTTGATCCGCCAGTCGCCCCAACTGCCGCCGCAGCTTAACCACGATCTGATCGCGGATAACCCGGCGGTGACCCTCTTCCGTTACCTGGGCAAACTCATCAAATAACTGCTCAAGGGTGATGGCAGGATTAACCACAACGGGTTTCATCTCGGTCACCTTCTGCAACTTGGCATATAAATCAACCGCATCAAAAATCCGGAAAATCTCTTTAGCAATTTCAAGACATTGCCGGGTTGCCCGTCCCAACATCTGCTCATAAAGAATAAGGCTATTCACCCGCCGCAAAAACACCAGATTGACGATCTTGGGAACATCAATGCCCGTAGTCAGCAAGTCAACCGTGACGGCGATCTTGGGCAGGGCATCATTACGATAAGAACGAATCAGCTCCCCTACCTGGTCCACACTGCCCGTAATCTTGCGAACGGCGGCATCCTCTATCTCGCCGTAATAATCAGCCATTGCCTGCTTAATCTGATCAACCACAATATCCGCATGGGCATCATTGACCGCAAAGATCAAGGTCTTACCCGGCAGGTTCGGGTCAATATGTCTGGCCAGTTCCTGGGCTACTGCCCGATTAAAGGGAACCGTAATCACCTGCTTATTGAACTCCTCTACCTCGAAATTCAGATCATCGGGGGCGTAAATGCGCTGTAGATCCCCCGTAGGGGAATAGATTGCGTCCATCGCCTCCCCCGCCCGAAATTGAATGCCCGCCTGACTCAAGGCAGTGGTAATCTGCACGGGGGGTTCATGGTCAACCAGAAACCCATCGACCACCGCTTCCCGGTAAGAGTATTTGAAAATTGGCTCACCGAAAATCTGCACCGTATGCAGGGCTGGTGTGGCTGTCAGGCCGATTTTGACCGCATCAAAATGCTCCAGCACCCGGCGGTACTTAGAAACATAATCATCCTGATTGCGAAAACTTAGCTCGGCATCAGACATTTCCCGATCCAGCAGATAGCCTCGGTGACATTCATCAATCAACAGCAGATCATATTGGTCAATGGGGGGAATCGTTTCTGGTTCACTGGCATAAAGGACCCGCTTCACCAGCCCTTGAATGGTGCAGATATGAACCTTGGTCTCTGACTCTGGGGTAATGTCTCCTAACCCCTGTAACCCGAAAATATCGCCAAAGGCTTTAGCGGTGACCACCTTGGTGGTGCGAAACTCAGCCGCGGCCTGGCTTCCTAAAGCACTGCGGTCTACCACAAAACAAACCCGACGAAACCGTTTTGCGGTCAGTAAACGATAAAGTAGGGCGATCGCCAGCTTTGTTTTTCCGGTTCCGGTTGCCATTGCCACCAGCAGGTTGCGGCTATCCTGCTCCAGATTTTCTTCAATTTTTCTAATCGCCCGTTGTTGATAGGGTCGTAGGGGAAAGCCAAATTGATAGGGCTGCATTCTCAGGGCAGCGTGGGCCGCTGCGCGATCCATACCGAGCTGTGCTTTTAGCCCTTCTGGCGTTGGCCAACCCGCCAGAGCCCGGCGGCGATTGGTGGGCTGACGCACATCCCGAAACCATATCCCGCTTTCTGTCTGAATTTGCTTGAGATAGGGCCGCCCATTGGTGGCAAACACAAAAGGCACATGGAACTCACCCCAGGAGCCACCATCAATAGCCGCAAACCCATCACCCGCCTGAAACCCTCTGGCGTATCGTTCCGCCTGATCAATGGCGGCAGAAACATGCTTGCGCCTGCGCTTGGCCTCAATCAAGCCGATACAGCTGGTGCCAATAAACAGGGCATAATCAGCTATACCATTAGCTGTGGGCCATTCGGCGATCGCCATATTCTGACCTCTGGCGGGTCTTACACCCTTGCCATACCGCAGGTTCTGGGTATTAGCCAACCAGCCAGCATCCTGCAATTGCTGATCAATAATTGCCCGTGTCTCATCTTCATCGAGATCAATCACGGTTGCGGCCCGATCAGCCAGAGAAATAATAGCGGCGGTCTGTTGTGCGGGTAACTGCTTCGATGCTGCCTGAAGGGTGGCCAACTGCACTTCTAGGGCTGATCTTGCCTGTTCAGATTCAACCGCAAGCTGTTCCCATAATGAACGTTCTTCAGCTTGCTGTAGGGCTTTCTCCTCGGCGCTCAGCACCGCCCTGGCCTGTTCTGCGGCTGCCAGCCTGGCCCGTTCTGCCTCGCTGCGCGTCTCTTCAAGAGCAGTCCGCAGGCGTTCAAGTTCGGCTGCCAGCTCCGCTGTGACATCCGTTGGGTTCGGCGGTGGCACAAAAGCACCCGCCCTAAAGCTGGTATCGCCGCTGAAGGTTCGATGAAACCAGATAGCCAATTGTCTGGCCATTTTTAACATGGTCAGGGCTGATCTATGATCGCCCATGTATTCATGGGTTGCCCTGTTGCCGGCAATCCTGATCTGATGGAACAGATCAGCCACTTCCTGCGATATGATTCGTTGAAATTTTAACCGTTTTAGTAAGTCTGCCTGGGCTTCCTCGGTAGAAACAAACTGACCTGTTTTAGCGGCGGTCAACTGTGCCAGCACTTCAGCAAACTGCCGTAACTTAATCAGGCACGTATTGGGGTCATCTCGGAAATAGCGTTCAGCCAAAGCCCCAAGACGGACTAACTGCAGGTCATGCGATCGCAAATAATCAAAATTAGCTGATTCTCCTGTCATACTTCATGTTGCTCCGGGATGTTGCTTCGGGATTAGTTGGGCAGATGCTGCGGCAGGTTACCTTGAAATCGTCCTTGAGCCCCTGGGCGTTATGCATTTTGCGCCGCCTAATCTGATTCTAAGAGTTGACGAAGTTTGTAGGGCTGGCTCTTCTTGAAGCATAGGACTGGGAAAAATGTTCGATAGTCTTGCCCGGGATATTTACAGGTATCATCGGGCGTATCTAGCGGTTGGGGGACTAGCGTAAAAAAGAGGGTACATGGACAATAGTCCTTGCACCCAAACAAAAAATGTCTTATGAGCATAGCGCATCGACTGAGCGAAAAGCTAGAGCAACCGGACGTGCAGGCGCGACTCTTGCCCCTAACAACGGCCCAAAGTTTGGCTGGGATGGTGCTAGTGGCGTTAGAAGTGGGCTTGATGATAGCTCGCTGGGTGTTAGAAAACGAGTTAGCGCGCCGGGCAGAGGCCCTTCAGGTGTGGCCCCACTGCCCCCACTGCGGGAGTCGGCTACAGTCGAAAGGATTTCAGTCGCGGCAGATGGAAACCTTGGTGGGCGCCATTGCCTGAAAGCGACGGGTGGGTCGCTGTCCTCGGGGATGCCCAGAGAGTCAGCGGGTGCCGCTCGACGAAGCGCTAGGGATTGTGCCCTACCAGCAGAGTAGTGAGGAATTAGTACGCTTAGGCTGTCTGTTGAGCGTAATGATGCCCTATGGCCAAGCCAGTGAGGTGTTGCGCCAGTGGAGCGGGCTATCGGTGAGCGCGGCGAGTCTATGGAACTGGGTGCAGCAGGTGGGGCAACGGGCCGAAGCAGCTCT
>JBEIGU010000125.1:0-11417 GCA_040381765.1 Leptolyngbya sp.
AGCGGTCATAGGGGGCCATATCTGAGGACAGTGGGCTGGCAAACCCCCGACACCAGCCTTGTTCAAGGGGGTGACTGGCGCTAGGGGAACCCCTTACTGGGCCTCCCCGCGGAGCTGGCAATACTAAGTTTTATTATCGCTTCCTTTTTCCCAGGATAGGGAAAATACCATGGGGTCAATTGCAACTTCGCCTGGTTAAATGCCTATGGTTAGACCACTAGAGCTCTTTGCCCATCCTCAGTAGATTCCAAAGTCCTCTGGCCCTCATCCCCCAGCCCCTTCTCCCAAAACTGGGAGAAGGGGAGTCGGATCGGATCAAAGCCCTTCTCCTAAGCTTGGCAGAGGGGTTTGGGGAGAGGGCAAAGGCAGGGTTCAAAAGGTGACCAGGCCAGTCGTTCCTGGGTTATGAGTTCTGACTCCTGGTCCCTTAAAGCAGGGATTTTTCCTAAAGGTAAAGAATGGTGTGCTGATCAGGACAGAACCGGTGGGTTTCGGTGACAATGGCACCAGCATAGTTTTGGTTTTCCCTTGGTCTGGCCAGTTCAGGGTGTTTCGGCAAACTCACGCTGACCACTGCCACCAAGGAGACTAACGGTATGAAACTGGCCTATTGGATGTACGCGGGTCCCGCCCACATTGGCACCCTGCGCATCGCCAGTTCCTTTAAAAACGTGCATGCCATCATGCACGCTCCCCTGGGAGACGATTACTTTAATGTCATGCGATCGATGCTGGAGCGCGAGCGGGACTTCACCCCCGTCACCGCCAGCATCGTCGATCGTACCGTCCTGGCCCGTGGTTCCCAGGAAAAGGTGGTGGACAACATTGTTCGCAAGGACCAGGAGGAGCACCCGGATCTGATTCTACTCACCCCCACCTGCACCTCCAGCATCCTCCAGGAGGACCTGCAAAACTTTGTCCAGCGGGCTAGCCTCAGCGCCAGGGGGGATGTGCTGCTGGCGGATGTTAACCACTATCGGGTAAATGAACTGCAGGCCGCCGATCGCACCCTGCAGCAAATCGTCCAGTTCTACATCGAAAAGGCCCGCAAACAGGGCACCTTACCCCAGGAGAGAACTCCCCAGCCCTCGGTGAATATCCTGGGCCTCACCACCCTGGGCTTCCACAACAACCACGACGCTCGGGAACTGCGGACCCTGATGGCCCAGTTGGGGATTACCGTCAACCTGGTCATGCCGGAGGGAGCCAGGGTAGATCAGATTCAGGAGATGGGACGGGCCTGGTTTAACCTGGTTCCCTACCGGGAGGTGGGGTTAATGACTGCCCAGTACCTGGAGGCGGAGCTGGGCATACCCTACGTCGATATTACCCCCATGGGGATTGTGGAAACCGCTCGCTGTATTCGTGCTATCCAGACCCTGTTACAGCAGCAGGGGGCAACGGTGGACTACGAACCCCTGATTGACGAGCAAACCCGGTTTGTCTCCCAGGCAGCCTGGTTCTCCCGGTCCATTGACTGTCAGAATTTGACCGGCAAGCGGGCGGTGGTCTTTGGCGACAATACCCATGCCGTCGCCATGACTAAAATCCTGGCTCGGGAGATGGGCATCCGGGTGGTGCTGGCGGGTACCTACTGTAAGTACGATGCCGACTGGTTCAGGGCCCAGGTGGAGGGGTACTGCGACGAGGTATTGATCAGCGATGACAACGGGGCGATCGCCGATCGCATTGCCCAGTTAGAACCCGCCGCCATCTTTGGCACCCAGATGGAGCGGCACGTGGGTAAGCGTTTGAACATCCCCTGCGGAGTGATTGCCGCCCCCATCCATATTCAAAACTTTCCCGTAGGTTACCGCCCCTTCATGGGCTACGAAGGGGCCAACCAGATTGTTGACCTGGTGTACAACTCCTTTACCCTGGGTATGGAGGATCACCTGCTGGAGATCTTTGGCGGCCACGACACCAAGGAGGCCATTACCTCCACCCTGAGCGCCACCGCCGACCTGGGTTGGAGCTCCGATGGCCTGGCGGAGTTACAAAAAATCCCGGGCTTTGTGCGGGGTAAGGTGAAGCGTAACACCGAAAAATTTGCCCGGGACCAGGGCATTGGCCAGATCACCGCCGAGGTGCTCTATGCCGCCAAGGAGGCGGTGGGGGCTTAGGAACCCAGGGTTAGAGGGTGCCGGGGAAATGATCGATCTGGGCGTAGCCGCTAAACACCAGCTGCTTACCCTGGGTTTCCAATCGATTGACCCTCAACAGCACCCCATCCAGGTTAAATCGCTCCAGATCCACCATGCGATTCAGCACGGTGGCGAAGCCTTCGGTCATCACCGCCGACAGGCCCCGCACCGTCTCAGGAATCCCATCCGCCAGGAACTCAGGGTTGGCAAAGATAATGCGGCGGCGTTTTTCCACCGTCACCTGGGCGGTGAGCTGCACCGGCAGATCCTGGCGGTTGGGCAGGTCGATTTTGGCGGCAATGGTGACCCGCTGCTCGGGGTGCAGGGTGAGCTGGATGTCTCGAAAGCTGACCGGTTCGCCGCCGGAGAGGTTGGTCAGGGCCTCATCGGTGAGGTTCTCCAGGTGTTGCCGTACCAGGTCAGCCTGAAAAGCCTGGTTGATGGCGGACTCCGTTAACACCACCTGGGCGATCGCCTGGGTGGGTTGGCGCAACCGCACCTTACCCCCGAGCAGAGCGCCAATATCAATGGCCACCGCATCGGTTTCAAACATCATCTCGGCCGCCTCAAATTGCTTACGGATCACCAGGCCGCGCCCCTCCATCCGAAAGCTGTCGATCACCCCCTGCAGTAGCTTACTCGGGGGAGAGCACCGCACCGCTACATCGATAAACTCATTGCGGGTAAACAGGTGGCGTAGAGATTGGGTGACTACGGAGTTAATCGTGCGTTCCCCAAAGTCACCTGCCGTGTTGGCCTGGAATCCAGTCAAGCTACGTAACATAGAACTCCTATCCCAATCCAACATCTATAAACTGTTCTAGCGAAGGCTGCTCTAAGAAAAATAACAATAACTATTGTAACAAAATATAAAGAATTGCAACAGTAATTTGGATAATGGTTTTGTCCGTTGGCAGGGATAAAAAGGCCCAATGGTTAAAACTTCCCGGCTGTTTTCTGGAAAATTGAGGGTAGGAGGCTAAACTAGGGAGCTGAAGTCTGGTCTGGTGGTACTGCCATCGTCAAGACTTGCTAGTATAGCCCCAGCCCCCTGCAGGGCACTGGAGGCTGGCCAGAACGCCCTTTTACTGTAGCTGTGACTGATCAACCATGTCCTAAGCGTTCTAGCCAAAGCTATAGGAGCTTTTCCTGATGGAACGGATGGGGAACGCAAAGGTTTGCCCTTGGTTGGTTTGCTTGGCTATCCCCAGGGCTAGCGCTGATGTAGTCGGATCCCTAGTTACCTTTTCCTATGACCTTTAACCCTGGCGATCGCTCCGCCTTTGCCCTCACCACTCCACTTTACTACGTCAACGACTTGCCCCACATTGGCAGTGCCTACACCACCATTGCCGCCGATGTGCTAGCTCGCTTCCATCGCCTCACTGGTCGGCCGGTGCTGCTGATTACCGGCACCGACGAGCATGGTCAAAAAATCCTGCGCACCGCCCAGGAGCGGGGGGTGTATCCCCAGGTCCACTGCGACCAGATCGCCGCCGGCTTTGTGGAGCTTTGGCAAAAGTTAAACATCGCCTACGATCGCTTTAGCCGCACCACCGCCCCCCGCCACGCCGTGATTGTCCAGGAATTTTTCCAGCGGGTTTGGGAACGGGGGGACATCTATAAGGGGCAACAGCAGGGTTGGTACTGTGTTGCCTGCGAAGAATTTAAAGAGGAGCGGGACCTGCTGCCGGAGCATCGTTGCCCCATCCACACTAACAAGTCGGTGGAATGGCGGGATGAAGAGAACTATTTCTTCCGCCTATCCAACTACCAGGACCGGCTGGAGCAGTTTTACGCTGACCAGCCCCAGTTTATTCAACCGGAAACCCGCCGCAATGAGGTGCTTAGCTTTGTGAGGCAGGGCCTGCAGGACTTCTCCATCTCCCGGGTCAACCTGGAGTGGGGCTTCCCCGTCCCCAACGACCCCGATCACACCCTCTACGTCTGGTTTGATGCCCTGCTGGGCTACGTCACCGCCCTGCAGGATCCAGCGGAGCCCCCCAGCCTGGCGGGGGCGATCGCCCAGTGGTGGCCGATTAACCTCCACCTGATTGGCAAAGACATCCTCCGCTTCCATGCCGTTTACTGGCCCGCCATGCTGATGTCCGCCGGGCTGCCCCTGCCCGGTCAGGTGTTTGGCCATGGCTTTTTGACCAAGGATGGTCACAAGATGGGTAAAAGCCTGGGCAACACCCTCGACCCCGTCGTCCTGGTGGATCGCTACGGCGCTGACGCAGTACGCTACTACTTTCTTAAGGAAATCGAGTTTGGTAAAGATGGGGATTTTAACGAAACCCGCTTCATCCATGTCCTCAATGCCGACCTGGCCAACGATCTGGGTAACCTGCTGAATCGCACCCTCAATATGGCGGGGCGTTACTGCGGGGGCAAGGTGCCGGCCATCGACCGGGCTGCCATCCCCGATGATCACAAACTTAAGGCAATAGGCCAGCAACTGGGCTCGATCGTAGAGACCGCCTATGGCCAGCTAGCCTTTAGTCGGGCCTGTACCGCCATTCTGGCCCTGGCCCAGGCCAGCAACAAGTTTCTAGACGAAGCCGCTCCCTGGACCCTCTACAAACAGGGCCGGCAGGCGGAAACCGAAGCGGTGCTCTATACCGTGCTCGAGTCGGCGCGGCTGGCCGCCTACCTGCTCTCACCGGTTATTCCCCAGATCAGTACGGCTATTTACCAGCAGTTGGGGTTTAGCGTGGATCTGAACCAGAAAACCATTGGTCAGATCCTGTCCTATAAGGACCACGCTGCCTGGGGGGGGCTCCCCCCAGGTCAGCCCCTCGGTCAAGCCCAGCCGGTATTTCAACGCCTAGAGTCGGGGCCGACGGCGGTCTAGCCCCTCCCTAAGGGGGCGCCCCCCCTAGGCTTGCCTAACCGTCTGCCTTACTCATTAATAAAAAACCAACCTTAAGAACCCAACCCTACTACATCCCCATGATTGAGTCCCATTCCCTGCTTAGCGAAGATACAATTTTCACCCCCGAACAGATCCTGGACAACCGCGGTCGAGTGGCTATTTTTATCGATGGCTCCAACCTCTTCTACGCGGCTCTCCAGTTGGGTATCGAAATTGACTACACCAAATTACTCTGTAAACTCACCTCCGGATCCCGCCTGTTTCGCTCCTTTTTCTACACGGGCGTCGATCGCAGCAATGAAAAACAACAGGGCTTTTTGCTGTGGATGCGCCGTAATGGCTACCGGGTGATCGCCAAGGACCTGGTGCAATTACCCGATGGCTCCAAGAAAGCCAACCTGGATGTGGAAATTGCCGTTGATCTGGTGGCCCTGGTGAATTACTACGACACCGCCGTGGTGGTGAGTGGGGATGGCGATCTGGCCTACGCCGCCGATGCCGCCAGTTACCGCGGCGCCCGGATTGAGGTGGTGAGCCTGCGGTCCATGACCAGTGATAGCCTGATCAATGTGGCCGATCGCTACATCGACCTGGAAATGGTGAAGGACGACATCCGCAAAATCCCCCGGGGATCCCAACCGGCCTACGGTTACCGATCGATTGCCGAGCTTGGTTCCCCCGCCTCCCTGTCCGCCGAGGCTTAGGGTCAGATTGAGATGGCTAGGGCCTGGCGACTCGGGGTGATGGTGGCGATTTGCTTAGGGATCGGCCTGGGGGTATACCGATGGCTAACGCCGCCGCCGGTCAAACCAACCACCGATCAGGAGGAAACCGTGGAGGCTGGTCTCACCCTGCGGGATGTTACCCTCCAGCAGCCCGATGAAAATGGGGTGCCACTATGGCGCCTCCAGGCCGAGACCGTCACCTACAGCCCAGACCGACAGGTGGCCATGGTGACCCGTCCCGTGAGTCAGCTTTTCCAGGATGGGAAGGTGATCTATAACGTCACCGCCGATCAGGGAGAAATCCTGGCCAACGGCGATCGGGTATTTCTGCGCGGCAACATTGTGGCCACCGGGGTCAACAATGGGTCGGTGTTGTGGGGGCAGGAGTTAGAATGGCTACCCCAGGAGGATGTGCTGGTTATGCGCCGGCACATTACCGGTACCCACCCCCAAATGCGGGCTACGGCGACCGAGGCGCGGGTCTACAATCGCCAAAAGCGTATGGAACTCAAGGGTCAGGTGGTGGCTAGCACGGTGGTTAAAGACCCCAAAACTGAGCCCTGGCTGAAGCTACAGGCTGATCAACTAGTTTGGTTGTGGGAACAGCAGCAAATTCAGAGTGACTCCCCCCTACGGGTGGAGCAGCTCAAGGACAAAACCGTTACCGCCGTGGTGAGGGGTCGGCGGGGCCGGGTAGATCTGGCTAAGTCGGTGGTCACCCTGGAGGAGGCGGTTACCATGGATATGCTGGAGCTACCCCTGCAACTAAGTAGTACCGCCATGGAGTGGCGGGTAGCGGAGCAGCGGGTCCTGGTCAACCAACCCCTGACCGTGGTCCACCCCAAGGAAAGGGTCCGGGTCAGCGGTAGTCAGGGGCAGATGGATCTAAAGACCCAGGTTGTCACCCTGCAGGGCCAGGTGGTGGCCCTGGGGGAACGCAACCAGTCTCGCCTGACCACTGACCAGCTCACCTGGCAGGTGAAGGAGCAACGTCTTACGGCCCTGGGGCAGGTGCGTTACCAACAGGCTAACCCCAGCCTCAACCTCACCGGTCAGCGGGGGACGGGTCAGCTACTGGAGCAGACCTTCAGGGTGGATGGTGGACCGGTGGTGACGGAAATCCAACCTAATTAGTTTGATCCTCGCCTAGCAGGGCCACAGCTAGCCTCCAGCCTGTTTCCTCCACGGTGCGGAATATATCTATATTGAGGAAGTGCTGATGGCCAGGGCTACAGCTTGGCGCCACACTGGCTGCAGAAGTTATTGGCGGTGGGGTTATGGTTGCCACAGCCCTGACAACGGAGCAGCCCGGGGGTGGCGCTGGCTGGGTTAACCTCCGGCAACCCCAGCATCTGGTGGTTACCCTTGCCCGGGGCCACCATGGGATAGCAGTTTTCATCCCGACGGACGTGCACATCCATCAATACCGGGCCATCGTAGGCTAACATGGCGGCCACGGCGTCGGCGAGTTGGGAGCGATCGCGCACCGCCATGCCCTTAATGCCGTAGGCCTGGGCCAGTAGCTCAAAGTTGGGCATACCGGGCTCCATATTAGAGCAGGAATAGCGTTCCCCATGGAAGGCCTGCTGCCACTGGCGCACCATCCCCTGCCAGCGATTATTGATGATCACGGTTTTCACCGGAATCTGGTACTGGGCCAGGGTGCCCAGCTCCTGCAGGTTCATTTGGAAGCTGGCATCGCCACTGATACAGATCACCGTCTGATCCGGCAGGGCCACCTGGGCCCCCATGGCCGCCGGCATGCCGAAGCCCATGGTGCCCAAGCCCGAACTAGAAATCCACTGGCGGGGGCCATTTTTCAAAAACTGGGCGGCCCACATCTGGTGTTGGCCCACATCGGTGGTGTAGTAGGCGTGGGGGGCTTGCCGTCCCAGCTCCGTGATCACCTCCTGGGGAGCCAGCACATCACTGTAGCTGGGCACCACCAGGGGATAGTCGGTCCGCCAGCAGTTCACCCGCTCCCGCCAGGCCAGGGTTTGGTTAGGGGGCGGCAGCAGGTTGTCCTCCTCCAGGCGACTCAGCAGGCTGATCAGCACCTGCCGCACATCCCCGACGATGGGCACCTGAGGCGTGCGGTTTTTGCCCACCTCCGCCGGATCAATATCAATGTGGATCACCTGGGCCCGGGAGGCAAATTCGTCTAGCTTGCCGGTGACCCGGTCGTCAAACCGCGCCCCCACGGCGATCAGCAGGTCGCACTCACTGACAGCAAAGTTGGCATAGGCGGTGCCGTGCATACCCAGCATGCCCAGGGCCAGGGGATGGTGCTCGTCAAAGGCCCCCTTGCCCATCAAGGTGGTGGTGACCGGCATCTGGAAATACTCCGCCAGGCGGGCCACCTCGCGATGGGCACCGGCGGTGATGGCGCCACCGCCAACGTAGAGCAGGGGCCGCTCACTCTGGCGGATCAATTGAATGGCGTGGGCCACCTGGCGAGGGTTACCCTTGACCGTGGGTTTGTACCCCGGCAGGTTGACCTGATTGGGCTCCACCGGGATGTAGTCAAATTCCTGGAGACCAATGTCCTTCGGGATATCCACCAGCACCGGACCAGGGCGACCGGTTTGAGCGATGTAAAAGGCCTCCGCCACCATCCGGGAAATTTGCTCCGGAGATCGGGCCACGTAGGAATGCTTGACGATGGGCAGGGTAATGCCGAAGATATCGGTCTCCTGAAAGGCGTCGCTGCCAATGGCGTGGCTGGGTACCTGACCGGTAATCACCACCATGGGGATGGAGTCCATCTGGGCGGTGGCAATGCCGGTGACCAGGTTGGTGGCCCCCGGTCCGGAGGTGCCAAAGCAAACCCCCACCTGGCCCGTGGCCCGAGCATAACCGTCCGCCGCATGGGCAGCCCCCTGCTCATGGCGCACCAGGATATGGCTAATATCCCCCGCTGCCTCAGCCCGGTAGAGCTCGTCGTAGATGGGCAGGATAGCCCCGCCAGGGTAGCCAAAAATATGTTTAACGCCGTGGCGCTTGAGGCTGTCAATCAAGGCAAAGGCACCGGAGGCGCGGCGAACCAGAAGATCACTTTGGGTGGCGGCGGGGGTGGTCATGGCGGGGGTTCTGGGGGTGTAAAGATGATCCTTAGGCTAAGGGCAATCGAATTAGGGTAGAAAAACCTTGGGTCAAGGGCCCATCTGACCCAACGATGAAATCGTTAGGGATCAAATTGTTAAATTGATAACAATTATCCATGCCACAATTTTAGCAGTAGTCCCTCAGCTGTCCATACCCAGTTGGCCCCTGGGCAAAGAATCTTGGCCGAGGCAGGGGGCTCCAGGCTAGGGGGTCTGCAACCAAACACGGCTAGCTGCCCTGAGGTTACAACCATAGAACCGCCAAAAAACAGGGCTGCCTAAGGCTCATCTCCAGGTCAGGGAATCACTAAATTATCGTTCTCTCAACTAGGCCTGGAGCCATAGCCAAGGTTACCTAGGGTCCCCAGCCCAGTCCCGCCCCCTGCCGCCTGCCCCAACGGCCCACAATTATTGGTTAGCGGTCCACAGTCTGGTTGACTGACCAAGGGGAGTGTTTTGTAGACCATGGCATAGGGGGCTAAAACCATCGGTTCCCGGTTGTCAGGGCCAGGATTTACACAAAAATCTGAACAGTTCCTCCTACAAGGAACCCTGAAGCTGCTACAAGGAACTCTGAAGCTGCTAACGCTTACTCGTTTGTAACAAACGTGAACTCGTTTTCAGTAAACGCCTTCTCGTTAGCAGCTAACGCTTACTAGTTGGCAACCAACCTCAACGCCTACAGGGCTTTCGGTGATTGACCTTTAGCTCTCTATCCCTGGCCCAGGGCCAATTTCCTTCCCCCAGTCGAAATGATACATGCTGCGGAGCAAAAATCAGGGTGAATACTTAGGTAAGCCTAAGGTGAAGGCTATTGCCATGGAGGTATGACGCGGCAACCGACCATGGTCAGACCGTCAGCCTAACCAGAATTAGCCGGATCATCGATGTTGTAATCAAGTCAACGGGCGAGGAGGGATTCGAACCCCCGACACCGTGGTCCGTAGCCACGTGCTCTAGTCCACTGAGCTACACGCCCTAGCTCGAAGAATTATAGTAGCATATTGAAAGGGTGTAGGATTGGGTTGTATCTGAATCTTGCAATTCTCGTTTTCAGCCCTTGAACCCCAAAAAACAGAACGGCCATGATCGGAACCGTTGAACAGCTCTATACCGCTGCAGAATATCTAGAGTTAGAACTTAACTCAGCCGAACGCCATGAATTTTGGGATGGGGAAATCAGGCCGATGACGGGGGGGACACCCGACCATAATCTCATCCTTGGCAACCTGCTGATGGCGCTAAAGCTGGGCCTACGTGGCCAGCCCTACAGCACCTTTGTCACCGATCAGCGTTTGTGGATTCCGGCCTGTAATCTCTATGCCTACCCCGATGTAATGGTGGTTGCCCATCCGTTTGAACTTCAGACTGGGCGTACTGACACGGTCATGAACCCTTGCTTGATAGCGGAGGTGTTGTCAACCTCTACTAAGGCCTACGACCGGGGGGATAAGTTTCTGGCCTATCGGACTGTGCCGACATTTCAGGAATATTTACTGGTTGATCAGTACAGGATCTATGTGGAGCACCACGTTAAAACCTCCCCTAATCAATGGCTGATGTCTGAATATTGTTCTGCAGACACCGACCTGAGTATGAATAGTGTTGACTGTCGGATTAGAATTGCGGACCTGTACGAAGGCACCATCCTAGGTCGGGACTGATCTCTCCCATTCCCAGAGTCAGCAATGAAGCCATCAACGGTGAGGGATGGGGCTGAGCTATGGATTTACACCAGGTCAACGCCATTGTGCAGCGTTTCAGTGGTTGCCAGGGGGGCGATCGCAGCTCCTAGGGCAATATCCCAGTTAGGGAGATCGATACCCCCGTTCGGCGGGCGATCTCTAGCCTGTCTCCCCATGACTTCAGGCGGACCTTGGTCGACCATGGGGGGCTGGCTTTAGATGCCAATGGGAATGGGTCAGAGTCGTCATGGGGTGGCCAGGTTGCAGTGATGGCTGGTTGTTCTCGAGGGGGAAGCCCCAGGTGGGGTTGGGGCGGGTTAGGGGTGGGGGTGATTGTTGGAGGTTGCCTGCATGGCCGGCAATGTAATTGATTCCATCATCCGGGGAGCTTTGACCTTACCAGGGGAGTGAACGACCAAGCTCACCCGCCGCAAATAGCCTGCCGCGCTTAACAGATTACCTTCAGACGGTCCAATGCAGCGACTTTATGTTATACCGTCCGCTGCGCCGAGACAATTGACGTGAACCATACAATAGAAGATAGCCGACTTGAGAGGTGATCATGGTTCAAGCAACGGATTATCTTTATGTTGTTCGGGATGATGAGATTCTGCACGGAGAACCTATCGTCCGAGGAACCCGTACACCTGTCAGAGCAATCGTTGAGACTTGGCGACTGGGTGTTGCGCCAGAGAAAATCCCCAACGGGATGCCTCACCTAACATTGGGACAAGTCTTTGGAGCATTAACTTACTACAGTGATCACCAAGATGAAATCAATTGGTACATGTGAGTGCACTGTCCAACAGCAACCAGCCCAGGAGATTTTTCGGGACTGTTCGGATTTTGGTGTAAACGGGGATTTAGCCAGAAATTGAAACGTC
>JBEIGU010000126.1:0-11264 GCA_040381765.1 Leptolyngbya sp.
TCTTCCTGCTGGCTGAGTTTGAGAAACTTGGCGTAGCCAGGGTAATCGGGGGTGAGGGTTTGGTGCTTTTGATGGAGGAGGGGGATGGCATCCATCCCGAGGACCTGGTCAATGTAAGCCTTTAGTTCTGCCTGCTGAAAATATTTTTGGAAGGTGTGGCGGCGGGTGGTGATGCCGTCGCCGTAGGCGATCGCCCCGTGCTGCGGGTCATCGATCAGCACCTTACGGTGGGCACATACTGAGGTCGTTTTGCTCGAACGGCGTTGATGCTGGCTACTACATTTCAGCTTTGCCCATTTTTTTGGGATGGTGCTTATTTTGAAATAGGATGTAGCAGCGAATCCACTGGAGGTAGGTTTCTTCAGGGCGGTAGGCGTAGTGCTTGAGACGAATGGCATCTCGCACCTGATGCAGCAATTTCTTAGGAGGTGGCTGCATAAAAGCTAAACATATATGCGTGTGTCTAAAGATAGGCTTTCTCGTATCCGCAAGGAATCTAAAAATATGCGGAAAGATTCTGGCTATTTAGCTCAAGGGGCGTATTATGCAGAAATAATCTGCATAAGTAGTAAAACTGGGGTGTTATGCCGAATCATTCTGCCTATCTACCCGCTATGGGATCTTAGGCGGAAAATATCAGTCTATTAATAGTTATCCTGCCAGCGATATCCGTTCTTTGCACTGCCAAATCCCCGGTGCCGCCTCAAACATTGAGTACCTCAGCATCAACGGTCAAAGCTGAAAACCCCGATGGTTTAAGCATTTGCGCCGATCGCAAAACTTAACCGTATAGAGTCCCTGGCGCTGGCACAATTGGGGAATATCGTTGGGAAATGGGGGGCGATCGCCAAGGCTAACACCGCATTGCACCGGGCACAAGTGAGACTGGGGCTGCGTTTGAGACCATTGTTGCCGGTAAATTCTGCCGTTAGCTGGCTCCGCGCAGAGTCTTTGATACCGCCCCATGAGGCATTGATGGTAAGGCGATCCATGTGATGGATTAAGATCAACCCCAGTGGAGCAATCGCCTGAGTATAGTAATTCAGTTTGGGAGATACATCGTTAATGACCTTTGCCGAGTCTCGCAGTAATACCGTTCCAGTCCAGCTTCCGAATGGGGCGATCGTCAAAGTCGAAGTTGCCAGTACAGGGCGGGAAGATGTTGGGTTTGATGTGAAACAGTTTCAGCCTGTAGCAGACGCGATCGAGGGTGTGGTGCAAATGATTGCCGCCCCGATTCAAAAGGTGAAACCCAAGAAGGCGAGTGTCAAGTTTGGCATGGAACTAGCGATCGAATCAGGACAACTGACGGCAGTGATTGTTAGAGGCTCTGGTAAAGGTAATCTGGAAATCTTATTGGAATGGGAAGCTCAACCAAAAGAGTAGAGCATGAGTCAGTTAGAGGAGTTACTACAACAGTGCACAGTTAAGCTGACCATTCCTGGTCGAATGGGGTGGGGCACAGGATTTTTTGTGGCTCCTGGATGGATTCTCACCTGTGCTCATGTGGTACAGGAAGCAAAGGGACAACCTATCCAGGTACGTTGGCAAAGCCAAGAAAACTGGGCTCAAGCAGTGGTGCAGAGATCGTCCCCTACCCCCCATGATTTAGCCCTGCTACGAGTGACACTTCCGATCGATACCAATCCACCTTGCGTTTACTTGGATGAGGAGATCCGATCCCGTGACCCGCTCTATCTATTTGGCTATCCTGATCAAGACTTTCCGAATGGTTGCCCGGCAACGTTTAGCTGTGAAGGATTAACCGGGGATGATCCATTGCTAATCAAGTTTGCGCTGGGGCAGGTGCGACCAGGGATGAGTGGATCACCATTGCTAAATCAGCGAACAGGTAAGGTTTGTGGGATTGTGAAGTTTACACGCGATCGGACAATTGACCTGGGGGGTGGCGCGACACCAACTTCAGTCATATTCCAACATTTTCCTGATTTGCAACAGCAAAATGCCCAATTTCATCAGCAAGATACTCGATGGAATTTTTTTTTGGTTCCTCCTTCTCCTACAGTGCAATTGACTCGGAAGGACTATCGTAATCGTCAGGCTGTTCTTGATAAGGTTCACAATAACTGGATTAAAGGAGTCTTAGAGCAAGCCTTTTACAATCGAGCCAAAATCGAAATTGGCTTGGAGGAACGATTAGATCTCATCAATCTACTAGGCGAAGTTCCTGATAGACCAAGACGGCAATTTCTTCAGGGAGAGACTGCAATTACAAAGTTTGATGAGTTAGGCACAGGACGAACGCTTCTGATATTAGGTGATCCAGGTTCCGGCAAAACAATTCTACTGCTAGAAATTGCTAAAGAATTGATTGAGCGAGCGAATCGAGATATTAGCTTACCCATTCCAGTAGTTTTTAACCTTTCTTCATGGCCAAGTAGAAAGCACAGATTTATTGAATGGTTGATACAAGAACTCAATCTAAAGTTTCAGATACCGAAAGTACAGGGAAATGCTTGGATTAAAGAACAACAACTACTTCTATTATTAGATGGTTTAGATGAAGTTAGGCAAGAATTAAGAGACTACTGCGTACAAGAAATCAATCAGTTCAGCCAAAGATATGGGCTAACCGAGATTATTGTCTGTTGTCGTATTGCAGTGTACGAGACACTAACACAGCAGTTAAACTTTCAGGCTGCAATCTTTGCGCAACCCTTAACTCAGGAACAAATTAGCACATATTTGAATCAAACAGAATCTGACTCACTAGGAGTGAAAACTGCTTTACAGACTGATCCAGTATTGCAGGAACTCGTACGATCGCCCTTGATGCTCAGCATCGTGGTATCAGCGTATCAAGGGATGACAGTATCAGAATTACCTCCCAGTTCTGAGGAACAGCACCAGCAAGTGTTTGAGCAGTACATTAATCATGCTCTCCGACTGCGGCATAATGATTCTCACTATGACAAAGATTTGTCAATTCAGTGGTTAAGCTTCCTGGCTCAGCAAATGATTCAGGAAAACCAAACTGTATTTCTGATAGAACAAATTCAACCAACATGGTTGACATCCAGGATTTTTCGATGGGTTTATCCAATCTGTGTTGCCTCAACTGCTGGACTGTTTGCTGAATTTTTGTTTGGTTCTCTAGTAGGACTGATGGGGGATTGGTTCAGTCTCCAAATGCTACTAGGCTTACTAAGTGGTTTAGTTTTTGGAACAATAAGTAGTGTTAATCAAAAAATCCAACTTCTGGAAACAATTGGTTGGTCTTGGTCCTTTAGCAGAGCATGGCATGCAGCAGTTCCTGCACTCATTGGTGGTCCTTTAATTGGAATCATCATTTCGTCAGGTAAATTCATCAATATTCCCGTTCAGAGTTGGCAGTTCAATTTAGCAGTCGGACTGATTGGAGGGAGTATTACAGGTGTTTTACTAGCCTTGGTTAGTGCGATTCTGGTAGGTTTGACGAGTTCTGAAGTTGAGATACAAACCTTCCCTAATCAAGGTCTCTGGAGATCAGTGCAACGTGCTTTCATTTCTACTTTTATCTGTCTAATTATTTTTGTTTTACCATTTCTGCTATTAGCTCAGTCATTTATTCCTCTAGCAACTGTGTTGGGGGTTGTCACCGTCTTGCTAAGTTTTACTAGTTTCTATACCGGCGGTTTAGCCGCTATTCAGCATTTGATAACACGAATCATGCTTTGGTCCATGAACAAAATACCCTGGAACTACTCTGATTTTCTTAACTATGCGACTGATCGAATGCTAATTCAGCGCGTTGGTGGTGGCTATCAATTTGCTCATAATCTGTTAAGGAAACAACTGGCTAGCAAAACTCAAGATGAATCCCCGAAATTTCTCAAGCCTGCAAAATTCTGGAAAAAATATGGCATCGCATATTTCTGTTTAGTTAGCTTGCTCATTATTGGCATTTTTGTTCCTTCTTCAATTGATGTGCTATACGTTGACAAGGCAATTGCAAATATACTCAAATCATCGGGGGTTCAAGAAAATGAACGGATTCTGGTTGACAAAATATTTTATCGGTGTGTCGGTTTAAAGAGAGGAGATGTTGTCCTCTTCAATATACCTAAATCCTGGAAAAGACCAGGTCTTAACCAAATCCAAGACATTACACGGATTATTGGTATTCCCGGAGATACTGTCGAAATCAAAACAGGAAGGATTTATATTAATGCACAGCTGTTGCAACAAGAAAATCTTGTTTTGCCTCCCAACTTGAATTCGTACGGTCCTGAAAACGTAGCAGAAGAATCCTATTTTGTAATCGTTAACAACCCCAACTACGAGGATAATCGACAACCATTTATCTCCAAAACACACATTGCAGGTCGTTGTATTTGCCCTAGAGTTGCTTTGAAATAGGGCTAATAAGCTGGCAAATTGCGAAGATTCATTGATGTCACATTTAGAGAGTAGCTCTTATGAACACTATTAATACTCGTTTTACAGGATTCAATGTTCAGTTAAGCAAATCCGTAACCTCAGAGGATCGGAATCAGATAAGTAAATCCCTCAAATCTCAGATTGCTAACACGTTGCAAATCACAGATCCTTCTAGTATCAAAATTAGCTTTCCTGAGCTTTCACCAGAAAAAAATGAGTCTCCTATTCAGCAGTTATCTGATAGTACTGATTTAGTTGGATTTGAGATCACTTCTGAGGAAAATGTTTCTGTTGCACAAGTATGGAATTGGACGTATCGGATCAGCGAATATCCTGACGTTGCCTACGTAGAACCGAGAATCGCGCTACTTGATCCAACAAGGCTAAAAGGTATTCTTCCTGAAAATACTCAATTCCCTGTAGGCACAGATGTCCGCACATGGCATCTTACACAAACTGAAGTACAGCGAGCTTGGAGTAATTTCTTTTCAGAATCAGAGCCAGGAAGGGGTGTTAAAATTGCACTACCGGATACGGGTTATCTATTTCATCCAGCATTAAATAAAGTGTTGTTTGAGTCTGAAATAAGATCTGCTAAATTTGCTTATGACTTTGTAGATCCAGATAATCTTTTTCCAGGAAAAGATTGGACACCTGGTAGTGATCCTAATCCTATTAGATTTGGTCATGGCGTATCAACAGCAGCATTAATATTTGCGCCGAATGAAAATGATAATGTACCTGGTATTGCTCCCTATGCAGAACCACTTTTTCTTCGGGTTGCCCGTTCAGACCGAGCTGTAAAGGCTTTAGAGTTCTTCGCCCCACCATTAGGTGCAGCAATTCATTATGCAGTTAATAATAACGCTCATATTATTTCCATTAGTATGGGTGGTTATCCTACCTTGCCAGTACGTCGGGCAATCCTTAAGGCCTTGAGAAAAGGGATTATTGTGATCGCTTCTGCCGGGAATGATGTTCCCTTTACAGTTTGGCCTGGTGCTTATAGACAAGTCATTGCTGTTGCATCTAGCACTGCAGATGGTTCAATCGCAAACCGTTCCGCAAAAGGAACTCGGATCAATATCGCTGCTCCAGGTGAGTATGTCTGGTGCGCGGTCAGCCGGAATTTTCATGAGCACTCCTTCGAACGTCGCTCTGGAACCTCATTTGCTACACCTATCGTTGCTGGTATTGCTGCGCTTTGGCTTTCTCGTTGGGGAATTGATTACTTATTTAATGAAAAATATAAGGATAGACCGGAACTTATTCCGATAGTTTTCAACAAACTGCTGTGTGAACAGTGTAGCACCCCAGAGGGCTGGGATAAAGAACACTGGGGTGCGGGGATTGTGAATGCTTTTAACTTACTTAACGCAAAGCTACCTGACATTGCAGACCTTACGAATCAAGAGCTTGATGTCATTAACGGATCTGATCATCCTGAATTTGATCAGGGTGGGGTTAGTACTTTCAACCATCTTTTTGAACACGTTCAATCCAGTAAAAGTTTGATGGAATTAGCGCTTGCCAAACTTGTTGGCAAATCCCGCGAGGAGCTGCCGGAATTCCTACGACACTTTGGGCGAGAGTTAGTGTTCCACTTTGGAATCAACAAATCACTTTACGGTTTATTGGAAAATATACTGAGTCAAGTCGAACAAGAAACTGATTTAATAACACCTTCAATAGAAACGAGTTTAGATGAAGTTCGCACCCAACTGAAGGGAATTGCTTCTCAGGTGCTGCAAGAAAATTTACTTTAGGGCACCTCGAAAAATAGATTTATCGATGGCTGAAACCCTTGAAATCTTGTTGAAAATTCTCAATAAAACGGCGTCATTCTCAATAAAACTGAATTAATCGAGGTGCCCTTTAGCTCTCAATTTTTGCTGAGTGATCGTCGGTTCTGTCAAGATTGGATTTCTCTATGTTGATCAACATCTTTCGTTCATAGTCGTAGTTATTTCCGCCACTCCAGTGATCGCCAGCTAACCCTTGCGTGCACCGGACGGATTGACAACCTCGGCTTCGTTTCAATGCTATCTACCGCCGGTGACGCTCGCCGTTATGTCGCCTTTGATCACCCTGCATCCTCTCTAGCAGGCTTCAGCTTTTGAGCAATATCAAGGTGCAACTTTCTTAGGTTGGGAATAATATACTTAGCCACTCCTATTCTATGACTGTTGTGAAGAAGCTTACCCATCTCCCTAGTTTGGTAAATTGGCTTGCAAATACAATCCAAAGATCTGCTGATAAGAATTACTATCATCGTTGTCTACAAGAAGATTTAGCGATCCGAAATATCATACATCAAGAGCTACAAAAGCTTGTCCATCAAGCTCATGAGGATGCAAGACAGAAATTGAGAAATCTTGCAGGAATTCCTCAATCGCTTGACTTGCTTGAGGAACAAGAAACACTAGGTATTGATACTAAATTCATTGATGATTTCCCCCGATATTTAGAGCTAAAAACCTTAAAAGGTTACTTCGGCGAAATCATGGCGGCAGTCGTTGCAGAACACTTTAACCCGCTTGATGAAGATTGGCAGGTTTTTGCATTTCCCTTTCGTTTACACCAGACAGCTTATCATGCGCTAGAGAAGGTGAGGCAAGAAGGTGGTTCTGCTCCTACCATTATTGGGCGACTGGGTGATGATATGCTGGCATTCCAATGCAATGATCAGGGGCACATTACTCATGTTTTATTTTGCGAGGCAAAATGTACAGCGCATCATAATAATAATTTGATTGCAGAGGCCCATAAGAAATCAAGCGACAATAAAATAGTTCCTGTTGATTGCTTATTGCTGGTTGATATTCTTCAAGATTATTCATCTCCAGGATCGGATGAAGAGAAATGGATACATGCACTTCGTAGACTATATTTCTCCAATAACAGTACCACTCATGAACGATGTGATCTTGTTGTTTACAATTGTGGCTTACCACCAGCTAGAGCCAGCACAATAATAATTCCGACTGCCACTCCTCACACAGATTACACAGCTAGGCGGCGATTGGAAGCTGTAGAAATTCACTTACATGACGTGAATGGGTTAATTGAAGAAGCTTATCAAGTTTTAACTCGACCCATTACATGTGCTCATAGTGAAGCAGAGTTGTCCGTTCTATGGGATAAAGTTATGGTTCATATTTCTAGACAACATCAAGACGTTATTCGAGAAAATTGTCGGTTATTAGCTTTTGATGGCAGTACCGCTGTTATTGGTGTAAATCTCTTAGAAAGATTTAGAGATATTCAACGAAAAACTTCTATCATTCAAGAAGCTTTCCAAGAATCTGGGAATTTTACAATTAGCGAATCACAGAGAAAAATTGACATAAGGCTTAAAGTTGAATATGCAAGAGCATCTATTAACCAGATGGAACAGATGCCAATTGAAAGATTTATGATTCAGCCTGATGAAGAAACCGTTGCTCTAGCATCACAGCTAGCTGAATCTTTAGCAGGTGGACTACCTCCTGCTTTAGCCCGGCTCTATAGCCACCATACAAGACTCCGAGAGAACCAACCAGGTTTACGGACATGGAGCCAAGATGAAGCTAACAGTCGTCTTGAGGATGTAATGCGACTTCTTGAGGCAGCTTCAATTCAAAGACAGGTGGAGGATTATCAATGGCAGAAAACTGTACTACGGGCTGGGGAAATTTTAGAATGGCTACCAGTCAGTGACATCGATTGTAATGAAATATCGACGCGGCTGCTTTCTGCTGCTTGCTACCAGTTAGCTGGGTATCCGGCAAGGGCATTAGGTCTTTTAAATGAAGGAAATAATCTGAATAATGAGTCTAGAATTCTGATCGCTTTGCTAAAAGCTGATTTTGTTGAGTTATGGCATCAAATAAATAGCTACTGGTCACAAATATTACCAGAGGTTCAAAACTCGTCTCAGTCAGACATCCAGGGTGATCACATAATAGAGACAATAATTATTCGGGAAACAGTTAGTGCGCTAGGTGTTCTGTGTGCTGTAATGCGCTGGGGTATTGACTCACGGATTCAGAAAGCCCTGGACAAACTTACTTCCGTTAGCAAAGTCGTTCTTCACGGGCGAAATACCTATTCTTGGATTCTGTCTAAGCTATGTGCTGAAGTTGCAGCTACTTATGTCACGAACAGTATGCGGCAGCATCTCAATATCTTGCTTCAGGATATGAATGCAGACGGAAGAGCTATCTTTGAGCGTTACTTAAGATATGGCTTTCGAGCAGGACGATCAATGGCATGGCCATCTCAAATTAGTGGAATTGAGGCACTGTCTAGGCAGGAATCTTTTGCACTTTGCACGCCTACGGGATCAGGTAAGACGACAGTTGCAGAGTTAGCTATCCTACAAAGTCTTTTTCCTCCTAATTCAGATGCAGCGCAGACTTATTCGCAAGCTCCCCTAGTGATTTATTTAGTCCCTTCCCGTGCATTAGCAACAGAGGTAGAAGCCAAACTATCGCGTGTCTTAAAGCAATCGACACCTCCTCGTCAGCAAATCACTGTAACGGGTTTATATGGCGGTACAGACTGGGGACCGACAGATGCATGGTTAACTGCCGACGAGAAAACAGTTTTAATCTGTACCTATGAAAAGGCAGAAGCATTAATGAAATTTCTCGGTAGTTTCTTTATTCCAAGAACTACGCTAATTGTAGTTGACGAGGCTCATACTGTTCAGTTCACTGGAACAAAAGATCAGCTACAGAAATCTGAAAGCCGATCATTAAGATTAGAATCTCTAGCTGCTAGGTTATTTAGTTATCTGCAGCAAGGTCAGTGTCGTATTATTGCCTTGTCAGCCGTTGCTGCCGAGTCAGAGGGGGCACTAGCCAAATGGATTAGCCATCAAGATGATGCAATCCCGATCAAAACTTTTTACAAAAGTACCCGCCAGCTTATCGGAAGATTGGAATGCCTTCCAGGAAGAAGGTTTGAAATTCGCTACGACTTGCTGGATAATGCCCCACTACAGTTTCCTCGCACAGAAGCTGCTGATAGTCCATATATTCCTAGTCCATTCCCAGCGTATCCCTCGTCTCCCAGGTTTGAAGGCAAGAATTTTACAACAGCAGTTCGTCCCTATGTTCTTTGGGCTGCTATGCACCTTTCAGCACCAGATGCTCAAGGACAACGGCGTGCCGTCCTCATTTCCATCAGTCAGAAAATTAGCGACTACGCTAAAGACTTTCTAGGCTTACTTAACAACACTTGGTCTAATGTCTCTCAAAAACCAGTTTTCTTTGAAGAACCAACAGATGCGAGGAAACTAGCACTTTGGCAAAAATGTTTGCAGTCATGTGAGGACTACTACACAACGGAGTCTCGCGAGTATAAGCTCTTGACAAAAGGTATCGTTGTACATCATGGCAAAATGCCAGGACTAATGGCTCGTCTTTTAGTTGAGGTGATTGAAGAAAAGATTGTTCATCTTGTTATGGCAACATCCACTCTTTCTGAAGGAGTTAATTTACCTTTTGAGACAGTATTAGTCCCGAGTCTTCAGCGATGGGATGGAGACATCAGCGTTAGTGAATTCAAAAATCTTGTTGGTCGAGCTGGTCGTCCAGGTTTCGGGACAGAAGGGCGTAGCTTGGTGCTTGTTCCAGAACAACCAGAACGACCTCGGACGAGGCAAGACCCAGAAACTTACAATAAAAAAATCAAAATCCGTAATCTTTACAGTTCTCTTGTTCGGCAGTTACAAGAACCTCCAACGGATCGTAATGACAGTGCGGTTAGCCCACTTGCAACATTGATTACTCACTTGCTCGATCAATGGAAAAAGCTGGTGCCAGATGGAAGTAATGAAGATTTTCTAATATGGTTAGAGCAAACAGCACCTATTACTGCACAAACAAGAAGTGAAACTGAAGAGGGGGCGATTGAAAGTCTAGACTCCCTAGATAATGTATTGCTTGCCGCCATTGTTGAGGCTGAACAAATTTCTGCTCGAGAGATAGAACCCAATGAATTAGAGGCAGAATTACGTAGATTATGGCAGCAAACTTATGCTTACTATGCCAGCCAAAGTCAAGCTCAATTGCAAGAATTCTTTATCCATCGAGGAAAAGCATTGAAATCAACTATCTATCCAATCTATAGCGAACGAAAGCGTCTATATAAAACAAGTCTACCACCTCGATCAGGAAATCAACTCCTAACTCTTTACCCTACAATCAGACAACATTTAGAGACAGGTACAAACTATATTCTTTTTCAAGAAGAAGAAAAGTTTGTCTACGTCCGGAATACTATTCAACTTATTGGTCGAGTAAACGCTTTCAAAGGTAAGGACGCGAAAAGAAATACTAGCTGGGAAGTAATTCTAAAATGGTGGCTTTGCCATGAGCGTGCGCCTCAGAAGCCTCGCGAAACGCAGGTTTCTGACTGGCACCAGCTTATCAACAGCGACTTTAATTATCGATTCAATTGGGGACTTGGGAGTGTCTTAGCTTTAGCTATCGATGAGGCTTTTGGTGAAATACCTCTTGAGCCGTCTTCGTTGGAAAACTGGCCTAGAATTGGGCTTCCTTGGATTGTGTTCTGGATGAAAGAACTGGTTGTTTGGGGAACCCTAGATCCAGTTGCTGCATATCTGCTAGCTAGAATTGATGGTGTAACAACTCGTAGGCAAGCTGAAGAGTTATCACAAAGCTACTACCAATCCGTTAGCAGTCTAACTGCTAATGAGCAAATTAGCCCTATAACCATCAGAAATTGGGCGCAGCAACAGGGTAATCGCATCTTAATTGGCTAATTACGATACAGACAGATTGCTCACTTTCTGAAGCAAGAGCAGATTTACTGGTTCTTCATCCGTGATCACGGCTAATCTCATACTGATACTGCATTTTGGGTTATATGAGACA
>JBEIGU010000127.1:0-11136 GCA_040381765.1 Leptolyngbya sp.
ATTGGCGTTAATTGACGCTGCCAGTGTCCTTTATTTTTAGAACATTCGTCCTATTTGCTGGTCTGATGCTTGTATCCCTGCTAATCCTTGACCGGCCAAGTTAGTTGTCGTCAACCGGCCAAGTTAATTGTCGTTCAATATTTTGCACTTCCTGGGTGCGGCCTGCCAACGATATTATTTTCTGTCTTGATTAACCTGCTGAATGTGCGCTACATGCAATCCCATGGCGGTAAACCCTGGCACTATAGCCTGATTCCCCACGATGCGATCGCGGAGAACATGACCCTACAGGGTCTGGTGGATCGGTACGCCTGACAGACAGGCATTCGAGAGTGGTCAGTAATCAGGAATTCTCCGTACCCAGGTCTTATCACAGGACGTTTCTCGTCAAGCAGCCGGGGTCTACAAGCTGAGAGCAAAGCGCATCGAGTAATCAGTGGTCAGGAGCCCTGGCCACTGACGCCCTCACCATTAAGAAGCTGCTCCTCAAGCAGCAAAGGTCTGGCAAAGTCAAGCGCAATCGTCATCCATCAAGTAGGGTACATCATACCTTCTACTGTGCCGCATAATTATGAAACTCGCTATATCAAGATGAAAACCTTCAGAAAGCATAGTCTTCAGTATTTTATTTCATGGTGTCTGTAGCTTTCTTTACATTGGCTTGATGACATCAAGTATCTTGCTCCACTATTCTGGAGAAAACCACAAGGGCTATCAGGCCTATACGGTAGAAAGATAGAAAATCAGGAGAGCCTATGGAAAAGTATCGGTAATACCGTATTTATACGTAACTTATGCGTAATCTATACGTAAGGACCGATTTGAAAGTGTAGTATAGCCGTAGCCATCTGCAGGGAGGACGGAGGCTAACTAGAACAACCACCTAGTATTAGCCGACATTCCGCAGGTGAGACAGGTTTTTTGAGAAATTCGATTTTTGAGATGCTTGCCAGACAAAGTTTTCAGCCACTTTCAGCTAGGTTTAGATAAGCGCCTAAGTCTCAAGACGATCTCATCTGCGAGACAAGCTTTACTTCTGGGATGTTTGGCAAATAAGGCTTCCAGGCTTTCATTTTTCGTTCAGTCTCAACCCGCGGAAGGTAGGTATTAGCTTTTTAATGTCATGTAAGTGACAGGCTTCGCGTTACAAGACATTAGATTGAGCGGTCAGTCGTTGCCTCAGCGTTTTGACCAAAGCCATAGCGATCGCCAGTCCGGTTAGGACAAGATTACGATGCTGTCCGCTATAGGCTGAGATCTAAAACTTTGCTCGATGTCCTGAGCTAATTGGCTAGAGTTGCACACAATTCTAGTTCTGTGAAGACGGGTGTAAACACTCACCATTTCTTGCATTATCGCTGTTTCGTGATGGAAGACAGTGACGAATAAGTCATTCGGCTGCGTTCTAGGGATTCTAGTCGTGGCTTAGACTTAGCGTCTCAATGGGGCTGCTAGGGCCTATCTCCCTGCTGTTGTAATCATGATTAACCTTTTAACTTATTTAATCAGAAGGATTTTGTTTTCATACTTACTGTGAGAAAGTCAATAAAATCTTTTGTTATCACTAGTTTGGGGGTAATTGGGAGTGGGGCAATTGGAGCACTACTTCTAACGCCTGATGCTAAGGCAGCCACCCTTTCTTTTTCAGAAAGTACCTTCGAATTTTCCAACTTTTCTATTAGTCCCCTTAATATCAGCGTTTGGAGCCAACAACCATTGAAGTCTCATTATCATTCCCAGTAAGAATTGTATTTTTCGAGATGTCCTAATTATTACTGAATCAAAACTTTGGAAGTTCAATCAGATGAAAACACTTGTAGAAAAATTTGCTTTCATTTCATTATTCTCTATTGGCGCAGCTTTCTCTGGCATGCCAGCAGCATCAGCTGTCACTTTGGGATTTTATAGTTCGTTAAGCCCGTTAGAAGATCCATGGCTTTCATATTCTCTAGGTAATTCTTTACAGAGTGAGTTGATTGAATTAGCCATTAATCTTCATAACAATCCCAAAGGCTTTCAGAACTCCGTATCGTCGGCCTACTCTGGCGTTGATCTTTGCAACTCACTCTTAGACTGTTTGGCTCAATTTGAAACTCTTCCTGCGGGATTAAGACTTGGTACTCCTGGCAACGATAATATTGTTGGCGAACTCACTAATGATATTCAGATAGGCCGTGTTGGTAATGACCGATTAATTCCGGTCAATCCAGGCGCAACAACACCAGGTTTTGGCGAGATAGATATTCTTATCGGCGGACCACGCTCTCTGGAAGGAGCAACTTCAGGCCCTGATAGTGACCTCTTCGTATTAGGTGATGCTCGTAATGCCTACTATGCTGGAGGTCAAGAATCGAAGGGAACATTAGATTTCGCGGTAATCGTCGACTTCGGGATTGATTTGGGAACTAGCAATCTAGGTGACCCTGACTTTATCCAACTGAACGGTAGTAGTTTAGACTACTTTTTAAGCGCCTTTCGGATTGATCAACTTGGGCAAATTGGTACAGGAATTTTCAAGCGTGCTGCAGCTAGTGCCGATCTCCTGGCTCTTGTCCTCGGTGCAACTGATTTAAACCTGAACTCTTCTGAGTTCCAGTATGTTTCAGAAAGCCCACCAGATGAAACAAAGGAAGGAATTCAACAATTAGGATCACCAGGTATAGACTTCTCATTCGACTCTGCGCGAGGAGCTGTAGATTCCGAGAACAATTTCTACTTTGGAGGATTGACTACTGATACCTTAAGCGGCTCCAGCCAAGGCTCTCAAGATGCTTGGATTGCAAAATATGATACCAAAGGTAATCAACAATGGGTAACTCAATTTGGCACCCCTGATGCCGATATCGTCTTTGGTCTCGCTCTCAATAGCACCGGGGACGTGATTGCTGTGGGTAATACTGCAGGAGATCTTGCTGGTGAAAATCAGGGAGACCTGGATGCCTACTTTGCCCGCTTCAACGGTAATACCGGGGATTTGCTACAGATTGTTCAATACGGGGGTGCACTAATTGATACAGCTACCGATGTGGCAGTTTCGCCAAACGACAATATTTTTATCACCGGCTTTAGCCAAAATGCAATCGATACGGTTGATGGATCGACTCCTTTAGGTGGAGACGACCCGTATTTGGCTAAGTTTAATAGTTCTGGCAATCTTGAATGGCTTCAACAGTTCGGGACAGCTCAATTTGATGAAGCTTATGGTGTTGCTTTAGATCCTTTTGGTAATAGTTACTTAACCGGGTTTACCGTGGGAGATTTAAGCACCTTTGGAGAAACCAATCAAGGGCTTTATGATGTATTCTTAGCCAAGGTTCTGGCGGATGGCCAGCTGAGCTGGATCCGACAATTTGGTTCCCCTGACTATGAGTTTGCCTGGGATGTCGCGACCGATCAGGATGGTAATGTCTACAACATTGGCTGGACATTAGGGGATCTGGATGGTGGAGGCAACCGGGGTAAGTATGATGGTTGGGTTTCTAAGTTTGATCCTTTTGGTAATCAGCTATGGCTTGAGCAATTTGGCACCACTGAGTCAGATCAAGCTTTTGGTCTGAAAGTTGGCTCTGATGGCTTACTGTATATCGCTGGCTATACGACTGGCGTGTTCGGTGAGCAGAACTTTGGCGGCGATGTCATTGGAGCCGACGATGCCTTCTTAGCCAAGTTTGACCTGGATGGCAATCTGGTTGCCATCAATCAATTTGGGACTTCTCGCCCTGATCGAGGTTTTGGCGTCGATATCGATAAATCTGGTCGCCTGGTGATTAACGGATTTACGGAAGGCTCTTTAGGAGGGATCAATCAAGGATCTTATGACGCCTGGATTGCAACGGGAGGAGCCATCCACCAGCCTGTAACTGAGCAAGTTCCAACACCTGCAATGTTGCCTGGATTATTTGCATTTGGTGCACGTGTCCTGAGCAAGAAAAGACGTGTATAGCTACCCTGGTTGCTGGTTGACTGACAAAAGTTGGTCGATAACAGCTGAATAGATTGCCGTATAGTGATTTGACCCATTTTGAGGAAAAGGGGGGCACAGCGTTCTAAGGTTAGATACCACTCAAAACCGAGAACTCTGTGTCCCTTCTTTACAAGGCCTTAAATACCTGGCTGGGTCAATCGCTGCCCTGGGCCTACCTAGGGCAATCGCATCTTAAAAGTTGGTGATTTGGAATTGAGCTTGTAGGGTTATGGGGATGCCAAAATTATCCCTAAGGACCGCGAACTGAATAACGTGGGATAGCTGTCCCGGCTGACAACGGCCAGGCAAGATGCATGACCTAACAAGAATTACAGCTTAAAAGATCCACGTTCCTTAGGATAGGCTGATCCAGCCAAAGCCCTATCTTTGCTAAGGGGGGCCGGCTCACTGCCCTTCCAGAGAATGGGACCAGGGCTATCAGGCGGGTGGGCAGAGCAGCTGCCGCAGAAACCGCTCTGCCTGTAACAGTCCAGCCCTGGCCCTGGGAGAAAGCTGTTCCCCGTAGTCCAGCCGCTGAGCAGGCAAGGTTAAGATGTAGGCCAGGGGCTGATAACTGTAGAGCTGTCGGCTGAGGGTCAAAATCTGCCCTGGCTGACTGTGATGCCCCAGCGGCCCGGTCCTATTGAGACTGCCCTCTAACCGCTCCAAGCGTAACGGACTGACGGGATTTTGGGGCTGGCTGGCATCGGCGAAGATTACCCGATTTACACTAGCCAGATCAGCAGCGAGTTCTGGCGTCAGTTGGTGACAGGCTAGGGCTCTTACTGCTCCTAGCCCCCAGTCAGCCACGCTCTCTGCCAGGCGGTAACCTACCCCGTCATCTCCCCGTAGGGTGTTGCCGTAGCCAATCACCAGGGTCTCCATGGGTCGAGGCGATAGGCCAGTTTCCCCAAGCTTAGCCGTGGCGCTGCTGATGCCAGCTCCAGGCGTGGGTAAGGATGGTGTCGATGCTGCTGTACTGAGGGCTCCAGCCTAGCACCTGCCTAGCCCGCTGACTGCCCCCAACCAGGCTAGGGGGGTCACCCGCACGGCGTTCTCCTTCTATGACAGGGATAGTTTTGCCGGTCACCCGTTCGGCCGCATCGATCACTTGTCGGACGGAAAAACCATTACCATTGCCCAGGTTAAATACCGTAGTTTCTCCTCCTTTCAACAGGTATTGGAGACCTAACACGTGGGCATCGGCCAGGTCACAGACGTGAATATAGTCACGGATACAGGTGCCGTCTGGAGTAGGGTAGTCGGTGCCGTACACATGGATAGCCGCCCGTTTGCCCAAGGCCGTTTGGAGAATCAGGGGAATTAAGTGGGTTTCCGGGTTGTGATCTTCTCCTAAAAGACCCTCTGGGTGGGCACCAGCAGCATTAAAGTAGCGAAAACAGACTGAACTCAGATCGTAGGCACGATTGTAATCTGCCAGAATACGCTCCACCATCAACTTGGTGGCACCGTAGGGATTGATAGGCTGTTGGGGATGGTCCTCAGGAATGGGGAGCTCCTGAGGAACCCCGTAGGTGGCGCAGGTGGAGGAAAAGACCAGGTTCTTGACCCCCGCTTCTACCATGGTGTCCAGTAGAGTAAGGGTACCCACCACGTTGTTGGAATAATACTTACTGGGGTTAGCGGCCGACTCCCCCACGTAGGCGTAGGCGGAAAAATGAATCACCGCCGCAAAGCGGTCCTGAGCAAATAGATCCTTTAGCAGGCCCCGATCTAGGGTACTGCCCACAACCAGCTCCGCTTGCAGTACGTTCTCCACCAAGTCTTGGTGCCCATAAACCAGGTTATCAAGGATGACTACTCGATACCCCGCCTGCTTCAGGGCTAGGACAGCATGGCTACCGATGTAACCCGCTCCACCGGTCACTAAAATCGTCTCAGTTGCACCAGCCATAGATCAGGTCTCCGGCAGAACTGCCGACCTTAAAGATCAAACTGATTGCCCCGGCGGTACTGTAGGTATGCTGCTACAAACAGACCCACAAGGGTAACCGGAATTAACCCCAGCACGATACCGCTCAGCAAAGGCTCAACCACAGTTTTACTCCTTAAGAAAGCTATTTTGCTAGATTATAGCAGTCGCCAGTTCGGTTAGAACGAGACTGCCACGCCATGGGGTGAGACCTATAGCTTTGTCGGTGTCCTAAGCAAAATGGCTACAGCCGCCCTAAAACCTCTGTAATCGTTTTGGCCAAGGAGCGGTTCAAGCGACATCTAACCGAGATCCTGGGAATAGTATACCCTCCAGACTCTTGACATCGCTGTTTTGGCTGACAGCTACTTGTGTTAACCTCCCCTTAAGATTAAAGGAGATTTCCCTTAATCTTGCTGACCTGGCCTTTGGGCTATTCTAGGATGTCAATGTTGCAGGGCTAATCGAGCTTCTTACCTAGCCCAGATTAGTTCTGCCGATTTCAGAGCATCGTTGGGCAGGAATAATGCGCCTATGACCACGGTTCTAGACTTTTTGGTGAAGGGAGGGCCCGTGATGGTGCCCATCCTCGGGTGTTCGGTGCTTACCATTGCGACGGGGTTAGAACGGGCCCTGTTTTGGACTCGCCTGCTCAGTCGGGAAAAGCGAGTGGTAAAAGAGGTACTGGAGGCAGCGCGGCGAGATCTGAGTGAGGCTGCTGCCCTGGCCGCCCAGGCCCAGGACTTGCCGATCGGGCGCTTTTTACTTGCCCCCCTGCGGTTGCGGGAACCCTCGCCAGAAACCTTTAGCCTGGCTATGGAGGCGGCGGGAGATAAGGAGTTTGTCCAGATGCGCAAGGGTGACAAAATGCTGGAAACCATTGTAGCGGTGGCCCCCCTGCTAGGGTTGTTGGGGACGGTCACTGGCCTGATTGCCACCTTTAGTAACCTGAACATTGGCGGTGGTGGCAGCGCAGACCAGGCCACCGCCGCTGCCGCCGGTATTGGTGAAGCCCTGATTACCACCGCTGCGGGTATGGTGGTGGCGATTATGGCCCTGCTAGTTTTCCGCTTGATGGTGAGCCTGCAGTCCCAACAGATGGACTATTTTTCTGAAACCGGCAGTGAACTAGAGTTGATTTATCGACAGTACTGGTATGAGCCCCAGGCAGCGGCCAGGGAGCGGCTGCTACGCTAGGGGCACTGGGTGCTAAGCAAAGGATTTCCCCCAGGGGCGGAAAATGTTAGGTTTGAACCTGGAGAAAACCTCAAGGTACAACCATGACCTATTACTGGTTAAAATCCTTTCACATTATCGGAGTGGTGGTGTGGTTCGCCGGTTTATTTTATCTGGTGCGCCTGTTTATCTACCATGTAGAAGCGGAGGCGGAGCCAGAACCGGCCCAAACCATTCTCAAACGCCAGTACGAGGTCATGGAACGGCGTCTCTATAACATCATCACCACACCGGGGTTAGTGGTAACGGTGGCCATGGCGATCGCCCTTTTAGTCACCATGCCCGACTACCTGAAGAATGGCTGGATGCACATTAAACTTGCCCTGGTGGGGGTGTTGCTGGCCTACCATATCTACTGTGGTCGGCTGATGGGGCAACTCCAACGGGGGGAGTGCCAGTGGTCTAGCCAGCAACTGCGGGCTCTCAACGAAGCCCCTACCCTATTGCTGGTGGTGATTGTCATGCTGGTGGTGTTCAAGAACAACTTTCCCACCGGCGCCACCACCTGGCTGGTGGTGGGGCTGGTGGTGACCATGGCGGCCACCATCCAACTCTACGCCCGCAAGCGCCGCCTGGACCGTGAGAAACTTGTTCTCCCCCAGGACACCACCCCCCAAACCTGATGGCTACAGCCCTGCCCCTAGGGTTCTGCCTGGGGATGGAAGTAGGCATAGATCTGTTGGGCCAGTTGGGGGCCGATGCCGGGCACGGTCTCCAATTGTTCGGGGCTGGCGGCGCGGATGTAATCGATCGATCGGAAGGTGGCCAGCAGTTGTTTCTGGCGGTGGTGGCCCAGGCCAGGGATATCCGCCAGGCGAGATCGCCGCATGCGATCGCTGCGCTGCTGCCGGTGAAAACTGACGGCAAACCGGTGGGCCTCATCCCGCAGCCGCCGCAGCAGCTGCACCCCGGGTTGGTCGGCGGTGGCGGGCAGGGCCTGGGATTCCCCCGGCAAAAAGATCTCCTCCTGCCGTTTGGCCAGGCTGACCACCCGCAGATCCTCCAGCAGGTTCATCTGCCGCAGTACCTCCACCACCGCCGATAGTTGCCCCTTGCCGCCGTCGATCATCACCAGGTCGGGCCAGTCGGGGTTGCCCAGGCGGGGTTGGTCGGGCTCAGCGGCATAGCGGCGGAAGCGACGGCCTATCACCTCCGCCAGGCTGGCGAAGTCGTCGGAATGGCCTGACCGCACCTCGGGGGCTTTAATTTTGTAATGGCGGTAATGCTGTTTTGCCGGCAACCCGTTGACAAACACCACCTGGGAGGCCACCGCATCGGCCCCCTGGATGTGGGAAATATCGTAGCCCTCAATCCGCCGGGGTAGGTCCGGCAGATCCAGGCAAATGGCCAGGTCCTGCAGGGCCTGGGCCTGGCGATCGGCGATCGCCTGGGTATGGGCCAACTCATACTGGGCGTTACGCTCCACCATCTCCACCAGGTCCGCCTTACTCTGGCGCTGGGGCACCTCCAGGGTGACCCGTCGGCCCCGCCGCTGACTCAGGTACTCCGCCAACAGCTCCGCCTCCGGCAGGGCATGCTGGCAGAGGATCACCGCCGGAATTTCCACCGCCTCCACGGTTTGGTAATGGTCCTCCAGCACCCGCTGTAAAATCGCCCCCGGGGTGCCCGACTGGGCGTCCGCCACAAACCCCAGGCGACCCACCAGATGGCCGGCCCGCACCTGGAAAATCTGCACACAGGCGTAGGTATCATCCGCCGCCAGGGCGATGGCATCTCGGGACACCGTATCGTCCGGCAGGGCCACCTTTTGGTCGGCACAGAGTCGCTCCAGACCCCGAATCTGATCCCGGTAGTGGGCCGCCTGCTCAAACCGCAGCTCCGTCGCCGCCCGCTCCATCTGGTCGGTGAGCAGGGTCACCAGTTCCCCAGTGCGGCCCTGGAACACCATCACCACCCGTTCCAGGGTTTTGTGGTAGTCCTCGGGGGAAATCAACTGTTGGCACACCCCCGGACAACGCCCAATGTCGTAGTTTAGGCAGGGGCGGTCTTTAAACAGGGGTTGGGGGCGCTGGCGCAGGGGAAAGGTGCGCTTCACCAGGTTGAGGGTGCGGCGCAGCAGCCCCACATCCACGTAGGGGCCGTAGTAGCGATCCCTGGAGTTTTTGCGGCGTTTGCGGGTGATGAACAGGCGGGGGTAGTCTTCTGACCAGGTGACACAGAGAAAGGGATATTTTTTATCATCCCGCAGTAGCACATTGAACTGGGGCTGGTGCTGCTTGATTAAATTGGCCTCCAGGGCCAGGGCTTCGGCCTCGGTGTCGGTGACAATAAATTCAATGTCCACCACCTGCATCACCATGGCGATGGTGCGGGGCATGTGGCCGGCGTGATCGCGAAAATAGGAGCGCACCCGACTGCGCAGGCACTTGGACTTGCCAATGTAGATGATCTGATCGCGACCATCCTTCATAAAGTAGACCCCTGGCTCCCTGGGGAGTTCCGCCAGGCGAGCCTCCAGGTGTTCGGGGTGATTAACCAGGGGGGAAGGGGACACCGTCAATGCTACCGAAAGGGAACCTGAGATCAGCCTAGCGGCAAAGCCCCCACTGTGCAGGGGGCCGCCCAGGGCTAACGGGGGTCAAGGGTGGGGGGGCGATCCACCAGGCGGATCTGGTTTTGCTTCACCACTACGCTAATTAGAGGTAGGGCCCTGTTCGCCGGCCCCTGCAGCCGCTCGCCCTGGGGGTCGAAGCGGGAGCCATGGCAAGGGCAGAGAAACTGTTGGCTGCTCGGGTTCCAGTCAACGGTGCAACCCAGGTGGGGACAGACCGGTTGGATGGCGTAGGGGGCAATCTCGGGACCGGCCTCAATCACCAGATAGGTGGGGTGTTTGACCCCCTCCCCCTGCACCGCCACCCGATCGCCGCTGGCGCGGCCCCTTAAAAACTGGTCTACAGGGATGGGGTTGCCCCCCGCATCCAAGGCGGGAATGCCGGGCAGGTAGTCTGCACAGCGGGAGTTTTGGGGAAAACTAGCACACAGTTCCTCCAGGTCAGGGGAGTCACTGGCCTGGGACCGCTGGCCCAGGCAGGCCAGAGCGGCAGCCCCGCCCCCGACCAGGTAGCGGAGCAGGCGACGACGGGGGTGACCGGCGGCGATCGGGGAAGAACTAACCATAGCCTAAAGTGCTCACGATAGGGTGGTACCAGTATAGCGACTACTGGGTGGCATCAATTCCGACGCTGCCTTATGGGTGACTACCAGCCCCCCATGGGCAATGCCCTATTTTGTGAATTTGATACCTTTACCCGCTTCAAAGCCATGGCGGCCAGGGGAAATCCCCAGGCTGGTTTAAGCCTCCTGGAAAAACTAGATGCCCTGACCAAGTCACAGACTGATGGCCTAAAATAGGTCCATGATCACCCTTGCTACCCCCCAACCCATCGATGAAAAGCGCGTCACCCTCCACGGGCTAACCTAGCAAACCTACCAACAGATTCTCCAGGCCCTGCCCCCCAGCCGCGCCACCCGATTTCGCCTACTACATTGACCATCAGCCCCAGGTCGCTGGTCGCCAGATTGACTTTGCCACCGACCCGCCCCCCGACCTGGTGGTAGAGGTGGATATCACCTCCACCGATCTGGATAAAAACCGTCTCTACGCCGCCCTGGGGGTACCGGAACTGTGGCGATACAACGGGCGACAGTGGCGGATTTTTCAGTGGCAGGATGGCGACTACCAGGAGTGCGATCGCACTCCCACCTTTCCCTGGGTAGAAAAGGACTGCCTATACCAATTCCTGGCCCAGGCCCGCCAGGATGAAATTGCCGCAGAACGCACCTGGCGAACCATCGTCCAGGCCCACGAGGGAAGGCAGGGGAGCCAGTAATCAGTAATCAGTAACTTGAGTTTGGACTAATTCTGTAAAGGAAGGCAGTCAATGAGTGGCACTGACTGCCGTAAGGTCAATGAAGTAGAAATTCGATTGACCCTATGATTTTCAACCAACTTCAGCAATTTCGCCAAACCCTGTACAACACC
>JBEIGU010000128.1:0-10708 GCA_040381765.1 Leptolyngbya sp.
AACAGGAGTGAAACTGACCCAACAGGCAATGGCTCAATTGGAACAACAGATTAAGCGACTGCCTAATTTGCCAAAGTGGTTTGTGGAAATCACGGGTAAACCATCTTAGCTATTGGATCATATTTTCTATGGAGTTCTCTTGAACAAAAAAATATGGACCACGCCGGAGGTACAGGACCTGGGGGCCACCCTCAGCCGCGGGAAGGCTTGTCGGAACAGCTGTATAGAATCTGCCACATTCAATGGTTATGCTTTGGGCCAGCAAAAATAAATTCAGAACCAGTTTAGGCCGTTTCAGCCGATTCGCGCCCATTCATGGAGCTTGATCTGAACGAGGTATCAAGGGTTTCAGCCCCTAGAATTTTTGAATTTACAATTGCTGGCTTTGGGCACCGGCTCTTGACAACTCGAATTCTTCGGTCCTCAACGTCCGCCACCCTACCTTCTGCAGAAATCACCCTACTTGCCGAAGAGTACCCAAGTGGGGACCCTCTCATCCGCATCGCGGGCAGACTCACTCACACTCACCCGCGCTGCGGCGGGTTCCGTCAAGGCTTTGGGGGATGCAGGCAACTCGCAACCCCCTAACAATTGAGGTATAAAAGGTCCCCGCTTTCCAATCTGCACGGCCCTTGGACTTGCTGGGTAGGGGTATCGGAGGGTGTCAGCGCCGGGAGGTGGATGATGCCTGCATGGGGGCACATTCCACTCTAGAGTGAGTTATATTCGTGCCTCATGCTCCCCAGACACCCATATGGCGGTGTTACGAAGGGGGGGGTGACCCGCAGTTGCTCATGGGTGAGTCCCCGCTAGGGTCTCCGTGGGGTCTGGGGCGGTCCAATTGGTAAGTGAACTACCGGCGGGACGTCGGGGTCCCCGCTCGCACAGTTGCCTGGTTCCACCCAGTCCTCGCTATTCTGGGGACCTTTCCGCAAGGGTACAATTTTCATGGGTATGCGCCAAGTTCCCGCGCCGCCATGGGCATCGTTCACGCTTCATGAATGATAGCCACCCAGGGTCGTATTAGTTTCCTTTATATGAGAATTGCGAACCGTGGCGGCCCTGGTGTTGCTGTGGACGTGCCCAGGCATGCGGGCGCTTTCTATATGCTGGCCCTTCTCCTCCCCTTTGTCCAACTCAGTTTCGGCATAGAGTAGTTCCTCATGGGAGGATTTTCTGCATCGTCTCGCCGATTGAGCATGGTTTAATCCTATTTATGAGGAATCTCTCCCGGTGACAAGGCGCGTTTTGTGCCGCGTGTTCGGGGCGCATATCAAAACAGCCCTTTCCGTCACTGGATGCCGCCAATGCCCCTTTCGCAGGATGGTCATGCACGACTGCGATCAATACGCCGACGGCATGCCGCAGGACTGACCTCGAGTTGCTGCCTCCTAGGTGGGACGGCGGGAGGGGATGATTAGCTGGCAATGGGATTAGAACTCGTAACCCGTCAGATTTTTTTCCCACTGTGGGGCGCCCTGCCCATCTACTATAAAAGCGATAGGTTAGGATAAGGCCATCCATCCCACCCACAGCCGTTTCTGCCAAACGGGTTGAACCCAGATAGAGTAGTCAGGTAACCCATGCAAAAACAAAGAATCCAATACACGTCTCTGGTAGATGCCCTGGTGGCTATTTCAAAACGGCTCAGCCTATACGAAAGCCGACAAAACATGGACTCTGAGGAGTTTTTCGACCAATACTGTCGGGGCAGTTTATCTGATGATGCGGTAATGGTTGAGTGGGCAAACGATTATCGCCACTATCTCTCGATTCGACAGGAGCTAGAACAAAAACTCGCATATGCTGCATAGGCAATTAGCAGTGGAATAGCCCCACATTTCTCAAGTACTTGAAGAAGCACTCGAATTTATAGCCCAAAATTAACACCCTGGCTACGGAATAGGGTGGCAAGGCTGCTCCCCGGCTCCTGCTGCTACAATATATTTATACTATCTCTGGGGTAGCGATGAGTACGACCCAACCCACCTACGACGATATATTGCGGCTCTTTCAAGAAACCGATCGCCAACTTAAGGAAACCGCCCTCCTATTGCGGGAAAAATCTCTAGAGACCGATCGCAAGTTCCAGGAAACCGATCAACAGCTCAAGGAATTGGGCAAGCAGATTGGTGGGTTGGGGGCTAAGTTTGGCAGTTTTACCGAGGGCTTAGCACTCCCGTCTATGGAGACGATCCTGCAGCAGCGGTTTGGCATGACGGTGGTGCTGCCCCGGGCGCGGGCGCGGCAAAACGGTGCCCACCTGGAGATTGATGTGCTGGCCTACGCCAATGGGGATATCAATAGGGCTTTTCTGGTGGAGGTAAAAAGCCATCCCCGGGAGGAGGCAATTACCCAACTCAAGACCACCCTGAATCGATTTCGTGACTTTTTCCCTGAGCATGGCGATAAACAGCTCTACGGCATTCTAGCCGCCGTGGATTGGTCCGAGGCGGTGAAGGCCCAGGCCATGGCGGAGGGTCTCTACGTGGCCCGCATCCATGACGATGTCTTTGACCTGGAGGTAGACCAGGACTTTCAGCCCAGGGTGTTTTAATTGCTGCAAAGGGGGCGAGGGGGTCATGGTTCAGCCACCCGCCACATGCTCCCACTCTATCGCTATACTAAAGTCACCCCCATCTCCCCAGCCCATGGTTCTGAACCAGGAACGGCGGTTTAACAGCTTCGATGAATACCTGATCTACGACGACGGTAGCGATCTGCTCTATGAGCTTTTTAATGGAGAACTTATTCCGGAGCCCCCAGAATCTGGCGTTAACTTAGAAATCGCCACCTTTCTACTGCTCCACCTCAGCCATCGGTTTGGCTATCGTCGTGTCCGGGGTCATGGGCTCGAGCTAGAGGTGCGGGGAGAACCCAGAAATCGCTTCCCCGACCTGACGGTGCTGCGGCAAGAGCATATTGCCCTGCTCAAACAACGTAATACCCTTCGCCTATCGATGCCACCTCCCGAATTGGTGATCGAGGTGGTCAGTCCAGGCGAAGTGCAGCGTCACCGCGATTACATCGCCAAACGTTCCCAGTATCAAGATCTTGGCATCCCCGAATACTGGATTGTTGACCCCACCGCCAGCGTCATTTTAGTGTTGAGCCTCTACCAAGGCCTCTATCAAGAAACCCGGTCAATCTCTGGCGAGGCCTACCTGGAGTCTGAACAGGTGGGTAGGCTGCAGATCACCGCCGCCCAGGTGTTTGCCGCCATCTCCTAATTTCCTGGGAGACCGACAAACCCACTATAACCCCCGGCTCTCTAGGGTCGATCAGACCTACAGTGCCCTGCTCAATGCCGAGCCCGAACCGATACTCCTGACCCCTGATGCTATGACCCCTGATCTGGGTCAACCCCCAGTGCCCTCAGCTTAGCCGCCAGGCGATTCCCTTAGGGACGCTAGCGCGAACGGCCCGTTGCCGTGTTATCTCCTGATTTTGTGTGAATACTCCATCACTTCCTAATCCACTTGATCGGGGTCAACCCCCAACTCCCTTAGCTTAGCCGCCAGGCGGTCGGCTCGCTGTCGTTCCTGTTCCTTAGCCCGTCGTTCTCGTTCCTTGGCCCGCCGTTCCTGCTCCTTGGCCCGTCGTTCCTGTTCCTTAGCCCAGCGCTCCTGTTCCTTGGCTTGCCGTTCCTGTTCGGTTTCGGTCAATATCCAGTCACCCTCTTGATCACACCACCGCAGCCACTGCCCTGGGGTGCGTTGAAACGTCCCCGACCAGATGCCCAAGCCCAGCTTTAAATCCGGCAACCAGATCAGGGGGGGCTGGGGGGCCAGGAGTTGCTCTTGGTAGCGCCCCGCCACCAGCTTAAAGTACCGCAGGGTCTGGCTATAGCGGCTATAGACAATGTAGTGGGGCACCTGCAGGTAACGCTCGTAGACCTCCAGTTTTCCTGGTGGTGAAGTGGGGGCGGGTAGAGGCTGCACCGTTGACAGGGCATCCCCAGGGCGAAAGAACCGCCCCAGGTCCTCCCGCTCCGTCCCCGGGGAGAGAAACTCCACCACCACCTCCGGCCCCTTACCCTCCTGCCAGGTCACATAGCTCAGCCGCAGGTCCTGGCCGCCATAGAGCCAGGGCACCCCCACCGACAGCATCCAATCGGGTCGTTTGTGCCACAGGGGATGCTCCGGGTCGTAGTAAAGATTCAGGTCCGAGGCATCGCAGTAGTTGTCACTGCCGTAGTCCACCAGTCGCAGGGTCTGACTCAGCAGTTGGGGCTGCAAATCGTGGAAAACGTCAGGCAAACCCGGCTTCTCAGGAAACTCACTGGGCAGGTCGTACATGGTGGGCAGCCCCGGTTGCAAGGGAGAGACTGCCAGGGGTTTAGGACGGGGCAAGGGGGTCATGGTTCAGCCACCCGCAACATGCTTCCATTCTATCCCAGCCCATGGTTCAGCTCCAGGAACGGTGGTTTAAGAGCTTCTCAGGAGTCAGTGGTCAGTGGTCAGTGGTCATAGGCCGGTTGAACAAACCGCCGCGATGGTGTCCGCCCTGGCTCTCTCAGGTTTCTCAGATGGCATTGCCATAGACTGAGGTGTGGCCTTTGAAGAGCTTTTGCCAAAATTGAGAATTGCTGAATCCTAGGGATCAGGGTTGGCAAATAGTCAAGGATCATGAGAAGATAAAAGACTGTGTGTTTATCTTTTGTTCGTCGCTAGTCTAGGTAACCTGTCATGGCCAAAGGCGTCCGCCTCGTCATTACCCTGGAGTGTACTGAATGCCGGACCAACCCGGCCAAGCGCTCCAATGGGGTATCGCGCTACACCACTCAAAAGAACCGGCGTAATACCACTGGCCGGATCGAACTGAAAAAGTTCTGCCCCCACTGCAACAAGCACACCATCCACAAAGAAATCAAGTAACTCATCCAGTCAAAGCCATGGCCTATTTTCGTCGTCGTGTCTCCCCCATCAAACCCGAGGAAAAGATCGATTACAAAGACGTTGATCTATTGCGCAAATTTGTTACTGAACGGGGCAAGATCCTCCCCCGTCGCATTACTGGCTTAACAGCACAGCAGCAACGGGATCTGACCAGCGCCATTAAGCGTGCCAGGATTCTGGCTCTGTTGCCCTACGTCAACGGCGAGAGCTAGCCCCACTTCTGTTCAGCCCTACAGTGGCAATGTTGGTTGACTGACAAAACTCTTAACGCTGGCGGATAGAAGCCGTCCCTAGACAGGCAAAACCCGCCTACGCGGGTTATGGGTCAGTCGGCCAAGGCCGACTTGGTCTGGATAGCAGCGGTTTGAACCGCCGTAAGTCCATGTTTTGTCAGTCAACCAGGTGGCAATGGTAGGGTTTGGCGAGCCCTTCAATCTTACAGAAGTCCCTCACCTGGACGGTGTTGATCCCCCATTCCTCCCCTCGTTACCCTGCCGTGTACACATAAGTCGGGTCTGACTTCGTTTGAGTCCTTTGCGTCCCCAAAATCCCCCAATTCTGGTGGATTTTGAAGGGTTCGGTTCCCCCGGAATTGGGGGCTGGGGGACAGTTTGTCGCTGATTGGGTTAGATTTGATCACTTGTGTGTACACCGTAGCCTTGGCAAGGGGGGCTGAGGGGGTGATAACATCGCACTTCACCCAAGTGATATCCGCTATAGCAGCAATTCTCCCATTCCCACCTGAGTTCACGTTGATTGCGACTGATTTACTATGCCCCGTTCTTTTCTACAGCCCCATGTCGTCCTGATCACGGCCACCGGTCGTGATCCCATCACCATTACCATTAGGCCTGTTTCCATGCTTCTAGGGTTGGCTTTGGGGCTAGGCTTGCCGACCCTCTGGATCAACCATCTAGCTCGCCATAATCAGCGCCTCGTCCAGGAACATGAGGCCCTATCCCATCAGGCCAATCAGGTGATCACGGATTTGCAAGCGATCACCAATGACGTTGAGCAACTCAAAAACCGAGCCGGCCTTTCTACAGAAACTGTCGACGGAGAATTGCAGGACCCTGCTGATCAGCCCAGCCCCCAGGGGGGTATCTCTAGAGTCGCTTCCGTGGAGACGATTCTCAGTTTAAGTAAAACCAGAATAGATGGTCTGGAAACCGTCCTGACCAACGCGGTAAAGCCTGGCCTGGAGGCCACCCTGACCTCAGAGACCCAGCGTAAGGCCGCCTTTCCCCAGGGTAAACCCATGACGGGTCTCCTAAAGGTGTCATCGGAGTTTGGTTTACGCCCCAGCCCCTTTGGTGGGCTTGATTATGAAATCCATGAAGGTATAGACTTTGCTGGCCCCATTGGCAAGGCAGTTTTAGCAACCGCCAATGGTACGGTGCGACAGGCTCAGTATGACAATGGTTATGGTAACCATGTCAAGATTGACCATGGTTACGGTTATACCACCCTATACGCCCACCTGTCCCGTACCACAGTACAGCCTGGAGATTGGGTGGAGCGGGGTAACGTGGTGGGTTACCTGGGTAATACCGGTCGGTCGTCGGGGCCCCATTTACACTATGGTATCTACCGCCAGGGTCAGTCTGTTAACCCGCGTCACTATTTAGGCCTTGAGGATAGCCCTTAGGGGATGACCCAAAACCTATTTATACCTAACTCAACCATTGTGGTGGCGATCAAACCCCTGCTTTCTAGGAGGTAGAAGGGGTAGGATCAATAGACCGTAATCTTAAAGGCGCTGGTTTATGGGTAATACCTTCGGACACCTATTTCGGGTCACCACCTTTGGCGAATCCCACGGCGGTGGGGTCGGTGTTGTCGTGGATGGCTGTCCACCCCGGCTTGATCTTAAGGTTGAGGAAATTCAGGCGGAGCTTGATCGCCGTCGCCCTGGTCAGAGCAAAATTACCACCCCCCGCCAGGAGCAGGACCGCTGCGAGATCCTATCCGGTGTGTTTGACGGCTATACCCTGGGCACCCCGATCGCCCTTCTGGTGCGCAATCAGGATACCCGACCCCAGGATTACAGCCAAATGGCCTCCACCTATCGACCCTCCCACGCTGACGCCACCTACGACGCCAAGTATGGGATTCGTAACTACCAGGGGGGAGGGCGGTCCTCCGCTCGGGAAACCATCGGGCGGGTGGCGGCGGGGGCGATCGCTAAAAAAATCCTACAGCAGGTGGCTGGGGTCGAGATCCTTGGCTACGTGCAGCGGATCCAGGACATTGAGGCCAATGTTAACCCCAACCAGGTCGATCTCAATCAGGTAGAGAACACCATCGTCCGTTGCCCTGACCCCGAGGCGGCCCAACGCATGATTGAGCGGATTGAAGCCGTGCGGGATCAGGGGGACTCCATCGGCGGGGTGGTGGAGTGTGTGGCTCGCCAGGTGCCGGTGGGCCTGGGGGCGCCCGTATTTGACAAACTGGAGGCGGACCTGGCCAAGGGCATGATGTCCCTGCCGGCCAGCAAGGGCTTTGAGATCGGATCTGGGTTTGCCGGCACCCTGCTGACCGGCAGTCAGCATAATGATGAGTTTTACACCGATGCCACGGGTACCCTGCGGACCCGCACCAATCGTTCAGGGGGTACCCAGGGGGGCATTAGTAACGGAGAAAATATTATTATACGGGTGGCGTTTAAACCCACCGCCACCATCCGTAAAGCTCAAAATACCGTGACTAGTGCTGGTGAGGCGACGGTTCTGGCCGCCAAAGGCCGCCATGATCCCTGTGTTTTACCCAGGGCCGTCCCTATGGTAGAAGCCATGGCCGCCCTGGTGCTCTGTGATCACCTGCTGCGGCACCAGGGCCAATGTCGCCTCTGGTAATGGCCCTACTCCTGCTTCTACCCCGTCGCCCCATGAAACTCCGGTGTTCCCTAGGACCTAAGCCCGGGTACCTGTGTGACCGCCGATCCGGGGGAGTGCCAGGAGATAACTAACTCCGGTAAGGTGGACGTGATCCTCACCTACTTTGGTCTACGAGTATGAGGTCCAGGGAGATTTGCTAAAGACCTGCCACCGCCGTGCCCGACTGAAACACCCGGCCGATTACCTCCTCCACCGGTGGATCGGTCACCGTCAGGTCTTGAATATCTAAATGTGCTAACAGGTGGCTGACGGTCTGGGTGAGTTGGTCGCGGCGAACAATCAGGCTAGCGCTACAGCCCTCCAGACGTTCCAACTCACCGTAGGCCGCCAGTTGCTGGGCATCGCCAGCGCTGGCCAGTTCTAACTTTACTTCCCGGTAGGGGGCAAATCGATCTAAGAGTTGTTCGAGACCACCATCGTAGATTAACTGGCCCTGGTGGATCAGCAGTACCCGACGACAGAGGGCGGTAATATCCGCCATGTAGTGGCTGGTGAGCAGGATGGTGGCCTGGTAGCGCTGGTTATAGTCCCGCAGGAAGTTCCGCACCGCCACCTGGGCGTTGACATCCAGGCCCAGGGTGGGCTCGTCCAGGAACAGCACTTGAGGGCGATGGAGCAGGGCCGCCATCATTTCCGCCTTCATCCGCTCCCCCAGGGAGAGTTTACGGACCGGTTGACTAAGCTGGGCCCGCAGGTCTAGCATGGCCGCCAGTTCCTCCACCCGATCGCGAAAGGTGCGATCGCTGAGCCCGTAGATAGCAGCATTGATACGCAGGGAGTCCAGGGCGGGTAAATCCCAGAGTAGCTGTTGCTTCTGCCCCATCACCAGGGTAATGGTCTGCAGGAAGGCCCGGTCTCGCCGAAAGGGAATATGACCCGCCACCCGCACCGTGCCAGCGGAGGGGTGAATCAGCCCTGTCAGCATCTTTAGGGTGGTGGTCTTACCCGCCCCGTTAGGACCCAAAAAGCCCACAATTTCTCCCGCCTCAATGGAAAAGGAGACCGCCTTGACGGCCTCCACAGTTCGATACTGTCGGCGAAAAAAATGGCCTACCGTACCCCCCAGGCCAGTGGCCTTGCTGGCCACTCGATAATGTTTGCTTAATTGGTCAACCCAAATTAGGGCCATTACCCAGCCACCTTGCTTTCCTACCAGTGCGGCTAGGCCAGGGCCTGCCACAAAAAGTTCAGCCGCTCGTTCAGCCCCATCCGGCTCAGCCGGGTTAATAGTACCTGGCTATTGGGGGTTGATTGACCGTAGGCCAGACCATCTAAGCGACGACGGTGAAACAAACGATGCCAGAAGGCCAGCTTCATATTTTCATCCAAAGTATGGCAGGCCTGGGTAAAACGAGTATCGACTCCCCCTAGAATATCCTGTAAAACCGCCAGTTGCTCCTCTTGAGGCACGGAATTGAACTGCTTAATTAAGATCTGCACCGATTGAGAGAACAGGGGCACTGGCGGCAAAGGTTTGCCCAAGGCTTTGGATGGCATAAATACACCCACTTCGCTTAGCTCCCCAGGTCTGCCTTCTCAGCCCCAAGCCAGCAGGGTGGGCAAAGTCAGGGTTCAAAATAGGCATCCCCCTCATTCAAACCAGGAATCAAGGGTTGTAGCCGTTTAGCCGGGGGGGAGTGAATCATTACCAAAGAGGGGCATCACCACATATCCCAAAATCAGAGATTTCTTCTAATGTAAGTTATTCCTGAGCGTTCACCCTGTTTGTTCATGACAGCTCCTAAAAAGGGGGCCTGACCACAGATCCCATAAAGGAGAATCCCTTTTAAGGTAGATCGTGCCCATAACTCTGGTGTGTTCGTCCATGACATTTTTAGAAACTTGCGTGCTTTGGTTGGGAAATTGCTACTGGCAGAATTCCTATCAAACTATGCTCGGAAGTTTGGTTAAGTCATGCCCTGCAGCCTTGGCCAAAATGCTTAGGATAGAGCTGATTGGTCAAGGTGTAGCCTTGGCACGTCTTCTTTCGCACTTCCTCCCCGTTGCTCGGGGAGGAAGTGCGAAAGAAGAGAGGGAACACAGCCATCGTCACAAAACTTATTGTTCCCTACAAGCTTTTGGCCCGGGCTTGATAGCAACTTAGCTGTCATACCCAGGATGGATACAGCCCCCAAAGAACCCGTCAAACCCCTGAGAAATCTGCACTTTAACCCATTTATCAAGGATTCTACTCTGGTTTAAGCAGACTTAAGATCCTCGATCCATTAAAAGATCCGTAAATCTACGGAGAAAGATTTTCCTGATGAAGGCCCGTCACTTCTGTAATTAGGACTAGATGCGCTGAGAACTCTAAAACCCATGAAACTTTCTTCAACTTTTTCCATCAATAGTTTTTTTGCTGCCGTTGCTGGCTTCAGTCTGCTGGCAGTAGCCACGACTCCTTTAGCAGGTCAGTCCTCATTATTAGAGGCTAACGCCGGAATACAATACCCTGGCTCCAGTGAGCAGGATCGAGGTAGTGGTCGTATGGCCACTCAAGGTTCTACTCTTCATGCTGCCTTGGTTGGCTGGCGCGGTAGTGGTCGACTGGGTAACGATTCTGAAAACGCTAGCTAGACTCCTGGTCGAAGTACTGCAGTTTTTTGTAGACCCTTATGCTGGGGGTTTTCTAACCCTCAGCAGTTGCTTGCAATAGAGAAAGCTCTGACGGGGAATATGGCGGTTTTCGATAGAGTGAGACACCCAATTGCTCAGTCCTACCCCCCGGTACCTGGCTGTAGGGGTTTCACGCTGTACCCCCCCTTGATCAAGCTACGGTGTACACACAAGTGATCAAATCTAACCCAATCAGCGACAAACTGCCCCCCAGCCCCCAATTCCGGGGGAACCGAACCCTTCAAAATCCACCAGAATTGGGGGATTTTGGGGACGCAAAGGACTCAAACGAAGTCA
>JBEIGU010000129.1:0-10674 GCA_040381765.1 Leptolyngbya sp.
TCCCACAGGCATTCAAGTGAGTCAGGAGCAGCTTGATTCTATCCTGATTGAGCACGACACTTTTCATGGGGAGTGGAACTATCAAATATTGCCTTCTCAATAATCGCAATGGTTCAACTTATTTCTGCGCGAGGCCTTAGGTTATGCCACGGAAATCGGTATTTAGCGAAGTTTACGCCCTGGATCAAACGACCCATCGCTACATGATTGAGATTGCCCTCGATCAGTACGAAGACATTTTTAACGAGTGGGACCCAGCCCCCTTTAAGCGCCGGGAGATTGATGCCGATCTCGAGCTCTACCTGGAGGGCAGTGTGGAGGAAATCCCCCCACGCTATCCAATCGAGTTATTTTTCATACTGCCCCAGGGCAAACGCAATCCAACCCTGGAGGAGGAGACCCGCAAGGGGATCAGGCGGTTTTTTGGCTTTAAAATCCATTTCCTCAGCCTAGAGCTGAGGAGAATTACCCTTCGCATCCTCAACTACCTGTTTTTTGGCTTCCTGCTGCTTTGGGTCGGTAACACCTATCCAGGCGATGATTCCACCCGGGATTGGGCAATTTTACTGGCGGAGGGCATCTACATCGGTGGCTGGGTTTTCCTATGGGAGGCGGTTTCCCTATTCTCCTTTACCAGCCTGGAAATGTACCAGCGCCACCGGGTCTACAGCAGACTGCTGCAGGCGCCAGTCTTCTTTAAGGAGTTGACTCACGAGTCCCCATAACTTAGATCAATAGGCTAATACGGGCCGTAGCCCTAAGCGGCGGCGGCGAGTAGAACGCCCTCGCTATGGGCGTTGTCCAACCCTGCCTTAAGGGTGCTGACTAAAGCTCCTTAGTGGGAGCTAACATCCAGGGTGGTGGAGCGGCCACAGCAGCGATCAATGCCCAGGCGATCGCAGAGTAGGTCGCCCACGGCGTTGGCCACGGTGAACTCGCCGTAGAAACTTTGGGAAAAATCAAAGGCCTGGAGTTCCGTCAAAATCGCCATCACAATGGAGCCCAGGTCCGCCTCTCCCTCCAGGCGATGGCGCAGGAACACCTGGGCCACCCGATCAGCGATCGCCGCATTCGCCGGCTCCGGCAAGTACTCAGCATCCATCCAGGCCAGCAGGTGCGATCGTAGCCAGTCTACCTCCTCCTGGAGGTTTTCCAAAGGGGGTAGGGTAATGGAGTCGGGGGGGTTAGCCATGGCCTGCCTGCCTGGTGAATCGGTCCCGGATCAGCTCAAACACCGCCCGCATCGCCATGGCCTCACCCCCCTCCGGTCGACCGGGCAGGTTACGCAGGTTCCAGGCCATCAGGTCAAGGTGCACCCAGGCCAGGTCAGGGCGAACAAACTCCTGGAGAAACAGGGCGGCGGTAATCGCTCCGCCATAACTACTATCGGAGATATTCGATAGATCCGCCACCTTGCTATCCAGCAAAACCCGGTAGGGCTGGTGTAGGGGCAGGGGCCAGAGCGGGTCGTCCACCCGTAGACCACAATCCACCAGCTGTTGGGCCGTGGCCGGATGGTTGCTAAAGCAGGCCGGTAGCTCCGTCCCCAGGGCCACCCGGGCGGCGCCGGTGAGGGTGGCAAAGTCAATCAGCAGTTCCGGATCGTCCGCCACCGCCTCCCAGAGGGCGTCCGCCAGCACCAGGCGACCCTCCGCATCGGTGTTGCCCACCTCCACCGTCAGCCCCCGGCGGGAGGGCAGCACATCCAGGGGGTAGATGGCATTGCCAGCGATGCTGTTTTCCACCGCCGCGATTAACAACCGCAGGCGCACCGGCAGCTGTAACCCCATGATCAGGGCCGCCACCCCCAGGGCGTTGGCGGCCCCGCCCATGTCCTTCTTCATCAGCTTCATACCCGCAGCGGGCTTGATATCCAGACCACCGGTATCAAAGCAGACCCCCTTGCCTACCAGGGTGACCCGCGGTGCATCGGGGTGGCCCCAGGTCAGGTCCAGCAGACGCGGCGCCTGGCTACTGGACCGGCCCACCGCATGGATGAGGGGATAATTGTGGCTCAGCAGATCATCGCCGCAGATCACCCTCAACTCAGCGGCGTGGCTGTCCGCCAGAGCTTGGGTGGCGGCCTCAAGCTGGGCTGGCCCCATGTCTGCGGCGGGGGTATTGATTAAATTCCGCACCAGGGTGGTGGCCGCCACCACCTGGGTGACGTAGGCCTGATCGGCATTAGGCGGGGGGCCGAGGTGGGGCTGGGGCCGGTCCTGGGGGCGTTTATAGGGGGTGAAGCGATAGCTGCCCAGGCCCCAACCCAGCCAGAGTTTGGTGGCGATCTCCGCCGGCCAGTCCTGGGCCAGGTAATAGCTATGGGGGGGCAGGGTCTGGGGCAAGCCTCCCAGGGTCCAGGTATCCAGGGTTTCCCCCCGGCCCACCAGTACCCTGGCCAGGGTGCCGCCGGGCCCGGGCACCAGGCAAACCTGGTTAGCCTCCGCCCTAAAGCCAGTGGCCTGGGTCCAGGGCTGGCTATCCTGGTGCTCTGTAGCTAACTCCGTCGTTGTAACTAGATAAAGGGGAATGGGCCCTGACAAAATCCGATCCTCGCAACCGTGCACTCCAATTGTCTAGTTTAACGAAGTTTTCCGGGCAATCATCAGGTCATGCAGGGGAGAAACCCCGGACTAATGTTGTGGATTACTGATATTGTCAGGCAGCTAGCCAGACTAGGATCCAATTAGGGGTAACCAGCTGGGGTGGGGGTGCCGGTCCAGTATTGGTAGCAACTGTAGGCCAGGGTGACCACTCCGGCGGCGATCGCCGTTTCATCCACCTCAAACTTGGGGTGATGTAGGGGATAGTTGTGGGCCCGGTCTCGAAAGCCCACCCCCAGGCGAAACATGGTGCCTGGGGCGTGCTCCAGGTAGAGAGAAAAGTCCTCCGCCCCCAGGGAAGGTTCCTGGAGGATCTGTAGACAGCTAGGCCCCAGGGCCTGGCGGACCGCCTCGGCGGTCAGGTCGGTGAGGGCCGGATCGTTTTGCACAGAAGGGACTCCCCGCCGGTAGTGGAGATCGTAGCGAGCCCCGTAGGGTTGGCATGCCCCCGCCACCACAGTTTCAATCCACTGGGGCAGGTGGTTGCGGCTATCGGGGTGCAGCGATCGCACGGTGCCGGTTAACTTCACCCGATCGGCAATCACATTGGGGGCCCGGCCACCGCTAATCTGACCAATGGTCAGGACCACCGGGTGGAGGGGGTTTTGGGTACGGCTAATGGACTGCTGTAGGGTGGTGACCACCTGGGCGGCGATCCAGATGGCGTCGATCGCCTCGTGGGGCCGGGCTCCGTGGCCTGACTCGCCGATAATGATAATCTCCAGGTCATCGGCGGCGGCGGTGAGGGCCCCGTAGCGGACCCCAATGGTGCGGGCGGGAAGGCTGGGGTAGGTGTGCAGGGCCAGGATGGCAGACACCCCCGCCATCACCCCATCCTCAATCATCCAGCGGGCTCCCTGGGCGGTTTCCTCCGCCGGCTGGAAGAGGAAGCGGGTGGTGCCCGGCAGGGTCAGGCCCAACTGGGCCAGCACCATGGCGGTGCCCAGGGCAACGGTGGTGTGAACATCGTGGCCACAGGCATGCATCAAGCCGGAATGGCTGGAGGCAAACTCCAACTCTACCCGTTCACCAATCGGCAGCCCATCCATATCGGCTCGAATGCCCAGGATGCGAGGATCATCCCCCCCGGCCAACTCCCCCACTACGCCGGTTTTTCCCACCAATTCCTGCACCCGCAGGCCACAGGAGGAAAGCACCCCGGCCACGTAGGCGGCGGTTTTGTACTCCTGGCCGCTCAGTTCCGGGTGGCTGTGGAGGTGGCGACGGATCTCAATCAACCGGGGGGTCAGGGTCTGGACCAGGGCCTGGATCTGGCGGAGCATGGCGGGGGGATTAGGGAGTGGGCGGGAAAACCAACGGTAGCCCCCTCAGCGGGGCAGGGCGCTCTCATGCCAGGGGCGAAGCAGGGCGTTGGAGATGGCGGAGAGCATCACGAAAATCCCCATGCCCAAGCCGGTGATCAACACCAGGCCGGCAAACATCCGGGGGATTTCCAGGTTATAGCTGGCCATCAAAATCTGGTAGGCCAGCCCCGAGTTAGCGCCGCCGCTACCGGCTACAAACTCCGCCACCACTGCCCCGATCAGGGCCAGGCCGCCACTAATCCGCAACCCCGCCAGAAAATAGGGTAGGGCGCTGGGCAGGCGCAGGTAGCGCAGGGTTTGCCAACGGGAGGCGCGGTAGAGGCGAAACAGGTCCTGGAGATTAGCATCGGCGCTATTGAGGCCCAGGGTGGTGTTGCTGATCACCGGAAACAGGGCCACAATCCAGGCGCAGATCACCAGGGCCAGGAAGGTACTATTACGCAGCCAAATAATGATCAGGGGAGAGATGGCGGCGATGGGTAGGGTTTGCAAGATAATCGCGTAGGGGTAGAGGCTTTTTTCCACCCAGGGACTCTGGGCCATCAGCATGGCCAGGGCCAGGCCCGACACCACCGCCGCGGCAAAGGCCACCAGGGTGATTTTTAGGGTCACCCCCAGGGCCGGCAGCAGCACCGGCCAGTCCTTCACCAGGGTCTGGGCCACCAGCCAGGGCCCCGGCAGCAGGTAGGGGGGAATGTGGTTGATCCGCACCGCCATTTCCCAGGTGACCAGGGCGATCAGGCCCAGGGCCAGGGGGGCGATCGCCGTCAGCAGACGGGTAGTCAGGGAGGGGGGGGACATGGCGGACACCTCAGGGGGATGGGACTGCACGGCTACCCCCCTCGGCCATGGCGGCCCCCAGGGCTGCCGCCACCTGCTGGCAGTAGGCTGTATAGGCGGGGGAGTTGCGAAAGCTGGGGGAACGGGGCTGGGGGGAGTCAATGACGATATCCGCCGTGATCCGTCCGGGGCGGGGCGACATTACCATCACCCGGCCGGAAAGTAACACCGCTTCGTAGAGGTTATGGGTGACAAACAGCACGGTCCAACCCTGCTCCCCCCAGAGGGCCAACAGGTCTTCGTTCAACTGGGTGCGGGTAATGTCGTCCAGGGCCCCAAAGGGCTCATCCATGAGCAGCACCTGGGGATCGGTGACCAGGGCCCGGGCAATGGAAACCCGCATTTTCATCCCCCCGGAGAGCTGGCGCGGGTAGGCCTGGCGGAAACCCTCCAACCCCACCAGACGCAGGGCGTCGGCGATGGCTGAGCGAGCCTGGTGGCGAGGCCGGGCCGCCAGCCGCAGGGGTAGGCCCAGGTTATCGGCAACCGTAGCCCAGGGCATCAGGGCTGGCTCCTGGAAGACAAAGGCTAAATCCGGTGGCTCCATCCCTGCACCCCAATCCACCCGGCCGGTGGAGGGGGCCGTTAACCCCGCCACAATCCGCAGTAGGGTACTTTTGCCACAGCCGGAGGGGCCGACAAAACTGACAAACTCCCCTGGGGCCAGGGTCAGGCTGGTCTCCTGCAGGGCCGCCACGCCGTTGTCGAAGGTCTTAGTAATGCGATCGAGGGTGAGGGTCATGCTGGCTGAGGCGATTGATAGTACTCTACCCCCTGATTGATGTAGTCCAGGCTGTAGGCCTGTTGATAATCCAGTTGGCTATCCAGGACCCCCACCCCCCTCAGTTCCTCAAAGAGGGATTGCCAGCGCTGGTCGGTCATGGCCCCAATTCCCAGGCGGCTGGCATCACCGCCGGTAATCACCTGGTACTCATCCAGCTTAGCCAGGCTAAAGGCCAGCAATTCCTCCGACATGTCCGGGTTATCCACCCGAATCGCCTGGTTGCCCGGTTGGGGGTTAGCCAGGTAGCTATACCACCCCCGGATCGAGGCGGTGACAAAGCGCTGCACTAGGTCGGGGTTGGTGTCTAGCAGGCGGCGAGTGGTATCGATGGTAAAGGTATAGGGATTATAGCCCCCCTCCGAGAGGGGCAAAATCACCGGTTTAAAGCGCCCCTGCCGTTCAATCAAGAAGGGCTCTGAGGTGAGTAAACCCTGCTGGGCCGAATTTTTATCCGCCAAAAAGGGGGTGATATTGAAGTTGTAGGGCCGCTTTTGATCATCAGTAAAACCATACCGGGCCTTTAACACCGGCCAGTAGCCACTGTTGGCAGAGGCACTGATGAAAATTGGTTTTCCCCGTAGCTGACTGAAGGAGTCGTTACCGACGCCGGGGTGGGCCAGGAGGACTTGAATCTCCTTTTGGCAGATGGCGGCGACGGTGACCACAGGGATCCCCTGCTGCACCGCCTTCAAGCTACCCAGGGCGCCGCCAATGGAAAAGTCCACCGCTCCCCCCACCAGCAGTTGGGTGGTGTTGGTTTGGGGCGGAGTGTCATCAATGGTGACCGCCAGACCATAGTCGCGGTAAAGACCCATTGCCGCCGCCTGGTAGTAGCCGCCGTATTCCGCCTCTGCCCGCCAGCCCAGACCCAGCTTCACCCGATCTAAGCCATTGGCGTCAACCTGGGCGGTGGGCTGCCCCAGGCCACAGGCCGCTAGGCCGCCCGTGGCCAGCCCCAGGCAACTTGCCTTCAGCAGGCGACGACGGGACCAGTAGAGCGCATTATCCATAGACCTACCCCCTGTTCTAAAGGTATTGTAACGGGTTGACTGCCCTGCCGCCGCCCAGGCTTCCACCATCCAGTCCCATCCGGTCGCTAAGTGGTGTACATTATGGGAAAATTATGACAACAGTTTAAGCAACCCTATCCTGAGGAGGTCTTGATTATGGACTGGCGAGTTGTAGTGGTACTTTTACCAATTATTATTGCGGGCAGCTGGGCCCTATTTAACATTGGCCGAGCCGCCCTGGGGCAACTGCAGGAGTTTCTTGATCGGCAAGCCTAGGGGCGCAGACTGGCCAGGGCCGGCCAGAGCTGGCGAAAGGCCAGGCCCCGGTGGCTATGGTGGTGTTTTTCTAGGGCAGACATTTCCGCAAAGGTTTGCCCCACTTCCTCCACGTAGAACACCGGGTCGTAGCCAAAGCCCCCCTGCCCCCGGGGCTCGGTGAGAATCACTCCCCCACAGATCCCCTCTGTTTCCAGGGCAATGGTGCCGTCGGGGCGAGCCAGGGCTAGGGCGCAGACAAATTGGCCACGTCGATCGCTAATTCCAGCCATGGCAGACAGCAGGCGTTCTACCCGGGCGCCATCGCTGTCGGCGTAGCGGGCCGAGTAAATGCCCGGAGCCCCGTTCAGGGCGTCGACCTGCAGACCCGAGTCGTCGGCGATCGCCCATTGCCCTAAGGCCCTGGCTACCCCACTGGCCTTCAGGCGAGCATTTTCCAGGAAGGTTTGACCGGTTTCCTCAATCTCCAGGTGGCTGGGTTTCAAGGTCAGGGACAAATCTAAATCCTTGAGGTAGGCCTGCATTTCCTTTAATTTTTCTGGGTTACCGGTAGCGACAACAACGGTGGCCATAGGTTAATTTGGTAATGATGATTTAGATCATGACAATCTCCGGGGGCCAGGCTCCCTGGGATTTTTATTGTATAACTTAGGCCAGCCCGCTTAGGACAGGGTTGATCTCTGACTGGGTAGGCGTTCTGGCTTATCGCCACCAGGCTGGGGCTACAGGTTTTAGATGCCCTGCCGGGTTCAACTCAACCCCTATACAGTCTTCCCTATGGATAAAAACGCCAAAATCTATGTCGCCGGCCACCGTGGTTTGGTGGGCAGCGCCCTGGTTCGAGCCCTGCAGGCCCAGGGCTACCCTAACTTGGTGCTGCGATCCAGTCAGGAGCTAGACCTGCGTAGTCAGGCCGCGGTGGATCGATTTTTTGCCGAGGAGCGGCCCGACTACGTCTTCCTGGCGGCGGCCCGGGTGGGGGGCATCCAGGCCAACAATACCTACCGGGCGGAGTTTATCTACGAAAATTTGATGATCGCCGCCAATGTGATCCACAGCGCCTATGGCCATGGAGCGACAAAACTGCTATTTCTTGGGTCCTCCTGTATCTATCCCAAGCTCTGCCCCCAGCCCATGAAGGAGGAGTACCTGCTGACCGGTTTTCTAGAGCCCACCAACGAACCCTATGCGATCGCCAAGATTGCCGGTCTGAAGCTCTGCGAAAACTACCAGCGTCAGTACGGGGCTAACTTCATTGCCGCCATGCCCACCAACCTCTACGGCATTAACGACAACTTTAACCTGGCCAACTCCCACGTTCTACCGGCCCTGATGCGCAAGTTCCATGAGGCCAAGCAAGCAGGGGAAGATACGGTCACCGTGTGGGGCAGTGGCACCCCCCTGCGGGAATTTATGTACGTGGATGACCTGGCGGAGGGGCTACTGTTCCTAATGGACCACTACGACCACACCCCCGATTTTATTAACATCGGCACCGGGGCGGAGGTCTCAATTCGGGAACTAGCCCTCACCCTGCAGGCGGTGGTGGGGTTTGAGGGAGATCTGGCCTTCGACCCTGAAAAACCCGATGGCACCCCCCGCAAACTAATGGATGTGTCCCGGTTGCACCAATTGGGCTGGCGGGCTAAAACCGATCTAAAAACTGGCATTGAGCAAACCTACCAATGGTTTCAACAGCATTACCCCAGCCTGGTTTAGCTCCGAGAGTCCTAGACCGGGCAGGCCACCTGGGTGCCCCCCAGGCCACAGTACCCCCCAGGGTTCTTGGCCAGGTACTGCTGGTGGTAGGCCTCGGCGTAGTAAAACTCGGGGGCCGGCAGGATTTCCGTAGTAATCCAACCATAACCCGCCCCCTGCAGAGCCCGCTGGTAAGCCTCCCGAGAGGCCTCCGCCTGCTGCCGTTGGTCCTCGGAATAGACGTAGATGCCGGAGCGATACTGGGTACCGACATCGTTGCCCTGGCGCATTCCCTGGGTGGGGTTGTGGCTTTCCCAAAATAGCTTTAGGAGCTGGCCGTAGCTCACCTGGGTGGGGTCAAAAACCACCCGCACCACCTCATTGTGGCCGGTCAGGCTGGAACAGACCTCCTGGTAGGTGGGGTTGGGGGTGTAGCCAGCGGCGTAGCCCACCGCCGTGGAGTACACCCCGGCCTGTTGCCAAAACTTCCGTTCCGCCCCCCAAAAGCAGCCCAGACCGAACAGGGCCAATTCCAGACCCGCCGGAAAGGGGGGGGTGAGGGGGTTACCGTTGACGTAGTGGCGATCGGGGACCGCCATGGCCGTTGACCGCCCCGGCAGGGCCTGATCGGGGGCAGGCATTTCGGTCTTTCTACCTTTACCTAAACCAAAGAAAACCATAGGACCGTCTGAAGCTAGGGGTTCACTCTACCCCTTCACTATAGGACAACTTTCCGAGACTAGCCCTAGCCCTGCTACTCCCTCAGGTAGGCCACCAGGGCCTGCAGCCGATCCCAGGCGGCGCCGCTGCTAAGGATGTCGTGGGCCAGGCCAATGCCCTGGATCATCTGATCCTGTAGATCTCCGGGCCGCAGCCTTTCCCCCACCTTGAGGGCCAGGGCCGCATTTAAGGCCACCACATCCCGCTGGGCGACAGTCCCCTGGCCCTGCAGGACAGCGGTGAGGATGGCGGTGTTTTCTGTGATGTCACCGCCTCGCAGGGCGTTGGTGGGGGCAGGGGTAAGCCCCAGGGCCTGGGGATCGATCGCCACCTGGGTGACCTGACCAGCAGTCACCACCGCCAGGTCGGTTTTATCCCCTAACCCCGCCTCATCCAACTGCTCCCGTCCATGCAGGACGATCGCCTGGGGGCGACCCAACTGGTTGAGGGCGGCGGCCATGGTGGGCACCACCGCTGGGTCATAGACCCCAATCACCTGACCGGTGGGTTGGAGGGGATTGACCAGAGGCCCCAATAGGTTGAATACCGTGCGCACCTTCAGGGTACTGCGCAGGGGAGCCACCGCCTTCATGGCGGGGTGCCAACCGCGGGCAAACAGAAAGGTAATGCCCACCGCCTCCAGGGCCGCCTGCACCTGGGCCGGGGCTGCCCCCAGGTTAACCCCCAGGGCCTCCAAGACATCGGCGGAGCCCACTTGACTAGAGGCGGAGCGGTTACCGTGCTTGGCCACCCGGATGCCGGCGGCGGCGGCCACAAAGGCTACTGCCGTGGAAATGTTAAAGGTTTGAGCACCGTCCCCACCGGTACCACAGGTATCAATGCAGGGTTGGGGGTGATGCACCGACTGGGAGGCCCCCAGCGCCTGACTTTGCAACACCCGCGCCATGCCAGCCAATTCATCCGCTGTTACCCCCTTAGTCTGCAGGGCGGCCAGTAGGGCCCCTGACAGCCCCTCTGGGATGGCCTCACCCAACCAGCCCTGCATCAGCTGTTCAGCCTCCTGCTGACTTAGGGACTGGCGCCGGATCAGGGTATGGAGCAGACTGGACCAATCTGGAGAGGAACTCTCAGGGGGGGAAGACAAGGAGGACACCATCGACATTCCATGGCTATGTCCCGGCACTCCTCCAGGCCAACCAGGGGATCGGCCCGGCGGCCATGGCGGAGGCGAAGGGAAAAGACCCCTTCAATCTACCAGAATTGAGGTATGCAGGGGTGAGTTCCTAGGGTTCTATCAACTTTAAGGTGAGGGCTTGAGTTGGTTGACTGACAAAACTCTCAACGCTGGCGGCTAGAAGCCGCGCCTAGACAGGCAAAACCCGCCTACGCGGGTTATGGATCAGTCGGCGAAGGCCGACTTTGTCTGTATAGCAGCGGTTTGAACCGCCCTAAGCCAA
>JBEIGU010000130.1:0-10629 GCA_040381765.1 Leptolyngbya sp.
CAGGAGTGAAACTGACCCAACAGGCAATGGCTCAATTGGAACAACAGATTAAGCGACTGCCTAATTTGCCAAAGTGGTTTGTGGAAATCACGGGTAAACCATCTTAGCTATTGGATCATATTTTCTATGGAGTTCTCTTAGAGGAACAGTTTGAGGCGTTGAGCGAGAAGTTCAAGAAATTAACGGGGCGCACCAGTGAAACGAGCTCACAACCGCCCTCTGCGGATGGCCCCAAGAAGCCAAACCGTGACCAGCAGAAGCCGCAACGGAAGCGAGGCCCCAAATATAACCACCTGGGTACAACGCGTAATGGCTTTGGCTGGATTAATCACAGTGAGTTGCTGGCGGTGCAGACTTGCCCGATTTGCGGGGGTGGCGTAGAGCGTCAAGCCCAAGGCACAAAACGACAGCAAGTAGCGGAACTTGTACCGGAACTGGTGGAGGTTCGAGAGTACGAACGCCCCTTGTATCGGTGTCCGACCTGCGAGTGGCAAGGCCATCAGAATTTGCCTGCGGGGTGCCGAGAGGGGTTTAGCTATGGTGGGCGACTGAGTAGTGTGGTGGGTGGGTTGGGCTATGGGGGCAACCTATCATGGTCAAAGCAGCGCTATGTGGTCGAACATATATTGGGCATTCCCATCTCTCAGGGCAGCTTAGCCAAACTCCATCAGTGGTTTTGCGAGGCACTCCAACCGGCCTACGAGCAGTGGTGGAATTGGATTCAGCAGCCTGGAGTACGCTGTGTTGATGAGACCAGCTATCGCTTAAATGGCGTGAATCATTGGATTTGGAGCGCCACCGCCCCCGAGTGCTGTGTCCTATTCTTTGCCCCCACCCGTAGCTCAGCCGAGGTCAAGAGCCTTTTAGGAGAGGAGTTTGCAGGGGTGTTGAGCAGTGACTGCTGGTCAGCCTATGGACCGCAATCGGCTGCCGCTAAGCAGAAGTGTTGGGCGCACCTAGAGCGGGAGCTCAAGGCGCTAACCACCTCCCGTTTCACAGAAAATCGGGAGTTTGCTCACCGCATCTTCCCCATCATCCACACCGCTCGTCAAGCCCATCGGGATTACCATTAGGGACGGCTCAGTCTGTCTGAACTTCAAGCGCTCAGACCTATTGTTGAAGCGGAGTTAGCTCATGTGCTAAAGCATCCGCTGAAGCAACGCTGGGCGGCTGATGCCCAAACCTTGGCCAATCGATTTCGTAGATATTGGGTAGATTGGTTTACCTTTCTTTCTCAACCCCAGGTAGACCCAGACAACAATGATGCAGAACGCGGTCTACGGCCTGTGGTGATTCACCGCAAAGTCACTGGTGGGGCCCGCAGTGATTGGGGTGCTCAGCTTGTAGCCATGATATTCAGTTTTCTAGAATCGATGCGCCGTCAGGGTAAAAATGCCGTAGACCAGCTTTTTGATCTCCTTGCCTCATCGGGGTGCTCACTCCCCGCTTTGTTGCCAGAGTAAGTCTACAGTGTTCGAGGCTTTCTCATTAAGCCTCTACTATTGCAGTGACCAGTTACAAAAAACCTAACGCCATCAATATCAGCATCAGCTTTTTACGTCACCAAGTACTAATCAGAAGAATTTATTTGTTTTAATATCAATAAATCATCATAAGGAGAAGTCAATTCTCTATAGCAGGGTTTGATATTACAAGTTTCACTTTCAGAAGAAGCTAGGTGATCTTCCATCTTGCCGTTAACGTACTTTTTGTCATACGAACGATCCATAACAACAAGGTCATGTGACACATTCCATCTCATAGTAGTATTAAATTCTTCAATTTTCCATACTTTCGTTGACTCAGGTACAAATAAAGATCTATCAAAAGCAATCACCATTGGATTTGAATATCTCTTCTGCTCCTCATTAAAAAAGTTAATCAGAAAGTTGTACTGATTACTTCTCTCAATATAGGAACTCGTACTCGTCCTTAGTGAAAGAAGAGTAAGGGCGTTTGTCATATCCTTTAGCAAGAAAGGCCAAACCCCAATACTATAGAAAGTAGCAAATGTCACGAGAAAAAATATTACTAGTCTTTTGTAAAGAAGTTTCCTATACTCGTGCTTGAGTAGCTTATCGCAACCGACCAAAACACTCAATGAAAAAAATATACTGCCAAGGTGAAGATAATGGGGCCAAAGTCTTTGGACCTTGAATAGAATTGGAACTGTCAAGAAAAAAGCAATTGTGAATAAAATACCCTCTGCAAATTTCCCAAAGAAAGAAAGACTTATAAATTCATTGAATTTTATGGATCTGATAGAGAAAGTTACACTAAAAAAAATAATTAAGATCGACAGCGAAAAGATTAGTATCAATACTGCAGGTTGAACAGAAGTCCACTTGTGTATAATAAAGTTTATCCAGGAGTAAAAAGTTTCTAGCGCCGATTGATTACTTTTAGAATTTAGATCGGGACCGACAGCGCTGTAAGTTGAGTGTCCTAACCAAAACAACAACCCCTTAGGAAGTTTAAGAATAAGAGCAGGTGTCGTTACTGCCATGCCAGCAATAAAAACCAATAAAGTCTTTAATAAAGTGGATAATCTGTTTAGATTGTTCCTTCGCAAGTAATCAATTAAGAAAGGTAAGGATAAAAACGTTATTCCTGTCAGGAAAGGAATAATCATGCATATTAAAATGATTATATTAGATGGTATAGATAATTTAAATACAGAATCTAGGATATCTGACCATTTCAGGAAAAGTTGATAAATTCTCGACTGCTCTCCCTTTAATCCAATTAGAATGCTGCCAAAAACTTGATATAGACCAAAAATTATTAAAATATATTTTAATAATTTTTTGGATATGTTTTGATCTAAAAATCTAGAATCCAAAGGCAAACTTATCCAGTTTGGATCTTTTAAAAGGTTAATTGTAGCAAGAATGATAAAGATTGGAATGATTAGAAAAGCTGTTATTTTAGTGGCAAAAACTATTCCCAGGAAAAACCAGTGATAACCAAACTTAAAGGAATTTTTGAACGATAGGATTAAAAATATTGAGAGAAAAAATAGCCAGATAGGCTCTGGCTTTGGCATCGTTGAAAAATAAACGGTTTCAGGTAACGTAACTAAAACCCAAAAACCTAATCCTCTGATAGTCCAGGAGGTCGTGAAGAAAAATACCAACAATAAATAACTAACTAGTTGAAAAATAGCCTGGACCATGCGAGTGGAGAAAACCTGTGCTTGGCTCCCCCAAAGTTTCTCAGGAATGGCGGAGAAAAGAGCTGATAAATTCCAAAGAATCCTTCCATAGCGATGATCCTCTCCATCAATAATTTGATCGAACAAATAAATGAGATTGTCAGGATGAAGAATTTTTCTAATGCCATCATAGGTGACTCGTTCATCCATAAAAAGAGCATAAGGATATAAAAGATCGCGGTTAGCCTTGATGATTAAATATAGTGATACAACTAGAGCCGAGGCAATTAGAACTATGCCCAAAAACTTATCCAGTTTTTTAAGGTTAGTCTGGCCGACTAGATCAATTTGCATGGGTGTCATCGTTAGTTTAGGTTTTACTCTCGGGCCTTAAGCAGTAATTTTCAGGGATTCAGTAGGGTCCAGGCAACTGAAAACTAAATGATGAAGATCCTTGAAATGGTCAAAGGTGAAGTCAGGGGTCGTTTCTCCCGTCCCTACCGATACCCCGGCATGGAGCTTTTGAAAGGTGACGGCACCGATGTGCCGGCCACCTACCACATCAGTGGCGGGGTTATCTCCCACCATCCAGAGGCTGTGGTCCGTAGTTAAGCCTAGCTTTTTGAGGACCAACTCGAAATTCCTGGGGTCGGGTTTATCGGCTCCCACTTCCTCGGAGGTCACCACGGCATCAAAGGTTTCCTCCAGGTGAAAGTAGGTGAGCTTGCGCAGTTGGATGTGGGAGGTTAGGTCTGTAACGATGGCGATGGCGATGTTGTGGTAGCGGAGGTCCTCTAACAGGTCCATTACCCCCGGGAATAGGGGGGCATTGGCCAGGAAAGTGCGCCAGAAGGTTTGCTCTAAATCTAGGGCCGTCATCAGTTGGGCTTTAAAGCCCAACAGCTCTAACAGCCGCTGAAAATAGAGAAGACGGCTATGGCTACTGGCGGTATGGCCCAGTTGGGTCTTGATTTCCCGTTTAGATTGTTTATAGGTGGCGCGAAATACCTCTGGACTGACCCCCAACAGGTTTTGGACCTTGGCTTCAACGGCCCGTTCTGCCATGGCATTGGCGGGGGCATAGTCGTAGAGGGTGTTATCGGTATCAAATAAGATGGCATCGGGCCGTTTAAGGGTGAGGGCCGGGTTCAGTTGCTTAAGCATAATTGGGTGTGCTCCCTCGATGTAAGAGGTCAGAAATATGCACCAAGGTAATCAGCTGCATCAGCCCGGTGGGGCCGCTCTCCCAGCCGGGCTGGCAGGAGATCAGGTCCTCCAGGTTGGGAATTAACAGGTTAGCCACCTGGGCCAGGTCCTCTCCGCTGGCATCCCCCTCGATACAGAGGCTGATGCAGTCCAGGTGGGGAGATTGCTCGAGATCGATGTGCATGCCACAGAGGGCAATCAAACTATGGACCAGCTCTTCATGGAAAAAGCCATTGGCCATGGTGACAAACAGCTTCAATCGAGGGGAACGCCCTCGGGGTGGACTGCCCCGCAGAATATCCGGGTTGACGGGAGCCAGCTTAAAGATCAGGTCGGCATAGCGGGCCTGACTATGGATAAAGGCCTCACTGTCGGGACGCCGTTGTTCCAAAGCTAGGGCTACCTGGGTGCCATCATGGCCCCGATCGCGGGTATCCCGTTGACGCTTCCAATAGACCCGGAGGTCTTCATCGCTATCTAGGAAAATCTTCAGGTCTAGGCGGTCCCGCAGGCGTTTGATGTAGAGACTATGCAACCCGCTGACCACCACCAGATCTGCACTGGTGATTTTGCGGGGGCTGGTAAACTTACCAGTACGGTGATCATAATGGCGCGGCCAGATCGGCTTGCCCTCCGCCAGGGTAAATACATCCCGGGTGAGGCGACTGAGGTTGTTGGCGTGGGGGTTGAGATGGGTTTTAGCCGACCACATGGGGTGGTGACGTTCCCATTTATGGTAGTCATCCCCCCCCACATGGGCGACGGTGTCAGGCCCCAGCAGATCGGTGAGGGCCGCCACCAGGGTATCTTTCCCTGCCCCCGAGTCACCGGCAATGCCCACCACCAAAGGCCGTCGACCCCTACGGTAGTAGTTATTACGCACAATACCAAAGAGATACATGCGCACACAGACCAACAGACCTGCGGCCTGTAACCCGGTAAACAGTAGGGACTGGAGCTTAGGGCTAACTAACCCCAGGGACTGGGCCAGGGGCTGACTTAAGGACAGCCCCAGCCAGGGCAGATCGGCCCCGGTGGAGTAGAGCAGGTTATAAACCAGATACAGACCAAAGAAAGGAATGGTAGCGAATAGGTAATCACCCCGGGATCGGAGCTGGTAAAACACCAAAAAGGGCATCACCCAGAGAAACCAACCCGGCCCAGGGGGGAGGAGCAACAGCAGGGCAAAGAACCCCAGCCCCACGGAGATCAGAAATAAGTCGAGGGTAATGCGTTCTAGCCGCCACACCAGATAGAGGGCCAGAATATAAACGGTGGGCAGCAAAAATAGCTTTAACTCCGGCCCATAGCTAAGGGAGACCGCATAGATCCGGGCGGCTTCGGGGGTGCGCAGCACCATGGTCACAAAGGCGCTGGAGGCCACCCAGGGTAAAACCGTCACCGCCAGGGTCAGGGCCGTAGCCCCGAGCAGGGGCGTTAACTCGGATCGCAGGCGACGATTGCGGTATAGATAGATGGCAATAAAGGGTAGGGCCGCCACCATGCTAAATTTGGCCGATAGGGCGCCGCCCAACACCGCCCCCGCCACCCGGGGGCGCCCCCGCTGCAGCAGCGCTAACCCCCAGATTAACAGGCACACCGGCAGGGCATCTAACTGACCATGCCAGTAAAGAATGTAAACCACCAGGGGCGAACACCAGTAGGTGATCAGCAGTAGCTTGGGTGAGTATTGTCGGGCCAGCAGGGCAATGCCAATCAAGATGCCATAGTCAAAGACCAGGGAGGTGAGGCCAAAGCCCACCTTGGCAAACCAGGCGGTGGATAGCAGCTGATCCAGGCCCCAGCCCAGGGCGGTGAGGGGTAGGTAGGCCAGGTACATGACCACCCCGTAGGGAAACCCGGCCGTAATACCCTCAAGATCAACACTCTGGGCGCTAAGAGCGATTGACCACGGATCGAAACTGAGTTTTTGAAAACTTCCTAATATAAATGGCAAAAACCAATGCTTGTGAGTCCAAGGTATGGAAAAAATAATCAGTAAAATACGTGGAATTAGTGCTAATCGAAATAGCCAATTGCTATACAGACTCTTGATTAGACGGATTTCTTCAACTTTCATGTAGAGCTTCCACGGCTAAAGCTTCAGATAAGTCAACTTCTCTATAGCTTATAGATATTTGGATATGTTGCCCAAATATCTCCTTTAAACCGAAACTTATCTGTTAAAGTGGCAACGATATCATCTTGATGCAATGATGCAATCACGACTATTGCATCTAATTGATCTAAAATGCTTAATTCAGGGATTCTGATGGGTATATGGGTTTTGGGTGAAAATTTTCCTTCCTTCATTTCATTTAAGTCAAGAAAGCACTCTATTTGATCTCTATCGACGTTTAATAGCGAAGCGACACCAAGACCGTGATTGCCAGCACCATAAATCGCTACTCTTTCATAGGACTGAATAATGTCTTCAAGTTTTTCAATAAAACTCTGAGTGTAATCAATAAAATCAGAAATGGAAAATAGATTTTTAGAAAATTCTGAAAACTTTAAATTAAACTGGCCAGAACGAGCTTTTTCACACAACAAGCCGAAATGTTGTCCCTGGACAAGATGTTCAATCTTAAGAGTTTCAAATCCAAGACCAAGCATTAGACCTGAAAGCAGACCGGGACTAAAATAGCTAACATGCTCATAAAAAAAATCATAAAATCTATTTTTGAGTAAAATATCATCTACGTTTGGCACTTCTACATAAAATTTCATCCCCACTGGGGCGAATTCGGATATTTCTCTCAAAGTAGATAAAGGATCTGGCAAATGTTCGACTACATGTCGAATGACTATTAATCCTATTTCATTAGTATTGATAGGAATTTCATTTGCATTAAAGAAAGAATCAATGTGGTAAATTCTAGGGTTTTCCGTTTTGAATAAATTAGAAGGCTCAAAGGCAATGACTTGATTTGCTCCTTTCTGAAGCAAGAGTTCTGAAAAAGTAAAATCACTAGCTCCGATTTCAATAATGTTTTGCTTTTCTAGATTTTCCGTTCCTATTGCATCTTCTATGATAAATTTATATTTCTCAAGTATTTTTGGTGAACTAGGGATTCCGGAGGAATAATTTTCAGTATATATTTTTTCGACCATTGTAGGATCAAAAGCCCTATTGTAAACCAATGAGCAACTTTGACACTGTACAATATCTAGATCAACTAATATTTCAGATTCAAAATCTGAAGGTTCTAGAGGAGCATTAGGGACAAGGGGTATCTCTGAGACTTTGAATATCTTTTCTAAATCCTCTGACTGACAAATTAGACAGTTACTTTGCATTTTGACTGTTCTCTACGGTTAAAGGATAAAAGGCTTGAACGGTTTACAAGTTCTGAAAGATCTAAAGATCTACTATGTCAATATCGGAAAGTTTTATCTCTGACTCCAGAGAAGTGGTTCCTTTGTGCAAACCGCATCCATGGTGATATCTAAATCCGCCATTTGAGCCTGTAGGGCCTCGAGCATTTGGGGCGGATGGGCTTGAAGTTCGGGGGATACCAGGCAAAGTTTAAAGCCCGCATCCTTAAGGCGCCCATAGCTCTGACGGTCTAGCGGAAAACGGCTAAACACATCCACCCATACCCACTGCACCATCCCCGCCAGGGTCAGGGCGGTCTCCACCGACTCATATTCCGAGACCCGCACGGCGCAGCGAGACTCACCGGAGCGGGCGGTTTTGACTAGAAAGGGAAAGGACTGGTCCAGGAAGAAAAAGTCCTGAATGTGGTGTTGCGCCATGAGCTGTAGTAAACGATCCTCCAGACCCTCTTCCTTGGTGTTGAGAATCACCAGGCGATGGTGGTAACCGGTTAGCCACTCTTCTAAGCTCAGGGCCTCCACAAAGGGGTCGTGATGCACCACCAGTTTGTCACCGTAGCTGCGCACGTCCATTTCCACGCCCCAATCGGAGGGAGTTTCGGCCAGCAGGTCAAGGGTATTGCGGCGATGATGAATAATGAGCATTTAAGTCCTGTAAATATAGCTTTTGCGAAGAATCAGGTGAATCGGTAAAGCCATTAGTGGGTAGGCGTTCTAGCTCGCTCTCCCCCTCTATAGGGGGCTACAGCGATCACCCTAAGCTACTGAACCAACCCGACGAATCCGCTGCTTACTCTGGCGAATCTTGCGTTTTAGATTAGAATTAAAAGAAATTGTCCGTTGAACGTATTTAAGTTTAGACTGCCAATTTATATTCCAGCTCGATGAACCATAAAGTCTCTCCCGCATTTGAACATCAAATCGGAGGATTTTAAACTTAGATTTAACAGCTAAGTAGTAATAGTAAATTTCAAAGGAAAAGTCCGTGGGGGGGTCTTGCCATTGGGCAAATAACTCCCTGGGGAAAAGGTTGGGCTGGGCGTTGATCTCCCACAGGGGGGCCCAGAGCACCAGGCTCTCGAAAACCGCCATGCCAACGGTGAACACCTGGTCAGCCCAGAGGCGACCCCGCCGCCAACCCTTCACAAAGGTGTGGTCTGGGTCAGCACTGGCTTCCAATAGGGCCAGCCCCCGCAGCACATCCTGCGGATCGGTTTGCATATCGGCATGGGTCCAGCCCAAGAATCGCCCCCCACCCGCCTGCAGGCCACAAAACAAGCCGTAGCCATAGCCCTGGTTGACCTCGACCCGAACACTCCGGGCAAAGGGATAGTGGGGTAATAACTCCGCCAGCACCTGGGGAGAGTCATCGGTGGACCCGTTGTCGACTAAAATCACCTCCACATCCCCACGGTCCATGACCTGGGCAAAACGCTCCAAAATCAGGGGGATGTTTTTGGCTTCGTTGTAGCAGGGAAAGACAATGGACAGGGTTTTCATTGATATTGAATATTAAGGTAGTAGCAGGGGCAAATATTATGAACTTGAGCATTCAGAAACAATAAACATCTCTCCACCCATGCCATAGTCAGAGATTTTCCTTAACTTAATATGGGAGTTATTCTTAAGCCAGGTAGCTATAGCCCCATGTACCCCTTTGGCGGAAGAACCTCTATAGGAAAAGGAATCATCTGCAATTAGAATGGTACCTTCCTGTACAATGTCAGTGCAAAAAACAAGACAATCCAATGCAGCCGAGTAGGTATCATTATCAATCAGAATTATTGAAGCCTTATCGATTCCATATTTTTGCGGTCCTTGGCTAAGAGTTTCGTTAAAGAAGCCCTTTGTCAGGACAATATTGCTACGCCGATTCCCAGCCGCTTTAAGTAGACGTTTGTTGACACTTTGATAGCTTGTCTCAAAGTTTAAGTCCTGATAAAAGGGGTGTTGGTCAAATTCAGGTAGCTCTCCAAAACCCTCAAAGGAGTCAAAGCCAAAGAATCTCATTTGTTTATGGGCATTTTTTATACCTGAACGCTTGGAGCAATTGAGAGCACAAACAAAGGATGAACCTGTAAATACACCAAATTCGAGGTAATCTCCCTGCAGATCCTCTAAGGCTGTCAGATAAAAAGCCTTCTTTAAGGCGAAATACTTGCCTAGGTTATGTACCAAAACAGGACTAATCAGTGATACAAAAAGACTCAGAAGATTTTGTAGAAAATAAAGTTTCGACAAAAGCTGAAACATAGGTAAATACTTCTAAAATGAAACTGGCTAAGGCTTTGGTATGGTTGACTGACAAAAGTTGACGCAGATGGATGTAATGCTTTTGGTATGGTGATTTTAGACATTTTGAGTACAAGGGGGGCATAGCGTTCTAAGGTTAGATACCAATCAAAACCGAGAACACTATGTCCCCCCTTTACAATGCCTTAAATACCTGGTTGGGTCAATCGCTGCCCTGGGCCCACCGCGCTCATTTGACGACCTGCATAATCATGGTGGCCGCCCTGATTCAGCGTGGTGAAGTCAGTCTGACTCGCTGGCTACCTTACCTACCTTGCCGTGGGCTACAGGCCCAAAGCAAACAGCGACGGGTGAGTCGATGGCTACACAATAGCCGTATCAATATTCACCGCCTCTATAAACCCTTGATTCAAGCCGCCTTGGCCACCTAGGGAGAGGCGTGCCTGTATCCCAGCTTAGATACCTCCCTGTACTGGGAAGAATATTGCCTGGTGCTCTTGTCAGTAGTGTATCGAGGCCGAGCCTTACCGATCATCTGGCGGGTCTTGAAACATGACTGTGCCTAAGTCGCATATTAAGCCTACCGGGAAATTTTGTGTCAGTTATCCCAACTATTAGCGGAAGGGGTCAAGGTGGTACTTCTGGCCTACCGTGGCTTTGTCCACCTCAAAGCCATG
>JBEIGU010000131.1:0-10604 GCA_040381765.1 Leptolyngbya sp.
ACACTTTCTCACCCTTGTTCTCTCATCCTTAGAAGCGAGTGACCATACCAGTTTGCTCAGCAGGCAACGTCTCTGTCGCAACCAAAAGTCCCTGAATCGCTGAAAACCCTGGTTCAGGGGATTAAAAAATTATTGGCTGTTCCTCCCAACCTGCTGAATGTGCGTTGATCATCAATTATCGACATTACCAAATTGCCACCCGAGGATGCCATCAATATCACCAACGAGTTAGCCAGGGAGCGCAACCGGGCGGCGGCAGAGCGCACCCTCAACGCCTGGCTCGGTACCTGCCTGAGCCTGATCGGCCTGGGCCTCGCCGTTGACCAGATCTTTCGTAGCCTGCGCCAGCGCTTCCCCGCCATCAACCCGGCCATCACCCAGGAAACCGCCAGCCTGATCGGCCTGGGGTTCGTTACCCTGGGGCTGCTGTTGTTGGGGTTTGCCCTGATTCAACATCGGCTGGAGATTAGCCGTATGGAAGGACATCATTATCTTCTATCTTCAGTGTACGCCCTAAATCGCCTGGTGGTCCCTGCCATTCTGCTGTTGGGGATGGCGGGGCTGGGGGTGATTTTACTGTTGCGGTAGACCTGTGCCTCACCGCCCTAGTTTTAACCCCAGCCTGACCCCAGTGACCCCCGATCGCCAACAGCGGCGGGCTGGTAACTGTCTCCCTGGCCACACAAGAAACCGTGCCCCGCCCCGCCATAGGGATCGAGGCGATGGGGAACCTAGCGCTCCACCAGGACCACTTCGATCGGGTCGACCGCCGCCGGGGGAATGGGGGGCCTGATTTCCGCAAAAGTCCTAGAGGGTGCCGCCAATTGTCGCCGTAGGACCCAGGGTTAGGGGGCCGCCCCTGGGGAGAATTGTCAAAAATTATTGCATTGTCCCCGATCCCCTCTGGGAAGGAACGGAATTGCCTACAATGCCTGCTAAGGGCCATGATCTGGAGCTCACCCGGAGGGAGTCGTGCAGTTTCATATTCAACCAGATAGCGAAATCCCCGCCTCCACCCAGCTCTATAGTCAAATTTGGTTTGCCATTGCCTCCCGCCAGTACCCGCCGGGCTATCGTTTGCCCAGTACCCGGCAGCTAGCCACCTACACCGGGTTACACCGCAACACCATTAGCAAGGTCTACCGCCAGTTGGAGGAGGCGGGGGTGGTGGAGGCCATTGCCGGGTCAGGCATCTACGTGCGGGAGCAGGGGACGGGGGAAAGTGCCCGGCCCCAATCTGCCCTATGGGAGGAGTTTCCCCAGGCCCGAGAGGTGGTGGAAAACGGGTTGGATGAACTACTGCGCCAGGGGTGCTCCCTCCACCAGGCCCGGGAGTTATTCCTGGCGGAGATCGACTGGCGTCTGCGCTGTAGCGCCCGGGTGCTGGTGACGGTGCCCCGTCAAGACATTGGCGCCGGCCAGCTGATTGCCCAAGAGCTGGAGGCGGCCCTGGCCATTCCCCTGCAGTTGGTGCCCCTGGAGGAATTGGCGGAGGTGCTCTCCCAAACCCGATCGGGGACGGTGGTGACCAGCCGCTACTTTATTGCCGAGGCGGAGGCGATCGCCGCCCCTAAGTCGGTGCGGGTAATCGCCGTCGACATCTACGACTACAAAAAGGAACTGGCCCTGCTCAAGGATCTGCCCAGGGGGGCCTGCCTCGGCCTGGTCAGCCTCAGCACCGGTATTCTACGGGCAGCGGAGGTAATCATCTACAGCCTGCGGGGGGATGATATCCTGGCCCTCACCGCCCAAACCGAAGACACCTACAAACTCAACTCCCTGGTGCGTAGTGCCCAAACCATCCTGCTGGACGCCCCCAGCGTACCCGCCCTTAAGCAGGCTATCGCCGCCGCCCGGGAGGACTTGATCCGCCCACCCCAGTTGGTGGTGTGCAATAGCTATATCGGCGAACAATCTATCCAAACCCTCCGGCGGGAACTGGGGCTGGAGTAAAGCGATGCCTTGTTCCTGGGTCAGGGGCATGGTGACAACGGTGCAGGCGGGGAATAGCTTTGCTTTCGATGCGGAGTTTTCGGAAGAATTTGCCCTCAATCCTGCTAACAGGTTGTTTGAAAAGCCAAGGAGAGTCTCAAACTATACCTATCGAGTAGGATGATCACCGCGAAATTCCGTATTTTGCTGGCCCTTGACGGTGAACTATACCTGGGACAACCCTTTTCAAACAACCTCTAAGGAGGACCTGAGCGTGATTTATTGGGTTAGGTAATCGCCCCTGGCTCTTAGCTAGAATGAACCTATCCCGCTATCAACCCTGGAGTGTGGGGAGTGCAGGTTTTATCATGAGTCAACTGGCTATTCCATGCTTAGTTTTCCGTAGTGGTACATCTCGAGGCCCATTTTTTTTGCGGTCAGATCTTCCTCCTCACCCAACTATCCGAGACAACATTATTCTTGCGGCCATGGGTTCACCTCATGAGGCTCAAATAGATGGAATAGGGGGAGGAACCTCTCTAACTAGTAAGGTCGTTTTATTATCCACATCCGATCATTCCTGGGCAGATGTTGATTTTCTCTTTGGCCAGGTTAGTGTTAATCAGGCTCATATCGACTGGCAGCCATCCTGCGGCAATATGGCGGCCGGGGTTGGCCCTGCTGCCATTGAGATGGGGCTAGTAATGGCAGCGGAGGAAACAACTACCGTCAAAATCCGTAACCTCAATACGAACTCTCTAATTGAAGCTGTTGTCCAAACCCCCCAAGGGCGGGTTACCTATGATGGCAATACATCTATTGATGGTGTACCTGGTGTAGCCGCACCAGTATCACTCAATTTCATGAAGGTTGTGGGGTCTAAAACGGGTCGACTTTTACCAACCCACCATAGCCGTGAAGAGATTGAAGGAATTGAGGTTACTTGTATTGATGTAGCCATTCCTATGGTGATCGCACGGGCTCAAGATCTGGGCAAAACCGGCTATGAAACCAAGGACGAATTGGATGCAGATGCAGACTTCAGGAGTCGCATCGAACAGATTCGTCGCATTGCAGGGGAGCGTATGGGTTTAGGTAGTGCTAAAAATAGCGTAGTTCCTAAGTTTGCGATTATTGCTCCACCTCGCCACGGGGGAACGTTGAGCTCTCGGTACTTTGTGCCGAATGTCTGCCATAGCGCCCACGCCGTTACAGGAGCGATTTGTATAGGATGTTGCAGTCTTCTGAAGAACTCTATAGCAGAAGGTGTGGCTGTGCCCCCAAAGGACAGTCATCAACTCGTAACCCTTGAGCATCCCTCGGGGAAAATCGAGGTTCTGCTAACGACCAGACAACAGGGGGCTGCCATGGTCGTTGAAGCTGCAAGTATTATAAGAACAGTACGTTTACTGATGTCCGGGCATCTGTATGTACCTAGTCGCCTGACTACAGCTATATAAGCACATCGCTAAAACTTAAATCTATGCACGATCAAACATCTCTGAATGAAGGTTCTCAACCGAGGCTGCAACGAGAATTAGGCTGGTTAGGTGCGGCCATCATGGGTTTAGCCTCCGTGATTGGGGCGGGGATTTTTGTCAGCATTGGTATTGTGGCAGGAATATCTGGATCAGCCACTATCGGTGCCCTAGTCGTCGCCGGGCTATTAGCTGCCTGTAACAGTCTTAACATTGCTCAATTAGCTGTTAGTCATCCTGTTAGTGGTGGTATTTATGAATACGGCTATAAATATCTAAATCCCTGGCTAGGATTTACCGGTGGATGGATTTATCTCCTCGGCAAAACTGCTGTAGCAGCCACCGCTGCTTTAGGGTTTTCAGGCTATCTTCTAAATAATTTAGGTTTTACAGGTAAAAACACCTTGGTGCTGGCTGCAGAGACCGCCGTCATCTTGATTACATTAATTGTTTCTTTAGGTATACGAAGCTCTAAAATCATCACTACGGTAGTAGTAGCAACCACCCTTATATCATTGATTAGCTTGGTAATTGCGGGTTTGTTTTACTATAACTCCCATGGTTTTCAGAACCTAAACTTCTCTATTCCTAACTCCCACAACTGGATAGCAAACTTTGCCCAGTCTGTTGCCTTGATGTTTGTTTCTTACAACGGAGCCGCACGTATTTCAATGGTTGGGGAAGAAATTGTAGATCCTCGGCGGAGTATACCCAGGGCTATCACATTTACCATAGTTGTTACTATGGTCACTTATATTTCTGTAGCGGTGGTCAGCTTAGGAACAATCGGTCCAGAAGCCTTTGCTGAAGCAACCAGATTGAGCGCTGCTCCCCTGAAGGCTGTAGCTGACGCCCTAGGCTCACCGATCGTTGCAAATCTATTAACTGTTGGTGCTATTACCTCTATGTTAAGTATCCTTTTAACTACAGTTTTGGGCCTGTCTCGTCTGCTACTGGCTATGGGGCGACGGCAGGATATGCCGCTTTTTTTAACTAGATTAAATCAAGCTGGTACCAATCCCTATTTGGCAGTCTTAACTGTAGGTATTTTAATTGCTCTTTTGGTGTCTGTTGGAAACGTAAAGGTTACATGGTTCTTTAGTACCCTTGGCGCCCTATATAGGAGTGCAATAACTAGTATTGCAGCCCTAAAAATTGATGAGGCAGAGAGATTATATCCGAAGTTTATCGGTTGGCTATCATTGTTTTCCTCTATAGCATTGGCTTTTTGCATCGAATGGCATTACTGGTTAATTGGGCTGGGGTTGATCGGTTTGGGCCTGATCTGGCGTTTGGCGTTCCGTCAACTTAATTCAGACAAGATTACTTTGCTTAGTCTCGATGCTAACCAGACTTCTACGGCGCCCATAGAGGAGGTAAATCAATAGTCCTAACAACAGCCAGCCAATCAGCCTGAACCAGTTACCCCAGGAGAAACTCAGCATCTGCAGGATCGATGTGCCAACGCCCAGTAGGGGTAGCCAGGGGCCGAAGGGCACCCGAAAGGGCCGGGGTAGATCGGGTTGGCGGTGACGTAGTACCAGGACAGCGATCGCCACCATAGTAAAAGCAAACAGGGTGCCAATCGATACCAGGTTACCCAACACTTCAATGGGCAAGCTAACGGCTAAAACCATCGCTAGCATCCCAGAGATCAGGGTGGCCAGATGGGGGGTTTGCCAACGGGAATGAACCTGGGCAAAGATGGAGGGTAGCAACCCATCCCCGGCCATGCTGTAAAGCAGTCTGGCCTGGGCCATCAGGTTCACCAGCACAACTGACCCCAGCCCGGCGATCGCGGCCAGCTTAATCAGGGGGCCAAACCATCGCTGCCCCGGCCCCATAGCGTTAATCGCAATGGCTATGGGATCGGGCACCCCCAGTTTGGCGTAGGGCACAATCCCAACCATCACTAGAGACACCGCCCCGTAAAGCAGGGTAGCGATTAACAAACTGATAACGATGGCCAAGGGGATCGTCCGTTGAGGATTCTGGGTTTCCTCCGTAACATTGGCCAGGGCATCAAAACCAATATAGGCAAAGAAAACCATCCCTGCCCCCCGCAACACCCCGCTCCAGCCAAACACGCCAAACTCACCGGTGTTAGGGGGAATGAAGGGTAGCCAGTTTTGTTGGTGAATCGACAACAGACCAAAGCCAATAAAGAGTAAAATCGCTGCTAGCTTAATCGTCACCATCACCAGATTTACCTGGGTTGACCTACGAGTCCCCAGGATCAGCAACAGGGTAACTAAACCCACCAGACCCAGAGCCGGTAAATTAAAGGGGGGCCGGCACAGACCTGGGGGCAGGGATAGCCCCAGGTCTGCCAGTAAGCTCACCAGGTAGCCAGACCAGCCCACCGCCACGGTAGCGGCACTAAACAGGTACTCCAGCACCAGATCCCAGCCAATGATCCAGGCGAAGATTTCCCCCAGGGTAGCGTAGGTATAGATATAAGCACTGCCGGACAGGGGAATCAAGGCGGCGAACTCTGCATAGCAGAGTGCCACGCAGCCACAGCTCAGGGCTGCCAAGAGGAGGGAGAGGACAATTGCTGGACCGGTATGGTAGGCCGCCACCTGTCCTGTAATCACAAAAATCCCCGCTCCAATCATCACACCGATGCCTAGCCCCACCAGGCTGAACAGCCCCAGGGAACGATCCAGCGATCGGGCCTCGCAGGGCTGTTGCAGGTCAGTGATGGATTTCTTATTCAGCAACTGGGGCCAGAAGTTAGTCCAGAAGGCAGAATCCATAACGGTAATCAAGACTCCATCTAGGTGAAATCTGGAGGACAATTGGCAAGCCTGGAACTGGCTAGCTGGGCTTTGACAAGCCCAGCCAAACGCGCTAAAAATCGCTCACCCTGAGCCTGTCCTTCGCGAAGCACCCCGGAGGGGATAGGGCCAGCAAAAATAAATTCAGAACCAGTTTAGGCCGTTTCAGCCGATTCGCGCCCATCCATGGAGCTTGATCTGAACGAGGTATCAAGGGTTTCAGCCCCTAGAATTTTTGAATTTACAATTGCTGGGATAGGGCATCACATTGGATTATGATAGAAGATAGCAAGTATAATTGCTTTTCGCCCTACGTGAATACCCCGATCTTAATAGTACAAAGCTTATTCTTAGCCTAGAGACGGAATACTTCAGAGAACAAAAATCATGAAGTAATCCGGGAATACCCAGCATTCCAGGCGTCCAGATTTCAAGCCGATGGCGGGATTTGAACCCGCGACCGCTCGATTACGAATCGAGTGCTCTACCACTGAGCCACATCGGCAAATCAATCCATAGTGTTCTAGTATAACAGTGTCCATTAGTCAAAACACTGGCATGCCCGCTGAACCTTCTGCCCCCCTACCCCCTGACCGTAAGGCCGACCAGTATGCGCGGCTGCGAGCAGAGGCTAAGGCTCCCTACAGGGGACTACGCCAGGTTATCTATGCTACCGCCGGGGCATCGGGCGCTATTGGAGCGCTAATCATGGTAACTCAATTAATCGCTGGAGCCGATGGGGCCAAGATTCTACCTAACCTGTTGATCCAGCTAGGGGTGTTAGGGGTAGTAGGCTTACTTTTTCGCCTGGAACGTCGAGACTGAGGTCGCTCCCCTAGCGTAACAACTGTTTGACGGTGTTAACCAGATCCTCTGGTCGAAAGGGCTTACTAACGTAGGCGTCTGCCCCTTGTTTCAGCCCCCAGTAGTGGTCAAATTCCTCTGCCTTGGAGGAGCACAGAATAATCGGAATCGACTGGGTGGCGGCAGTTTTCTTCAACCAACGACAAAGCTCATAGCCGTTCATATTCGGCATAACAATGTCCAACACAACAAGGTCTGGAGGGTTGGATTGGATTATGGCCTGGGCCTCTAGACCATCCTTGGCTTCTAAAACCGTCAGCCCCGCTTGAGTGAGGAGCCCGGCAATCATCTCCCGTAGGGTGGAACTGTCATCCACAATCAAAACCGTGCGCATAGCTACACCTCCCTAGGAAAGCCTTTTCGATAGCCCTGGAGCTATTGTGACAAACTTATGCAAACTCTGACCGGGGAGTCATCCGTAGTTCAACGGTTTTATCCAGGACAAGATTTTATCCAGGGCAAGATTGTAACCGTCCCTCAGCCAACTTTTAAGCTAAGAGGGCGTTTGAAAAGTCGGACAGTTAGTAAAAAAGCTCACTCGGTATAGGTTAGTAGTACTAATCAACTAAATCGTGAGAGCCATGAGTAAAGCTTACACCAGCAATTTGACCCGTGATCAGTTTGAACTGATTGAGCCGATGCTACCCAAGGCGAAGCCAGGGGGTCGGCCCCGAGCCGTGCCACCGCACAGGCTTGACTGAGAAAGTCCAAGACATTTTGGTGCTGAGCCTTCAAAGATGTCACCACTGTCAGCATCCGCGAGACAAACTGACTCCCCCCAGTAGACTGAGAGCCAAAACTGGTGCGCCACTAAATGACCGATGGGCGCAAGGCCTGCTCTGGGGCATTGTTAGTCGGCTCAACCCCTGGGGTCTGCAGAAACGTCCAACCGCCCTTCACCCGAGGGAAATCCGCTATGGAGTCTAGATCAGGTGATCCTGACTTTTCCCCCCTGGACTGTACCAGGGGCAATTTTTCAGCTTAGGATAGGGGCGGTCTTGAACTATGCGGCAATCATCCTTGAGGCACGGCTATGGTTTTTCCTGATGCGCCCCCGGCTCTGCTGGTCCTAGCGGATGGCTCGGTTTTTCCGGGCTGGTCCTTTGGTGCCACCGGTACCGTCATGGGGGAGGTGGTGTTTAACACCGGTATGACTGGCTATCAGGAGGTAATGACCGATCCCAGCTACTCGGGGCAACTGGTCACCTTTACCTACCCAGAATTGGGCAATACCGGGGTCAACCCCGACGATGAGGAATCGGCCCGGCCCCACATCAAGGCGGCGATCGCCCGCAATATTTGCTCTATCCCTAGTAGTTGGCGGTCCATCCAGTCCCTCCCTAACTACCTGAAGACCCACGGCATTCCCGGTATTTTTGGCATCGATACCCGCGCCCTTACCCGTCGTCTCCGCAGCGAAGGGGCCATGAATGGGGCCCTCTCCACCCAGATCCTGGACCCTGCTGAGCTTTTGCGTCAGCTCCAGGAAGCACCCGCCATGGAAGGGTTAAACCTGGTGGACCAGGTCACCACACCGGTGGTTTACGAGTGGACCGAGACCACCCCTACCGCCTGGGACTACACCGCCACCCCGGCTACCCCCAGCGACCAGCCCTTCACTGTGGTAGCCGTAGACTTTGGCATCAAGCGCAACATTTTACGTCGGCTGGCCAGCTACGGCTGTCGGGTGATTGTGGTGCCGGCCCGCAGTTCGGTAGAACTGATCATGGGCTACGAGCCAGACGGGATCTTTTTGTCCAATGGCCCCGGGGATCCGGCTGCGGTTACCTATGCCCCCGAGTTGGTTAGGGACCTGCTCCGGTATCAACGGCCCACCTTTGGTATTTGTATGGGCCACCAGGTGTTGGGGTTGTCCCTGGGGGCCTCCACCTTCAAGCTCAAGTTTGGCCACCGGGGCCTCAACCAACCCTGTGGCCTGCGGCAACAGGTGGAAATTACCAGCCAAAACCATGGCTTTGCCCTGGAGGCCGACTCCATCCCCGCCGATCAGGTGGCCATCACCCACTTCAATCTCAACGATCGCACCGTAGCGGGGTTAGCCCACAAAACCCTGCCGGTGTTCTCCGTGCAGTACCACCCCGAGGCCAGCCCTGGCCCCCACGATGCCGACTACCTCTTCCTCAAGTTTGTGGAGGCCATGGGGAACTACCGCCAACAACGGGCTTCTACCTCTGCTTAACAATCGAGTAGATTGGGATTTACCCCTTGCAGACATAGCTATCCTGACCTATATTTAACTGTCGAACTGGAGCACCCGGGAGGTTTGCCATCGCTGAATCTCTAACCCTGACCGTAAGTTTACGAGGCACCCGCGATGTCAGGGGTACTCAATATCTAAATATCCAATATCAACTTTTCCGCCTCACCGGTTTACTGGATGCCTTTTCAGAGCCGGCTTTTCGCAAGGCCATGACCAAGTACGTGGAGTCTGGGCCTGCCCATATTATCCTTGACCTATCCGCTATTGACTTTGTTGATAGTTCTGGGTTGGGGGCCCTGGTCCAGCTGGTTAAAAAGGCAACTGGTGCAGGAGGAACGGTGCAGGTGGTCACCAACGCCCGAGTTACCCAAACCGTTAAGCTGGTTCGTCTGGAGGAATATCTATCCCTCCAATCCTCGGTGGAGGAGGCGATCGCTAAGCTAGATCCTCCCCCTAGCGTCTGATGCCTCGGTCATCCCCTTGCCCCTTGCTATCCACTGCCCTTGATCTGTCCCAGAGGCAGTTCAGGGCCGGGTTGACTGCACCCTCAGGCAAAGGATATCAGTTATGGTCAATGGGTTAGGGGCTGGCCTTGCACTGGCACCGCTTTCCCCCGATCGAGCCCAGGCGATCTCCCCCGTCGCCCTGGCCTACATTGGGGATGCGGTGTACGAACTATTTGTTCGTCAGTCTTTTCTATTTCCCCCCAAGCGCATTCAAGCCTACCATCGACAGGTGGTGGATCAGGTGCGGGCTGAGCAGCAATCCTGCCGTCTAGATCAACTCCTCCCCTGGCTCACTCCCCTGGAACAGGATATTTTACGGCGGGGTCGCAATGCCTCCCCCCGAGGGCCTAAGCGTTTAGATGCGGCCATCTACCAACGGGCCACAGGGTTTGAGGCGGTGATTGGCTATCTCTACCTCACCGATCCTCCCCGGCTGGAGCAGCTGCTCCAGCGCATCAGCTTCTTACCTGAAGAGGAAATCAGTAATCAGTAATCAGAGGTCAGGAGTCCGTGGCCTAGTGCTGCTGGGCGTAAATAGATAAATACACTCACTTCTCTTAGCTCCTGATTACTGCTTACTGACCTCCCTCCTTGGTTGACTGATAAAACATTGGCTGACGGCGGTTCAAACCGCTGCTATCCAGACGAAGTCGGCCTGCGCCGCAGGGTAATCGCATCTCAATTGGCTAATTACGATACAGACAGATTGCTCACTTTCTGAAGCAAGAGCAGATTTACTGGTTCTTCATCCGTGATCACGGCTAATCTCATACTGATACTGCATTTTGGGTTATATGAGACATGTGAAATGAAGCACAGAATA
>JBEIGU010000132.1:0-10484 GCA_040381765.1 Leptolyngbya sp.
CTTAGAAGCGAGTGACCATACCAGTTTGCTCAGCAGGCAACGTCTCTGTCGCAACCAAAAGTCCCTGAATCGCTGAAAACCCTGGTTCAGGGGATTAAAAAATTATTGGCTGTCCCTCCCAACCTGCTGAATGTGCGATCTAACCTCGACAAATGACAAACAAAAGTCTAGAAGAGGTTGTAAGGTGTACCCCGTTGTCTAGCCAGTTAGGAGACCTCGGTGGAGAGGCTGTGGATGGCCTGGACGGCCTGGTGGAGGAGGGTGGCGGTGGGGTGTAGGTCGCTATCGCTGGAGAATTTACCCAAGCTGAGGCGGAGGGCGCTGTCGAGGATGGGGGTGGGTAGGCCTATGGCGCGGAGGACGTGGGAGGGGGCTTCGATGCCTGAGCTGCAGGCGGAGCCGGTGGCGATTGCTAGTTGGTGGCGAACCCGGGCGATGATGGCGCTGTTGGGGATGCCGGGGATAGCGATGTGCAAATTACCGGCCAGGCGGTTGTGTTGATCGCCGTTGATCACCAGTTGGGGAATTTGGCTTTGCAGTAGGGTCTGCAGGCGATCGCGCTTCTGGGCAATCTGAGGCTCATCGGTGGCCATTTCCTGGTGGCGCAGGCGGCAGGCTTCCCCCAGGCCGACGATGCCGGGCAGGTTGAGGGTGCCGGGGCACAGGCCCCGTTGTTGGCCGCCGCCGTAGAGCAGGGGGGCGAGGGCATGGCCGCGCCGTACCACCAGGGCGCCGACCCCTTGGGGGCCGTAGAGTTTGTGGGCGGAGAGGGCCAGGAGGGTAATGCCCCAGGGGTTAAACTGCAGGGGGATTTTGCCCACGGCCTGGCAGGCGTCGCAGAGGAAGGGGGTGTGGTGGCGTTGAGCGATGGCGGCGATCGCTGGGATAGGGTAGATGGTGCCGACTTCGTTGTTGGCGGCCATCACCGCCAGCAGGTGCAGGCCGCTGGCGCAGACCGCGTCTACCTCCGCCAGGTCAATCCGGGCCTGGTGATCAACCCTGAGGATGATGAGTTCGATGCGGCCTTGCTGGTGAAGGACCTGGCAGGTATCTAAAACGGCTTTGTGTTCGACGAATGCATGTGTGAGACAGTGCTTCACTACTCTGCAGGCAAACGACCTCGGTAAACTTCTATGTCAGCAGATGAGACATGATCAAATGGAACCAAACGATAATGTCTTTCTATGACAATACGAACAGTATCTTGAGCTTGTTCAAACTCAAATAATGCAATCAAACTGTCATCCATAAACTGGGTGGCAATTGGACGACAAATCAGTTCAGGAAACTTAGCTGCACACAAAGCAAAGTCCTGCTCAATTTGTACGATACTTAAGCGATCTTTGCCTCCTTTAGCTTGTACAGGGAAGACGTAATGAGCACCTCGTCGGTCTACGCCAATGTAGAGTTCGTCTGTTTCTACTTGTCCCATATTAGGTACAGTAGTTCGCAGATGATTTTGTAGAGAGTAGCAAGTAACACCCGTAAAAATGTCAATTAAACGATTGTAGCGAAGTTTAGCCAATAGAGCTTGCTCATCACTAAGTGCATACATTGCAACAATTCCTGGTGTTGCATCTGGCACCTTTGTTTCAGCCAGCATTTGACTGGGGACAATTGCTTGCCCAGTAACCGCAACAAAGCAATAACGAGAACGCCCTGTTGAACGAATTATCCAGGTAAAACCTGTAGGGGCTCTAGATAGAACTGAGTCAGGTAAAGAGTTTCTATAACGGAAACTGTAAATAACATCACCAATATTCTTAGGGAGCAAAATATCTAGTTCTTCTGCTACATCAATAATATCTTGACGCAGAAAATCTACCTCACGCATTCCTGGTTGATATTTAGACAGGAAAATACGCTCAATAATTTGCTCGTAACGGTTTTTTCCCATCAAATAGGTTCGTCACTAAACGGATAGGGATCTGACGGTAATTTGCCTGGCCAACGAAGTAAAACAACTTCTTCTCTCATCTGTTCCTTAGTAGCCGTTGATAAACGAGTTCGGAACAGATCAATACCCACGAGTTCGTAACCTAGTCCTTGTGCAATATCGCCCAATAGCTCTCCTGTGCGGATCATGACCTGTAAATAGGATTTCTGATCACCGACAACATAAGCTAGTTGAGCACCTGGACGAAGAACGACCCTCAGATCTGCTAAGTGTTTTGCCATACCCCCAAAATAGAGCTTTACAGCTCGATGATAGAGTCGTTCAAAGCCACTCGTCTTACCCAAGGCTATTCGTCGTTCTTCAATAGCACTGGCAATCTGCTGAATTTCTAAATGCCTGGCAATCCAAATATCATCATGGTCTGCTTTGAAGACATTTCGAGTATTGGAGCGAATTAACCCTTCTTTGAGCAGTCGTAGATCTTTTTTATTCTGGATAAAACCCAGCAAAACAGACTCTAGCCGAGTTGTTCTAGTGTAGTCTTTCTCATTGGGATAAGGGGGTGAGGTGATGACAGCGTCAATTGAGTCAGGCTCTAAAACAGTTAGAATTTGACGGGCGTCTGCATGGTGGACTATACCAGGCACAGCCGTTAAATTCTGGAGTGCAGAAAGATCGTCAGCCATGTTAGCAACTTCTTGAAGCCAAGCTTCTAAAACCGGAGCATCGCTCTTTGCCTTACCCACACCAACTTCTGGACCAAACCGAAGATTACTAATAGAAGTAACAACAGCCTTTGCTAAAGCCAACTGTAGATGTCGAAAATGGGTTGGCTTAGCATTCAACTTGATTTGCTCTAGCAGAATTAGGGTTTTGTGCAGGGGGAGCGGACTAATAGAATTCGTTAGTATGACTTTCTGACCGTCATCAGACAAAGTACGAAGTTTCTTGACTTTCCTTTCTATAAGAGTCTTGGCAGCTTTACTAATTTCATGGGCTGAATCAACCAGTTCTGTTGGGTCAGGGGTCCAATCTAACTTAACTGAACCGGCAAACCACGCCATTGGGTTTGCTTCGACTCCAACACTGGCAATTCCAAGCTTCTTAGCTTCAACAACCGTCGTCCCTGTTCCGCAAAATGGGTCGAGTAAGCAATGGCTGTTATCGAGCTGGAACTTACTAACGTATTCCTGTACCAAATGGGGCGGGAAAGAAAGTACAAAACGATACCAGCGATGCACAGCACGGTCGTTGGCACGAATCTGATTTAACTCAGAGTCGCTAAAGCTTATCGATCGCTCAGTAGTGTTAGGCGTGGCTTTCACGATGCTTAACGACTCTATAGGTGGTACTTGGCCTTCAGTGGGGCTATTTTATATGGAGCTACCGTACTTCAAGATCTTGATGGTACATGTATTCTAGTGACTATTGTCCATGTAACCTCTTTTTTGGTTAGTCCCTCAACCGCTAGATAGGTCCGGAGCTATGGGAACCAGTTCTGGAGTTAGGGCTTAACAAAATCTGAGGGGCGTTTAAAGGCTTCCACTGGCACATTGATCAGGGCAGCTTGCATAAAGTCGCGCCACACCGGGGCGGCGTAGGTGCCGCCGGTAGCCCCGGCCCTTAGGGGGGCGTAGTTATCGTTGCCGACCCAAACGGCGGTGGCTAACTGGGGCACATAGCCGACAAACCAAACGTCCCGCTGGGAGTCGGTGGTGCCGGTTTTGCCGGCAACAGGACGACCAATCTGGGCGGCTTTGCCGGTACCCCGAGCCACTACCCCCTGCAGCACGTCCGTGAGGGAGGCGGTGGCCCAGGGGTCTAGCACTAACTGGGGGCGGGGGGTGTTGTCTAACACTACGTTACCGCTGCTGTCACTGACCTGGACGATAAAGGTGGGATCGGCATGCCAGCCATTGCTGGCAAAGGTGGCGTAGGCCCCGGCCATTTCCATGGGGGAGAGATCCACGGCCCCCAGGGGCAGGGAGGTAACCGGCTGCATTGGGCTTTTGATCCCTAGGGTACGGCAGATTTCTATGATCTGATTGACCCCCACCGCCTGGCCCAACTTAACCGCTGGCACATTGCGAGATACTTCGAGGGCGAGGCGAATGGGGATATTCCCCATGAAGCCGCCATCGTAGTTTCGAGGACTGTAGGACCTGTAACCGTCAGGATAACTGACGGGGGTGTCGGCCACCAGGCTGGCGGGGGTATAGCGGCCGGTGGCAAAGGCGGCGTAATAGACGAAGGGCTTAAAGGCGGAACCGGGTTGACGATAGGCCTGGGTCACCCGATTAAACTGGCTCTCCTGGTAGTTGACGCCCCCCACCATGGCCTTGACAAAGTGGGTGCGGGGATCGACTGCCACCAGGGCCATCTGGTCCGCCATCCGAGCAATGCGGGCATGGTGACGCTGCACCACCTCTTCGGCCTTACGCTGGAGCCCCAAATCAATAGTAGTTTGTACTCGCATGCCCCCCTTTACCACCGCTTCATTGCCAAACCGAGCCTTCAGCTCCTGGACAGCGGCCTCGGTAACGTAGGGGGCGATGCTACTGCGGAAGGATTTAATTTCCCCTACCATTAGGGGGGCAGCCTTGGCGGCGGCCTCTTCTTCAGGGGTGATCCAGCCCAGCTGACCCATGCGGTTAAGGGCAATGGTCTGGCGCTGCTTGGTGTACTGGTAATTATTGAAGGGGCTATAGTTTTCCGGCGCCTGGATCAGCCCCGCCATCATTGCCGCCTCCGGTAGGGTTAGATCCTTGGCGGACTTATTGAAATAGCTTTGGGCGGCGGTCTCCACCCCGTAGTTGTTATGCCCCCAGTAGACCTGGTTAAGGTACATCTCCAGGATTTCATCCTTAGAGAAGATTTGCTCCAGTCGTAGGGCCAGCACCGCCTCCGCCAGTTTGCGGCTCACCGCCCGCTCTGGGGTCAGGAACAGGTTTTTAACCAACTGCATGGTAATGGTGGACCCCCCCTCCACCGTTGATCCCGCCTCCAGGTTGGCCATCAGGGCCCGGCCCACACTGCTGGGGTTAATGCCGTTGTGGGTGTAGAAGTAGCTATCCTCCACCGCCAGCACAGCCCGCTTTAGATGGGGGGAGACCTCGTCAATATCGACGACTTCCCGGTTAGCTTCGTCGTGCAAACTGTACAGCAGGGTGCCGTTGATGTCGTAGATATAGCTAGTTTCGCTGGGGACGTAATTCCGCAGGATGCGCACGTCCGGTAGGTTACGAAAGCTGATGGCCAGCCCCACCAGCCCCCCCGCCAGAATGGAGCTAAATATCATGGTGCCCCCCAACAGGGTGGCGGCGGTCACCTGGCCGACATCCTGCAGGTAGGTGATCAGACTGGAGGATCGTCGAATCGGTTGGGGATAGACCCGCTTTTTCTGACGGAGGCTGGTTTGGGGTGACACGTTAGGCAAGGGCATCAAAGGATTAGGTGTAGCTTTGACCAGAGCCCCGAGGATCCGGAGGCTTGGTGAAGGTGAAGACGGAAAGGCGTTCTAGTCCGCCTCCATCCCCGTGCCGGTGACTAGGGCATGGTTGAATTATAGTCGCCAGGTCAGGGCTGTGGGGGCCAGGGGGACGGTAAGGACATAGTATAGAGGGTAAAGCCAAGCTAGCGATCCGAATTTGACGATTATCCTATGGTTTTATCTCCCGTCCTGGCGTCCCTATCTCCTTCCCTGGCCTGGATTTATCGGGGGATTAGTGAGGTTTTCCCAGACCAGCCTCAGGTGCAGGATCCAGAACAAAATTTGCTGCATCGGTTGGAGCACAGCGATCGCCCCCTACGGGTCAAACTGGGCATCGATCCCACCGGGGCGGAGATTCACCTGGGCCACAGTATTCCGGTGCGTAAGCTGCGGGCCTTTCAAGATGCTGGTCACACCGCCGTGTTGATCATTGGTGACTTTACCGCCCGCATCGGTGACCCCACCGGCAAGTCGGAGGTGCGACGACAGTTAACGGTGGCGGAGGTGCAGACCAATGCCCAAACCTACCTGGACCAGGTGCGGCCCATCCTGGACGTTGACACCCCCGGTCGACTGGAAATCCGCTATAACTCGGAGTGGCTTTCCAGCCTCGACCTGGGCAACATCATTGAATTACTGGGTACCATGACCGTGGGTCAGATGCTGGCTAAGGAGGGCTTTGCCGATCGCTACGACAAGGGCAACCCGGTGTTTCTCCATGAGTTCCTCTACCCGCTGATGCAGGGCTACGACTCGGTGGCGGTGCAGGCGGATGTGGAATTAGGGGGGACTGACCAAAAGTTCAACATTGCCGTGGGGCGAGACCTGCAACGCCATTTTGGCCACCCCCCCCAGTTTGGCATGCTCATGCCCCTACTGCTGGGCACCGATGGCAGCCAGAAAATGTCTAAGTCCCTGGGGAACTACGTGGGCTTACGGGAGGACCCCCTGACCATGTATTCGAAGCTGGAAAAAATTCCCGACAGCCTAATTCGTGATTATTTTGAGCTGCTCACCAGCACCGATCTGGCCACCCTACCCCTTAACCCCCGAGAGCAACAAAAGCAACTGGCCCTGCAGGTCACCACTCAGTTCCACGGCCCAGTGGCGGCCCAGCAGGCCCAACAGGCGGCCCTCACCCTGGTGCAGGGGGCGGGTGAGGGGGCAGCGGGGGTACCGGAGTTTTCCCTGGGGGCGATTAGCTTTCCCGCCAGGTTGTTTTACATTGTCGCCGCTACAGGGCTATGCCCCACCAGCAGTGAGGCCCGGCGACAAGTTCAAGGGGGCGGCGTCAGGCTGGAGGGGGAAAAGGTCAGCGATCCTAACCAGTTGTTCGAGAGCCCCGACCCCTTGGTGGGTAAGGTGCTACAGCTGGGACGGAAAAAGTTTATCCGATTAGTGACCTAGTCCTTCAGCGTTCATGTTCCAGGTCAGAGGGTAACTCAACACCAGATACATAATGCTAAGTCAATGGCAGATCAGCAAAAGAGCCATAGATCATGGGTCTCACAGTTGCGTAAGATGTCCTTAGCTCAACGGACAGGCATTAATTCTTACCATGACAGAACAGTTCCCCTGGCTAACCGTGATCGTGCTACTGCCGTTGGTAGCTACGTTAGTCATTCCTTTTCTCCCTAATAAAGGCGGCAAGACTGTCCGCTGGTTTGCGTTGGCGATTGGCACCGTTGATTTGGGACTGATGTGCTATGCCTTTTGGCGGCATTACGACGCCAGCCAGGCGACCTTCCAACTGGCGGAAAAGGTGGTTTGGTTACCTCAGCTGGGCTTGAGTTGGGCCCTGTCGGTGGATGGTATTTCGGCTCCGCTGGTGCTGTTGGCAGGCTTTGTGACGACGCTGTCGATGTTTGCCGCCTGGCAGGTGGATCGGCGATCGCGCCTGTTCTACGCCCTGATGTTGATTCTGTATGCTGCCCAGGTCGGGGTGTTCGTAGCCCAAGACCTGATCCTGTTCTTCATTATGTGGGAAGTGGAACTGGTGCCGGTCTATGTGCTGGTGTGCATTTGGGGCGGGCAGAATCGCAGCTATGCCGCGACGAAGTTCTTGATGTATACAGCCCTGGCTTCGATTTTCATTTTGGTGGCCGCCCTGGGGATGGGACTCTATGGTGATACCCTCACCTTTGATATTGCTGAACTAGGGCTAAAGCAGTTTCCCTTGGGGCTGGAATGGTTTTTGTACGCTGGCCTGCTGGTGGCCTTTGGGGTCAAATTGGCAGTTTTCCCCTTTCATACGTGGCTGCCGGATACCCACGGCGAAGCGTCTTCGCCAGTGTCGATGATTTTGGCAGGGGTGTTACTGAAAATGGGGGGGTATGGGCTGATCCGGTTGAACTTGGAACTGTTGCCCCATGCCCATATCTATTTCGCGCCGGTGTTGGCGATTTTAGGGGTGGTCAACATCGTCTATGGGGCATTGAACTCCTTTGCCCAGGCCAATATGAAGCGGCGGTTGGCCTATTCCTCCATTTCCCACATGGGGTTTGTGCTGCTGGGGATTGCGTCCTATAGTGATTTAGGCGTGAGTGGGGCCATGCTGCAAATGCTATCCCACGGACTGATTGCGTCGGTGTTATTTTTCTTGGCGGGGGTTACCTACGATCGCACCCGCACGATGATGATGAATCAGTTGGGTGGGTTGGGGCAGGCGATGCCCACGGTGTTTGCCCTGTTTACCATGGGGATACTGGCATCCCTGGCCTTGCCCGGGATGAGTGGGTTCGTCGGGGAGGTGGAGGTCTTTGTCGGTTTGGCCACAACAGACATCTATGGTTCGGCCTTTCGCTTGGTGACCATTTTCCTGGCGGCAGTGGGGTTGATTCTGACGCCGATCTATCTGTTGTCGATGGTGCGCCAGGTGTTTTATGGAGACATGGCTGATCAAATGTGTGACCTGGTGCCTGCCTGTGACCTGGATGATTTAGATTTAAAGGCTCAGGGTAACCAGGAGGCGAACTGTTTTGGCACTGACTGTGTCTTGCCAGAGGAGGCCGAGTTTAAGGATGCCAATCCTCGGGAGATTTTTATAGCGGCTTGTTTTCTGGGGTTGATTATTGCGATCGGGTGTTATCCCAAGATGGCGACCCAGATGTATGCCGTTAAAACAATGGCGGTCAATGCCCATGTCCGGGCGGCCTATCATCAGGCCTTTGCAGATGAGTTGCAGGGCTCGGTGCAGGGGCGATGGAGTGCTGCGATCGCAGCGGCTCAATCTGCGGATCTCTGGGGTGTTGTCAAATAGTTGTCCCATGACGATCGTGGCATCTTCAACTCGACTTTGGGAAATCAGTAAGCGATCAAATGGATCTCGATGGTGCTGGGGGAGTTGTTCGAGGTCTAAAATATGGGGAAATTTAATGGGTAGCAGGGTGATATTACCCTCAGCCTGCTGTTGGCCAACGATATCGGCTAGATTACCTCTGAGAGTTAGCTTGCCAAGCTGAAGTTTGATTTGGATTTCCCGAAGGCTGGTAAGGCTCAACAGAACTTGGTTTTCAGGGGACTGGTAAAGTGTACCCCCGTTTGTGGCGGAGCTACAGCTTACCATCGGCGATCTGTTGGCCTGGTTATTAGCCTAAGAGGTTGTTTGAAAAGAGCTGTCCCAGGTATAGTTCGCCGCTAGGGGGCAGCTAAAATACTGAATTTTGCGGTGATTATCCTACTCCATAGGTATAGTTTGAGACTCTCTTTGGCTTTTCAAACAACCTCTTAGAGGTTGTTTGAAAAGGGCTCAGGTATCGTTCGCCGCCAGGGGGCCACAGTTAGGGGATCAGCTCAATGTCCGGCAGAACCCAGCTGCGGTCGAAGTATGGCTGGGTCGGACCGTAGAGTCGGAAATAGGTGAACCAGCCCTTGCCGGGGAGGGTCTTGATCCAGTTCGTTTCCGGCTTCCCGGCTGGGGCCTGGGCTCCGAAGTAAAGGTCCACCGAACCGTCCGCGTTCGTTACGATGTCGTCCCGTGATGAACGGTCGGGCTGCACGCCCGTGTCCACGAAGCAGCGGGTCTCATTGTCATAGACGGTGAAGGACCAGAACTGCGCCACTGGCGCGTTGGCTGGGATATGCAACTGATAGTTCTTGCTACCGTCGAGCCAATGACCGTTCGCGTCCTTGGATGATTCCAGGTAGACCTGCCCAAAGCCTACGGTGCGGCCCATCATCCCAACGGAGACGCCGACCGCCTCGTAGAACCATGAGGCGCGCTCGTCGAACTCCGTATAGTACGGAGCCTCCTGAGAGGTCTCTTTGAGGAAGAGTGAAATCTCCCACTTCTTGCCCGGCCAAACCGTTACTCCCTTGAAGCGCTTCTCGAATCCAATCGTACGGGCCATCACTTCGCCCACCTGAACGGCCTCGAGCAGGATCTGCCTCTGGCGCGGGTCGGGGTTGAAGGGCTTGTCCTTCTCAATTCCCAGCGGCTGCAGCATGCCGAGTATCATGCGGTCTCGTTCGTGGGGAGGCTCCTCATTGATGAACTTGGCCACGCCCTGCCAATAGGCTAGCCCGCACGGCTGGGTACCGCTCCACTTGCGGCCGTTGGGTCGGATGTGCGAAGTCGGTGGCGGGTTATCTCGCTGGCTGTAAGGGTAGAGCTGAATCGCCGCCATCAGTGCCAGCGTCTTTTCCTTGTCAGGATCAAGCACGCGTTGTCCAACAAACACATTCACCGTGGGGGAGCGGAAGACATAGTAACCCTCGGGCTCCATGTCCGGATCATCCGGGCCTAGGATGAGATACTTGCCGCCCTTGCCCTTGTCTGGTCCGGTCTGACCGGTGTCGGAAATCGGCCGCTGCCAGAAGTCCGTGAAGCCTCCGGCGGTGGGTCCGGCGGGAATTTCCAGCACGAGGGGGCCGGTTTCCTTCAGGTTGGGAAACGCCATCAGGTAGGGCGTCGTGGCATTAGCTGTGAGGAGGCCGAGTTTATCAGTGAAAGTCAGGTACTGGAGAGTCGGAAGTTCTCCCAAAATCCGGGGCTTGAAGAAGCCTGAAACCCTTCTACCATAGGCACTTGAGTAGTTTCCGTCTTTGTTGGCAGTCCGAAGCCTGAAACCCTGATGAAATCTCACTTTCTCGGAGAAC
>JBEIGU010000133.1:0-10453 GCA_040381765.1 Leptolyngbya sp.
GTCTCATATAACCCAAAATGCAGTATCAGTATGAGATTAGCCGTGATCACGGATGAAGAACCAGTAAATCTGCTCTTGCTTCAGAAAGTGAGCAATCTGTCTGTATCGTAATTAGCCAATTAAGATGCGATTACCCTGCCCCTGCAATTGGGGATTGGTGTAGGCACCGGTGAGTTGGGCCTGGAGGTTGAGCAGCCCGGTGACCTGAAAGGGGGTTTCCAGCAGATTGGCGGCGGCGCTGAGGGGTAGGTTAACCGCCTCCAGCCCCAGGTCTGACTGGGCTAGACCCAGATCCCCCACCAGCCCCAGCCGCGTCTCGCCAGCCCGAAACTCCAGGGGGTTGAGGGACAGCACCTGGTCCCGCAGCTGGCCCAGGGCCAGAAATCGATTATCAAAGTCGTAGCGTCCCCAGGCCCAGTTTTGTCCGGCAAAACTAAACTCCGCTGCCAGGTCCTGCCCCTGGGCAATGGTCAGGCTGAGGCGGCCTGACACAGCGCCCTCCAGTTCCTCCAGACTGGGGAGTAGGGCCTGAACCGACTGCTGCTGCCGTAGACGCCCCAGGGTCTCCAGGGCCCGGGCCAGGGTGGCCTGGTTGAGCAGGGGGGCTTCGGGATCCCCGACGGAGTGCACCGCAAGGTGCGTTGCCTGGCCCGGGGGCCGGGGCTGGAGAAACCGGCCCAGGTCCCCATAGTCGTAGAGGCCCAGGGTTTGGAGGATGTCCTGGAATTGGGCGTTATCGGTGCTGATCTCTGCCCGGGCCCGCCACTGGGGAAACCACTGCCCCTCCCCGGTGAATAAAAAGTTGGTGCGGGGGGTAAGGGTCAAGGCTCCGCCGGTGAGCAGGGCCAGGCCATCGCGGTAGCCTAGCTGGCCGGTCAGGCTCTGGGCGGCGATCGCCCCCAGGGAGGGCTGGTCAAGGCGAAAGCTGGCGGTCACCGCTGGGTTTGACCAGGGGTTGAGCTTGACCAGGGCATCGGCCTCCAGTCGTCCCCCCAGCCAGCCTAGATCGGGTTGTGCAATGGGGCGTAGGGCCAGCAGCCCTAAATCAAACCGGCGCAGCTCCACCGCCAGGTCCTGCCCCTGGGGTTGTCCCTGGGCCAAAAACTCCCCGTTAGTCACCCGAAAGACTTGGGGCCGTAGGTCTGGGCCCAGGCTAGCGAAAACCCGGGAGCCTCCCCCCCGCAAATCCAGCCGGGCTCCCTGGGCTGGGGAGGCCTGCACCGGGCCGATCACATCCGCCAGCAGGGGGCGATCGTTGAGGGCTAGCTGGCGCAGGGCGGCGGTACCGGCTAACTGGGGCTGGGGCCAGCCCCCCCGCAGGTGACCGGTAAAGTCAAGGTAACCCCTGGGACGTAGCCAGGCCGGCCCTCCTAACAGGGTATAGGCGGAGGCCAGGTTGAAGTTCGTCAAGCGGGTGGCGAAATCCATGGCAGAAAGGACTGGCCCCCCACCGCTGGGGGGAAAATCAATATTGGCCCCGCCGCTGGCGTAGAGTCCTGGAGCCTGGGCTGAGGCCACCTCTAGCCGGCTACCGGTCCAGGCAAAGCGGGCCCGCAGGGGCCCCGGTAACACCCCCTCTATTCCCCCCAGGGCAAGGGGTATGGTTTGGGAAAGTTGGATCTGTCCCTGGGCTCGAACCCCTTGGGGATTCAACCGGGTCAGATTGCCGGAGGCCCCCAGATCGGCGTCGAGGCGGCCCCGCAGTTGGGGAGAGACCTGGGCCAGGGGTAGGGACTGCCCCCGCAGGCGGGCTTGCCAGTTGCGGCTAGCCAGGCTGGCCTGCCCCTCCGCCTGCAGCTGGCTATCTCCCACCTGGAAACGGGTGGACTCCGCCCGCAGTAGGGACTTGGCATAGCGCAGCCGCCCCTGGCCTGGGAAACTGGCCTGGGGTAGTTGCCAGTTGGCCTCCCCCCGCAGATCCGTGGCCACCCCCTGTAGCTGGGCCTGGGCCTGGAGGAGCCCCAACTCAAAACCGTCGGGCAGGGGTAGCCCGTAGAGGCTGGCGATGCCATCCAGGGGTAGATCGGTCTGGGCCTTCAGGTCAAGTCGGGCCTGTCGCCAGTCACCGAGCTGGGCCTCCGCCCGCCCCTGGGCGGTGATCACCCCACCGGTGCTGGGCTGCAGGCGGGCCTGGCGCAGCACAAACCCCCGCAGGTTGGCGGCAAAACTGGCCACCAGGGTCGGGAAACCCAGCCGACCCACCTGCACGGGTCCGAGGTTTTCCAGCTTACCCTCCACCTGCGGGTCCAGCAATTTGCCGGTAATCCGGGTGTTGATGCCAAAGCTACCCTCGGCGGGGATCGGCAGGGTTTGGTCCAGGGCTGCGGCCACCTGGGCCAGGCTAACCCGGGGTAGGGTAATGGTTAGATCATGGCCCTTGTGCAGGTCAATACCCCCAGCGGCCTTCACCAGAATGGACCCAAACTTCAGGGAGCTATTCTCCAACCGACCCCCTACCCCCCTGGTCACCAGGGTGCCATTAATATCCTGGAGGGGGGCAGGCAGATCGGTGATCACCACATCACCGTTGCGCAGGCGGGCCGTTCCCTGAACCGTTAGGGGGTCCGCCTCCTCGGGTCGTAACTTTAGATCGAGATTGGCGGAGAGCAAGCCGTTGCGGACAAAGAGATTGCCACCCAGCAGGGGGTTGACCGCTTCGATGGGGATTTGTTGCGCCTGCACCGCCAGGTTGGCCTGGCGGCTATCCAGCTGCCCTTCGCCACGCAGTTGAAAGGCGCCATTGTTGAGCCGTCCCCCCACCACCAGGGTGGCGGTTTGGTTGTCATCGCCGGTGAAGCGGAGCCGCAGGTTGACGTTTTTGAGCAGGATCAGGGAAGCACTGGTGACCCCCTCCGGTACCTCCACAATGGAGGTGCGGGAAATGGGGCCAATGGCCAGTTGGGCACTACGGATTTGCAAACTGCGCAGGCGGGTTTCCACCAGGCCCCGTTCCCCCACCGATTGGGGGGGACGGACCCGCCATTGGCCGTCGAAACCCTGCTTGAGGGCCACTTCAGGTTGGATAAAAACCACACTAGGGCGGAGGGTACGGGTGAAGATCAGCTCCAGGGGGTTGAAGTTAACCTCCAGGGCGCGGGCCTTGACCCAGGAGAAGTCCTCCTCCGTGGGGGGCACAATGGAGGGGCCCAACCGCACGCCGGTGGGGCCAAACCGCTGAAATTCCCCTACCTTGAGGGGGCGGCCCAGGGCCGCACTAAGGTTGTCTTGCAAAAATTTAGGTAAGTTCTGCCGCACCAGGGTATAACCCCACCAAGCTGCCAGGGATCCGCCCGCGGTGGTGATGACGGCCGCCAGGGCTAAGCCCTTGAGCCACCGTCTCCGCGGCCTGGAGGGGGGCGGGGAAACCGTAGGGGGGATATCTTCAGTCAAGCTAGTTCTCCTCGCCGGTGGTATATTGCCTGGCTGGGTTCATGGTTGGGGCCAGGGGCGGACCGGAAATAACTCAGTACTATGGGGCAAATTCTACCTAGGCAGAGCGGGTTTGAAAAGCCTGGATGGGGGAATTGGGGGAGAGATCGATCCCTAGCCGCCGATCTGGGACATGGTGCGACCGTAGGCCCCGGTAACGCCGGATTGACGCATTTTGTAGTTGATGGCGGGTTTAGCCGCCACCAGGTCCGCCACCCGTTGGCGCAGGTAAACCAGGGGTTCACCCTGGCGCAGGGGAGTTTTCAGGTCAATCTGGCCGGTTTCATTGAGCAGGCAGGGACGTAGCCAGCCATCGGCGGAGAGCCGCAGACGGTTGCAGCGATCGCAAAAACACTCCGACATCTGGCTGATAAACCCCACCGTACCCAGGGCTCCGGGGATCTGGAAAACCTCCGCCGGGCCATTACCCCGCACCTGGCCCGGATCCAGGCCCCAGTGCTGGCGAATGTGCTGGCGTAGACTGGCGGAGTCCACCCAGCCCCGATCTGCGAACAGGTGGGCGTTACCAATCGGCATAAATTCAATGAAGCGAATATGCCAGGGGCGATCGCGACTGAGGCCAGCCAACTCCAGCACCTCCTGATCGTTCACCCCAGGGATCACCACCACATTCAGCTTCAGGGGGGCAAAGCCCAGCCCATGGGCCACCTGGATGCCCTGCCAGACCTGGTGCCAGTGATCCCGCCCCCCGGTTAATTGCTGAAACACCTGGGGATTGAGGCTATCCAGGCTGATGTTGAGCCGCCGTAACCCAGCCTGCCAGAGGGCCGGGGCCTTAGCCGCTAGCAAAATCCCATTGGTGGTGAGGGCCAGATCCTGGGTGGCGGGCAGCTCGGCCATATCGGCCACGATCTCCACCAGGTCGGGGCGCAGCAGGGGCTCCCCACCGGTTAGCCGAAACCGGTCAAAACCCAGGGGGATAAACACCTCCGTCAGCAGCTGCCGCAATTCCTGGCGGGTCAACCAGTCCTGCCGCTGCACATAATCCATGGTTAATCCCGCCGGCATGCAGTACTGGCACTGGAGGTTGCAGCGATCGATGAGACTGATGCGCAGGTAGTCGGTGGTGGGCATGGGTAGGGATCTAGGGGAATTTAGGAGAACCGGTCAGTCCAGCAGGCTGAGTTGCTGACCAGGGGGGGTGGAACGACGGCGACCGGAACGGGAGGGGGGAATGGTAACATGGGCCACAAACCAGGTGCGGAGGGCGGATTGGTCGGCGCTATCCAGACTGGTCAGGTCGAGGGCGGGGGGAAAAAGGGCGGGAGTTGATTCTAAGGCCCAGCTGATTTCCCCGCCGTAGCGATCGCCGCCAAAGGGGGTCAGGTCCGCCGGTAGGGGGGCCAGGTGGGGCAGCAGGTGAGGAGTGTGGAGAAAGCTCTGCCGCTGCCGCTCCAGCTGTTCCACCCGGTGTTGTCGGGCGGCTCTGTAGTCAAGGATGGGGGCGGGGTAGGTGGATCGCCGGGGTGGGTTGCCCAGCTGTTCCGGGGGCAGGTCCGCCAGTTCTGGCAGCCATCGCTTGATAAACTGCCCCTCAGGGTCACACCGATCCACCGCCACCTGGCCAGGATGGTAGATGCGGGTCCAGGTTTTGTCCAGGCAGTGGGTGACACCGGCCTGCATGGCCCACTGGTAGTGGTCGATGGGACAGTCGCCGTCGATCAGGTGGCGCATAAAGTGGAGGGCGCCGTAGCGCCAGTCCATGCCCATCAGGTTACTGAGGAAGCTGGCATAGATCGCCCGGCTACGAAAATTCAGGGCCAGGTAGCCACCGGTGGCCTGCAGGCAGCGGGCGGCGGCATCGACCATGGGAAAGCCGGTGTGGCCAGTTTGCCAGGCCTGGTAGAGATCGGGGTCGAAGGCCCAGTCCTCCTCGTCAAAGATGCGGTAGAGCGATCGCAGTTCTAATTGGGGCAGGTAGCGAAACCGCTGGCCAAACCCCTGGCCCCAGCGCAGCCGGGAAATCAGCTGCTGGTGACTGCGCCGCCGCCGGGGGTCACCCCCATCCCCCCTGGCCAGCACCGTCTGCACACACTGGCGCACCGAAATCACCCCAAACTTCAGGTGGGGGCTGAGGCCGGTGGTCACCTCCGCACTGGGATAGGACAACTGCCAGTAGTAGCGGGGCGCCTTGTCCTCCAGAAAATCCTGCAGTAGGGTCTGGGCAGCGGCGGTGCTGGCCGAGGGAATCGGTTTACCATCGGACCGGTGGCCCAGGTGGGGAAGCTGTGGCCAGGCCTCACTGATCACCTCCGGTGGCACCGCCACCGCCGGAGGGCAGGGAGCCAGTTCCTCCCCCATCTGCTCGTGCCAACGCCGACGATAGGCGGGGTAGGGCACCAGATCCGGGAAACTACCGGGGGGGTCAAACCAACGGATTTTCATCCCCGCCGCCGCCAGGGCCTGGTTCAGGCGGGCATCCCGCACCCGGCCGTAGATCCGTTCGCAATCGGTGTGGGCGTAGATACCCTCCGCCTGGCATTGTCGCACCAACTTGGGCAACACCTGCACCGGGTCCCCCGATCGCAGGATCAGCCGCCCTCCCAGTTGCCGCAGGTCTCCATCCAGGGCAGCCAGGGCCCCCAGCAAAAACTCCACCCGGGCCGGTCCCGTTTCCGGATGGTGCAGCAGGGCCCGGTCAAAGACAAACACCGGTATCACCAGGCCCCGCCGGGCGGCCCGAGCCAGGGGAGCATGGTCAAACACGCGCAGATCCCGACGGAACCAGACAATGGTGCGGTGCATAGGGCAGCGAAGGCAAATGGGACAAAATAGTATTTATGTACTATAATAGGTTCATGGTTCTGGCCTTGCTTTTCAGTGTAGGGGTCTTCCCGGTTTCGAGCCAGGTGGACCTGGGTGCCTAGGGGTTAGGGCCACCCTTGGTGAATTCTGCAATACTGCAATGACGTACAACTCCCATCCATCGGTTTCGGTCCACTACCTGCAGCAACAGTCCACCCCGATTGGCAACTCTCCCCCCGTCGATGTCGACCCCTGGGCCCCACCCCTGGCCAGCCCCCAGCCCAACGGGCAGAGCTCAGGACGCTGGGTGCTGGTGGGTGGGTCCATGCTCACCCTGGCCACCCTGGTGGTGGCCCCTAACCTGGGGCCGCTGACCGCCTCCCCTGGGACGGCGGATCGGTGTCTCCAGATCGATCAACCCCAGGCCGTACTTTCTCGGCAGCAGCTACAGCAACTGCTGAACACCCCTGCCCAAACCCCCCAAACGACTCTACAAGCCTGGTTGCCCATTCCCTATTGTCGTCTGACCCCCGCCGCCGATGCCGAGGGGGTTACGGTAGACCGCCAGGCCTATCCCCTGGAGTTTGACCCTAACACCTGGTTGGTGGTGCAGTACCAGGGCGATCGCTACCGTGGGTATGACTTTATCCTGCGGCCCTAGGTCTCCGATGGAGCGATTATCTTTCCGGCTATCATGGCTAGGAGATGGCCGTCGCCAGGGGCAACGGGGCAGCCTGTGGAACCTTGGTGTGAACTCGGTCGAACCCTTGAGCACTCAGTCAAGCGAGGACAGCCAGAATATCTATCCAGTATTAGCTTTAACTGACTCAACTTGTCCTAAGCGATTAACCCAACGCGATACTGAAGGTCAGCCCTGGAAGAAAACTAAGATCAGCTAAGGGCAATAAAGCAGGCCAGTTCCCATAGCGTTGACTCGTGAAACAGTCCTCTCCTCAAGAGCTTTCTGAGAAGCGTTCTGGCCAAAGCTATAATTTTGGTCAGCTAGTCAAACATCGGCTATGGGCACCAGTCTTCTGTGGCCAGGCCGTTTACCTGCCCTGGGGCAATTGTTCGATGTCAGGGCCCCAGTTCCCTAACCCTTGTCCATGGCTAAACAGCGTCTTGATTGTCTACTGGTGGAGCGCGGTTTGTGTGAGTCGCGTCAGCAAGCCCAACGGTTGATTCAGGCCGGGGCGGTGCGGGTAGATAAGGTAGTGGTGGACAAGCCCGCCACCCTAATCGGCCCTGAGGCCTACTTGCAGGTGCAGCAAGCCCCTCGGTTTGTTTCCCGGGGGGGAGAGAAGTTGGCCAAGGCCCTCACCACTTTTAACCTGCCGGTGGCTGGACGGGTCGTCCTGGATGGGGGTATTTCCACCGGTGGGTTCACCGATTGTCTGCTCCAGTCGGGGGCGGGGCGAGTCTACGGTATTGATGTGGGTTATGGTCAGGTGGCCTGGCGCCTGCGCCAGGACCCGCGCGTCGTGCTACGGGAGCGCACTAACCTGCGTTACCTGATCGCTGCCGATCTCTATGGCCCTGAAGACCCCTGGGCAGATCTGGGGGTGGTGGACCTCTCCTTTATCTCCCTCACCAAGGTGTTACCGGCGATGGCGGCCCTGCTGGCGCCCCCCCGGGAGTTGGTGCTGCTGGTTAAGCCCCAGTTTGAGGTGGGTCGAGATCGGGTGGGCAAAAAGGGAGTAGTGCGAGACCCGCGAGATCAGGCCGGGGCAATCGTCACGGTGCTGTCCGCCGCTGGGGCCCTGGGGTGGCAATACCACGGCCTGACCTGGTCCCCCCTGGTGGGTCCAGCTGGCAACCTGGAGTACCTACTGTGGCTTAGGCAAGGGGTCACCCCCAGCGACTGTCCTCTGACTCCCAGTTTGGCTGACCTGGAGGGCTTCACCGCAATTGCCCAGCAAGCGATCGCCTAGCCCAACCAACCCCAACCCTTGGGATAATCAGTTAGGACCCCGTCGAAAGAGGAGTCAGAGGTCAGAACTCGGCAGTCCTAAAGGTAGGCAGATTTAGGCTGGGGTATGCTAGCCTGCCAATCCTCCTCAATTTCCCGAAGAGAGATGTTACGGAAAATCCCTCCAATTCTTTGACTTCATTTACATTTGCTCTATTAAGGTGTAACTTAATTTCAAGGGGAAGTAGGGTAGATCGCAGGTCTCCTGCGAGCTTGGTCAGATTCCCGAATGCTAGCTGGTTATTTAGTTTGGCCTAAGGCTTAGAAAGCATTCGATTCCTCAAGGTTAAATGTTGAGGACATGTTTGAGTTCGCTTTTACCCCCTGCAAGTGGCTATCACTATGGATGGCTTTTACTGAATTAGCTGAATTATAGATTTGGTTATTCCCAAGAGGTTTTTCCATGAGCTGCACTAGAGAGACTTCCATGATCGAAGTTCATTACCTGGGAGAAAGCTTATTCTTAATCAAACGAAATAATCATTGGACTAATTGGTGGCGTCACCCTGACTTTCAATTCTCCGATGGTAAGCCCTACCCTAGTGCAGAGGCAGCTTTGGAGGCTATTCAAGATGTAGTCCGACGCAGTAGCGCGGTTAAGCTGCTCTGCACCCTACTCGGAGAATGGCAGGAGGAACGCATCATTTCCCCCGGTGAGATGTTTCATGTACAGTTATCCTTAATGTCCTTTTTGGCCTGATTTGCAGTCTTTCTATCCTCTCTGCCTGTTGCCTGAAGCAGGCCGTTAGCCCAAACTGCCTTTTGCCACTCTAGGTACTAGTCAAGATAGTCAAGGTTTATCCCCATGAAAAAGGTTTTGGCATTGATTCTGGGTGGCGGTGCGGGCACCAGGCTCTATCCCCTCACGAAAATGCGAGCTAAGCCAGCGGTGCCCCTGGCAGGTAAATACCGCTTAATTGACATACCGGTGAGCAACTGTATTAACTCAGAAATCTATCGGATTTATGTCTTGACCCAGTTCAATTCTGCTTCTCTCAATCGCCATATCTCCCGTACCTATCGATTGGGGGGGTTTGAGCAGGGTTTTGTTGAAGTTTTGGCTGCTCAGCAAACCCCTAACGACTCCGAGTGGTTTCAAGGTACCGCCGATGCAGTGCGCCAGTATCTCTCACTCCTGCAGGAGTGGGATGTGGATGAGTACTTGATCCTATCGGGAGATCATCTTTACCGCATGGATTACCGGGCCTACATTGAGCACCATCGTCAGACTGAGGCTGACATTACCCTTTCGGGGGTGCCAATTGAGGAAAAGTTTGCCTCCGCCTTTGGTTTGATGAAAATCACTGCTAAGGGCAGGGTCGTAGATTTTAGTGAAAAACCCACCGGTGATGATCTAAGGCAAATGCGCGTAGATACTACAAGTCTGGGGTTGGACCCTAAACTTGCCCAGCAAAAACCCTACATTGCTTCCATGGGGATCTACGTCTTTAAACGTCAGGTGCTGATCGAGCTGTTAGAGCGCTATGCCGATCGCACCGACTTTGGTAAGGAAATTATTCCCACCGCTGCTGCCCACTATAATGTCCAGGCTTACCTATTTCAAGGATACTGGGAAGACATTGGCACTATTAAGGCTTTCTATGATGCCAATCTGGCCCTCACCCAGCAGCCCGATCCTCCCTTTAGCTTCTATGACGAAAATGCCCCGATTTATACCCGGGGCCGTTATTTGCCGCCCACCCAAATCTGGGATTGCGAAATTACTGATTCCATGGTCGCGGAGGGATGTCGCTTAAATCGCTGCCGCATCAACCACTCGGTACTGGGTATTCGTACCCGCATAGAGGCGGACAGCGTAGTTGAAGATAGTCTAATCCTGGGATCGGATTATGGCGATCAGGTCTCCGCCCAACTCCAACCTACCCAGGGACAGGAACTGTCCCTGATCGGCATCGGCCCGAATAGTTTAATTCGCAACGCCATCATCGATAAGAATGCCCGGATTGGCGCCAGGGTCCAGATTATCAACCAAAATCAGGTCCAGGAAGCTCAACGGGAGGATCAGGGCTTTTACATTCGTGATGGCATCGTCGTTATTCTCAAAAATGCCCGAATCCCCGATGGAACTGTAATTTAACTGTTGGTTTTTCTATGTCCATTGGGCAAGCATGTCAGTGATAAGGCTATTAAATTAGCTGATTTATCCTGCCTTAACCGTTTTGGCTAAGTTATAACCTTTCCCCTGATGACCCTGCCGATTATCTATGGACCTGAATTTCTAGATCATAATCCTGGATCCTTTCACCCAGAAAATTCTAGACGGTTAAA